>JBBSVJ010000016.1:0-27718 GCA_038233665.1 Lysobacterales bacterium
AGATACCCATATTGAAATCCGTCAGCTGTTTGACGCCGAGGATTTCGGCGAAGCGTTCACGCCTGAGCTACGCGAGAAGGAAGAGCAGTTGCGTCAGCAGATTGACTTAAACCCACGCTGATCAGGCGACGAGAAAGTTCAGGCCATGCAAGCTTCAACGCGTCCAAGCTCGCTGTGGCGTGCGGGATTGAGCATGAGCGCCGGATCGAAAGCGAGATTCTGTCAGTCGCAATTACTTCTAAACGAAGGGCCCGAACCCATAGCGGCGAACTCATCGGTCGGATTCCGGCGCGCGCCATGTCACCATGCTTGCATGATCTCTTTCATCGTTCCGGCTCATGACGAAGAGCGCCTGATTGCGTCGACGCTGGATGCGCTGATATCGAGCGCCTCAGCGGTCGCGATGGAAAGCGAGATCATCGTTGTGGTTGATGCGTCCACAGACGCGACGGCGGCCATCGCCCGACGAGCCGGCGCGATCGTCATCGAGGTTGATCATCGCCATATTGCCGCTTCACGAAATGCTGGCGCAGCCATCGCACGCGGGGAAACGTTGGTTTTCGTGGATGCCGACACGCTCATCAACGCGGCTGTCATCGAGGCGATGCAGCAGTCAATCGCTGCGGGTGTGATTGGTGGCGGTTGCGCGGTGCATCTTGAGGAGCCGATCTCCTGGACAGAGCGAATCGCTCAGCGATTCTTCTGCTGGCTGTTTCGAGTCACTCGAATCGCGCCGGGCTGCTTTCTTTTTGTTGTACGTGAATCGTTCGATGTGGTCGGTGGGTTCGATGAAACTTGGTACGCCGGGGAAGATGTGGCGATGAGTCGCGCGCTCGCCAAGCATGGCCGATTCGTCATCCTTCGCGATTCAGTGCTCACATCTGCGCGCAAGCTGCGCACTTATTCGATCGGCGAACATCTGCGCACCATGCTGCGCTTCGCCTGGCGCGGACGCGCCATGTTGAAATCGCGCAATCAGCTGGGTCTCTGGTACGGACGCCGTCGCTAAAGGGAGTCGCGGAAATTGACTCGACTGACGATCAGGCTCGCTCAAGCATCTGCACCGCAAACCAATGCTCTGGATCCATCCATGTCTGCACCACGCGCAGACCCGCTTTCGCAGCCATTGCGGCAAAATCCTCGTGCGAGTACTTGCAGCTGTACTCGACGAGCATCGCTTCATCAGCCACAAACGACACCGTCTGATCGCCAACGCGCACGGTCTGATCGACGGCGCTGACGATATGCGTCTCGATGCGGCCAGCCAGTGCGTTGTAGCGGGCGCGATGGCGGAATTGTGAGAGATCAAAATCCGCACCAAGCTCACGATTGATACGCGTCAGCAGATTGAGGGTGAAATCCCGAGTGACTCCGGCGGCATCGTTGTAAGCCGCTTCGAGGATCGCCGAATCCTTCTTCAGATCGATGCCGACGATCGCCGCACCTTTGGGACCCATCTCGATGCACATTGTGCGCAGCAGGCGGATTGCCTCGAATTGCTCAAAGTTGCCGAGCGTCGAGCCTGGAAAAAAAACCACGGTACGTCGCGCTGTCTGCTGCGGGCTTGGCAGATCAACCGGCTGGGTGAAATCCGCACTGACGGGGAGCATGTCGACCTCGGGAAACTCCTCGGCGAGATTTTCCACGCTTGCATCGAGTGCACTGACGGAAATTTCCACCGGAACATAACCGACTGGCTCAACCAGGGCATCGAGCAGCAAGCGTGTCTTGATGCCCGCACCGCTGCCATATTCGACCAGCAACGCGCGTGGTCCGATCGCCTCGGCGATGGCCGGGGCATGATCCTGAAGAATGCCCAGCTCGGTTCGCGTGAGGTAATACTCGGGTTGCTCGCAGATGGCTTCGAAAAGTTCGGAACCTTTCGCATCATAGAAATACTTCGACGCCAGCCGCTTCGGGTGGCGGCCCAGCCCGTCGTGAATATCGCGGGCGAATTCATCCGCATCGGTGAGTTCGATGCTGGGTTGTGCGGTGCAAGGTGAGGTCATCGATCCTTTCCGAGTCGGAATCCCATGAATTGCCAGCGATCAGCCGGGGTGAAGAAGTTCCTATAACTTGCTCGAACATGTCCGCCAGGGGTCACACAGGAGCCTCCTCGCAACACATACTGACCACACATGAACTTGCCGTTGTATTCGCCCAGCGCGCCACTAGGCGCCTGATAGCCCGGGTAGTTGACGTAAGGGCTCGCCGTCCACTCCCAGACATCACCAAACATCTGCTGCAAACCTTCACTGCTGGTTGCGGCAGAAGGACGCAAAAGACCGCTTTCCACGAAATTTCCTTTCAGCGGATCCAGATTGCGCGCAGCGGACTCCCATTCCATCTCGGTGGGCAGGCGCGCACCCGCCCAGCGCGCGAACGCGTCGGCTTCAAAAAAGCTGACGTGGTTGACGGGTGCGTTCGGGTCGATCGCCTGCAGACCGGCGAGCGTGAATTCGCTATCGAGTGAATCCGACCAGTAGAGCGGATGCGCCCAGCTCTGCTCGCAAACGGTCCGCCAGCCTTCGCTCATCCAAAGGGTTGGCGTGCGATAGCCGCCATCACGAATGAAATCGGCAAATTCGGCGTTGCTGACCGGACGATTGGCCAGCGCATGTGGCTGCAGCAGCGCGCGGTGCTGCGGCGTCTCACAATCAAAGGAGAAATCATCCCCGGTATGACCGATCAGCACGATGCCCTCCTCTCCAGCCATGAAACTGAGTGGCGTTGCGTGGCTGGAGAGCGCAATTGGTGATTCTCGATAGATCGGCTGCAGCGGATTCAGCGAGAACAGATGCTTGATGTCGGTGAGCAACAACTCCTGATGTTGCTGCTCATGGTTCAGACCAAGAATCACCAATGATGCCAATTCAACATCGTCGCTGCGATCAAGCAGACTCGCCATGCGCTCATCCACGCACGCGCGATAGGCAAGCACTTCGGCCAGCGTAGGCCGGGTCAGCAACCCGCGCTGCGGGCGCGCGTGCATTGGCCCGACCGATTGATAGTAGGAATTGAACAGGAACAACCAGTCGGCATTGAAAGGCCGATAGCTGGAATCGCGGCCGAGCAAAAATTGCTCGAAAAACCAGGTCGTGTGTGCGAGATGCCACTTGCTCGGACTGGTATCAGGCATCGATTGCGCGACGGTGTCTTCAACAGCGAGACCATCGATCAAGCCGACACTCGCCTCACGCACGCGCCGATAGAAACCAGCGAGTGTATTGCTCAGCTCGGCTGGCCGATCGGCGCTGGATTCTGAATTCGTGTCGGACTCAAGCATGCGGCTCCCCGCTCCAGGTCAGTCCCTGCATTCTCCACGCTGTGTGTTTACCCGATCTGAAGCCATGCTGGCGGATCGGCAATCGTCAATCACCCGGCTCAATGATCAAGAAACTCAACGACCCCGGTTTCCAGCGAATATTCGGCGCCGATGATACGCAGCCCTTCGTGCTCGATCAGCTGCTCAAGCACCGCCGAACCGCGGCGCAGCTGATTGACCGACATGCGGATATTGTTGCGTACGGCACGGCGCACGAGTTCTTCCGGATTCTTTGCAATCTCGGTTTCCATCAAGGCCTCGACCGATGGACGAACGCGATCGACGATTGAACGCAGGCTCCGCGACTGCTCGCTTGGATTGCGGCTGAGTTCCTCGATCGTGGCGAGAATCGCGCCACATTGCGAATGACCCAGCACCACGACCAGGCGCGTGCCGTGGCGTGCCGCGGAGAACTCGATACTGTCGATTTGCGAGGGCGCCACCACGTTGCCGGCGACGCGAATCACAAACAGGTCGCCCAAACCCTGATTGAAGACAATTTCGGCAGGTACGCGTGAATCCGAACAGCCGAGGATAATGGCGATCGGCTCTTGCCCTTCGACCAGCTCACGGCGGCGCGATTCACCGATTTGCTCGTTACCGCCACCCAGCTCGGCGACGAATTGACGGTTGCCGGAACGCAGGCGTTCGAGTGCTTCATCGGCGATGATCATGGAGCCTCCTGAGAATGGAAATTTGACGATGGTGCGCGAGATACTGGCGTCTCGCGCAACGCCAGCCGCCTATTGTGAAGCATCGACCACAGCGTGCAAACGTGATGTGCAGCATGGCGGCTTCACGGCGCATCCGAATTCTGAGCTCGAAGTTTCTCGATCGCCGTGACGAAGGCATCAGCGCCCGGCCACTCGGTGATGCGGCCAAGCTTTTTGCCACGACGGAAGACAAAAAACACCGGGATACCGTGCACCCCGAATCGGGTTGCCATTTCGGCGTCGACATAGACATTGGTCTGCAGCCAACGCACATCGGGCCACTGGAATCGTGCGCTGGCAGCCATGATCGCCGCCTTGGCGATCTCGCAATTCACACAGTCCCGGCCCCATAGAAAGAGGATATCGAGGGCTGCGGGCGTTGAGCCAAGCTCACTGTCCAGTGCCAAGGATGAAACCGGCCACATCGGAAACTTCTGGGCAAATTCATTGAATATTGCTTCGTTCATGCGTCGCCGATTCCGTATCTGGAGTAAAGCCGTGCTGGCCGCGAAAGACCAAGGCGTGCTGCCAGTCTGCGGGCACGGGCGCGTCAAGGCCATCAAGTCGCACGCACTTTCCACCGATCAAGCCAGCTTGCGCGATGCCATCGATGTAGAGGATGCGCGAGCCGACGAGGGCAGGTGCGCGCGGGCCAGAACTTAAAATACCGACCAAATTGAGCGGATCGCTGGCCGCGATCACGACCTTGCTGCCATCGCGTTGGCGTGCGCGTGCTTTGCGCAACAACGGAATCGCTTCGGGCAAGGCAAACTGCTCGCCAGACTGGCCCGCGATGAATCGCCCGCCGCGAATTTCTCCACGCGACTCGAGCTGTCGATAAACCTGCAGCAACTCGCGCCAAGGTGGTAGCCAGGATGATTCTCGCGCGAGCAGACGCCAGCAGATCACCCCGTAGCGCCGCAACAACGTACGTGCGACATGTTCGATTGATTCTTTATTTGTTTCGCGACTCGAATCTGCCGAAGTCGCGGCTGGCGACGTCCGCGTCAACGCCCAGCGCCCGGCATCCTCGATGCCCAGCAGATGCGCCCGGCGCGTGCGACGGACATGTTTCGAACGCTTTGCGGCCGGCACGAGCAAGGCGCGCAGTCCGGCGAAGCTGTCAGCGTTGATCAGACCGCGACTGACCAATTCGCCGAGCGCTTCCTCAAGCTCAACCTTGAGCAAGTGGGTGCCCTCGGCGATCTCATCGAAGAACGAGGCACCCCGGGATCGCAGATGATCAAGCACCGCCTCGGCGCGCGAGGAGGTTTGCGTTTCGCCCTCCGATTGATCCATTCCCCAATTGGTCCAGATGCGCAGGCTGCGTCGCGGCAAAATCAGGATCGGTGTGCTGCGCAATGGGCCGCTGGCGCGGTCGCGATTCGCCGAAGCGGCACTCGCGAAACGTGTCCAGACGATACGTCCACTGCGGCATTGCTCATCCAGCCATTGAATCGAATAGTCGGCCATTCGCGCTGGCAGGAGCTCGGTCTCCCACGCGCCCGCCGCCGATTCAAACCCTTCCAGTTGAGCGAGCACGCCCGCCAGCGCGTCGGGCCCGCGCGCTTGCGTACCCGCTGCGATGCGATGCCAATCGAAAAGAAAGCGCATGAAATCGTGCGCTTCTACCGGCTCAATTTCGCGGCGCAGGCGTTTGAGCGTGTAGCGATGGATGCGCGCAAGAAGATGGCGCTCGCACCATTCCTCTACTCCAGCCCCAGGACTAAAGCGACCGCGCATGACAAAGCCCTGGGTTTCGAGCGTGACCAGCGATTGCTCGATTTCTGCAGCAGCGATCACGATCGACTCGGCCAATCGGGCGACTGTGGCGGGTCCGAGCGCAGTCATGCGAGCACGCAACAGGTCGACCAAGGCATCCTCGCGCGTCCACTCGATAGCGGCATATTCAACCGGCGCTTCGATCGCAGGCCGCATGACCGCCGTCGGATGAATGATTCGAATCTGCGGCAGCTTCTCTGCGGCAAACCAAAGCGTGACGAAGGCGCTTTCTGGCGACGGCTGAGACGCGCCATGGCTGGAGCACTTTTCCACAAACAGTTGGGTAGCGCGTTGCTGCCCGGCGAGCCTTTCCAGCCAGTCCGCCCACTGCGGCTGCTTGGCCACTTCATCCGCGCTGACGAAACCTATGCTCATCAATACATCGTGCATCTCGTCACTGTCGCGCGGATCGGGCCAGGCTTCCTCGCGTACCGTTTCAATCGCCGAAGAATCAAGCGCGCCAAGATCATCGCTCGATTCAGGATCGCTCCAGCGGCGCATCTGCACGGCCTGAGTCCGCCGCTCTTCGAGCGGAGCGTCATCGAGGAAGGCATACGGTCGCGCGCCGAGAATCTCGGCAGCCAGCGGCGAAGGCGCGGGTAGATCGCGCGCGAGAATGCCGATGGCGCCACTTTCGAGCCCGCGCAGCACATCGAGCCAGCCATCGACATCCATCGCTTCGTGCAGACAATCCTTGAGCGTCTGGGTGACCAATGGATGATCGGGAATCTGGCGCTCGCCGACGATATTTTCGAGGCAGGCCACTTGATCCGGAAATACCGTGGCGAGCAGATCCTCGGATTTCATCCGCTGCAGTTGCGGTGCGGTTTTCTGGCCGCCAGCAAAGCGTGGCAAGGCCAGCGCCGTGGTTGCCGCCCAACGCCAACGCACGCCGAACAACGGCGCATCGAGCAGGGCCTGAATCAGGATGTCCTGGGCGCTTGCCGAATGCAGATAGCGTGATACTTCGATCAGCGGAAAGCTGTGACTGGTCGACAGCGAAAGGATGATCGCATCCTCGGTTGCGGCGGCCTGCAACTCGAAATTGAATGAGCGACAAAAGCGCTTGCGCAAGGCCAAGCCCCAGGCTTTGTTGATACGACTGCCGAACGGCGAATGGATAATCAGCTGCGTGCCGCCCGACTCGTCGAAGAAGCGCTCCATTACGATTTGTTTACGCGTCGGCAACACACCAAGGGCGTTGCGTACGCTGGCCAGATACTCGACCAGTTGATGTGCGGCGATGGCATTGATGCCGACCTCGTCGACCAGCCAGCGGCAAGCTGCAGCGATCGTTTCATTTCCGTCGGCAGAAACTCCTTCCGAAGCAAGGCTTGCCCCCAATTCGCACAAAGACATCGCCGCGGAAGAAGTGGCAAGCGGCGTCGATTGGCCGGTCAGGCGAGCCTCGATCTCCTCACGCAGGCGCGATACACCGATCGACAACTCATCGCTGCGGCCAGGCGCCTCGGCAATCCAGAAAGGAATACTCGGCGGCAGACCGTGGGCATTCTCGACACGCAGCTTGCTGCGCTCGACGCGCAAGATTCGATAGCTGGCGTTGCCAAGCTGGAACACATCGCCGGCCATGCTCTCGATCGCGAAATCCTCGTGCACGCTGCCAACCGTGATCGCCTCGGGCTCGACGACGACGGCATAGTCGGCCGTGTCGGGAATCGTTCCACCTGAAGTCAGCGCAGTCAGCCGCGCATTGCGGCGACCCTTGATCTTTCCGTGCACGGCATCACGATGCAGATAGCCCGAGCGCGCACCGCGGCGTGTACTGAAGCCTTCGGCGAGCATGCGCACAACGTCATCGAAATCCTGTCGAGCAAGATTCCGATACGGCCAGGCGCGACGCGCCCAGTCATATAGCGCCGCCTCATCCCATTCGGCGCAGGCGACTTCAGCGACGATCTGCTGGGCCAATACATCGATCGGCGCAAGCGGGATTTTGAGCGCGTCGAGCTCCCCGCGGCGGATGCAATCAAGCAGCGCTACACACTCGACCAGATCATCGCGTGATTGCGGAAACAACCGACCTTTTGGCGTTGCCCCGACCGCGTGACCTGAGCGCCCAACGCGCTGCAGGAAAGCCGCAATCGAGCGCGGCGAGCCGAGCTGGCACACCAGATCGACATCACCGATATCAATGCCGAGTTCGAGCGAAGCGGTGGCGACCAGCACTTTGAGAGCACCGCGCTTCAGGCGCTGCTCGGCATCAAGACGCAACTCCTTTGCCAGACTTCCATGATGTGCAGCCACGCTTTCCTTGCCGAGGCGCTCGCCAAGATGGCGTGCCGCGCGCTCAGCCATACGCCGTGTGTTGACGAACACCAGGGTGGTGCGATGCGCCTCGACCAATTCGGCGATACGGTTGTAGACGACTTCCCAGACCTCGTTGGACATCACCGCTTCCAGCGGCAGCGGGGGCATCTCGATCGCCAGATCGCGTACTCGCGCATGGCCCGAATCGACAATCGCGCAATCGGCCTTGCCGTTGGCATCGACATGGCTGCTGCCGACGAGGAGTCGCGCCACTTCCTCGATCGGCTTCTGCGTGGCGGACAGGCCAATCCGGAGCAGACGCCGCTGACACAGCGCTTCGAGGCGTTCCAAAGTCAGCGAAAGGTGGCTGCCACGCTTGCCACCGGCGACTGCGTGGATTTCATCAATGATCACCGAGCGCGTACCGGCCAACATGCGTCGACCCGATTCCGATCCGAGCAACACATACAGTGATTCGGGCGTGGTCACGAGAATATGCGGCGGCGATTTGAACATGCGCTGGCGCATCGCAGGCGGCGTATCGCCGGTGCGCACGCCGATACGAATATCGATCGAGATGTGATGGCGATTTTCAAGTTCCGCGCGAATACCGGCCAGCGGCGCTTCAAGATTGATCGCGATATCGTTGGAGAGCGCTTTCAGTGGCGAGACATAGACCACCGTAGTCTGCTCGGGTAACCCGCAGTCGATGCCTTCGCGGACCAGGCCATCGATCGCCGCAAGAAACGCGGCAAGCGTTTTGCCCGAGCCAGTGGGCGCCGCGATCAGGGTATGACGACCGGCCCTAATCATCGGCCAAGCGTCGACCTGCGCCGGTGTCGGCGCGTCGAAAGTACGCGAAAACCAGGCCGCGACAGCCGGATGAAACGACTCAACGACAGGGTGCAGTGACATCGTATTGCGCAACATGCGAACGGATGGTGAGCCTATACCAGCAACGGTCTCACGACACGCGACAGAGCCTTCAAGCGTTCAACATCATTTAAATCACTACCGGATACTGAACGCGGCACCGCGATGATGCGTTTTAGTCGAGCGCTATGGAGCATGAGTGAAGGGTTATCCACTCCCGTTCCTGGTTGAGCCAGCCGAACGCAAATCGCAAGCTGAGCTCGCGCCTTGGCCATTCGAGATCACTGTTTGCCACGCTCCGGCCAAAAACCTCGGCTAAGTCGAATCCCACATGGCGCCAAGTCGAGCCGTTCAATAGCCAACTTCTGCTTTGCGCTACTCACGTGAGCGCATTCAGCATTGACTTTGATCGAACCACTTAGCTCAAGCCATGATCAATCGGTTCTGGCAAGCCGGGCGTTCGACGCTTTGGGGAAAGGCTTGAAAGAGACGCGCCGATGCTCGGCTTTCAACAAGTGAAGCGAAAGCCATCCGCGAATCCCGACCCCACAAACAACAACGCCTGCGCTCCTAGAGCACAGGCGTTGTTGGGGCGGCGATCCTTGGCCGCGCTTGGAACTCAGCCGATTACTTGGCTTCCTTCTCCATCAACTTCTCGACCATGCTCGCCGGCACTTCCGCGTAGCTGTCGAACTCCATGGTGAAGGTGCCACGACCGCGTGTGGCGGAACGCAGGAAGTTGATGTAGCCGAACATTTCCGAGAGCGGAACAAAGCCCTGGACGAAAGACTGCAGACCCTTCTGGCCCTGCTCGCTGATCGTACCGCGACGACGGTTCATGTCGCCGATGATGTCACCGAGAAACTCGGATTCGGTAACCACCTCAACGCCCATGATCGGCTCAAGCAGCTTCGGCTTGCTGCCGCGATGCGCTTCACGGAAGGCACCCTTGCCGGCGATTTCGAAGGCCAGTGCCGAGGAGTCGACGTCATGGAACTTGCCGTCCAGCAGGCGTGCAGTGAAGTCGACGACTTCGTAACCGGCGACCTGACCTTTGCGGCTTTCGACCCGAATGGCGTGCTCAACCGACGGGATGTATTCGCGAGGAATGCGACCACCGACGATCTCGTCGGCAAACACGATGCCTGTACCCGGCTCGCCCGGCTCGAAAACCATCTTCACTTCAGCGAACTGACCGGAACCGCCGGACTGCTTCTTGTGCGTGAAGACGAGTTCGATCGGGTTGCCAAATGCTTCGCGGAAGCTGACCTTGGGCTTGCCCATGACGGCTTCAACGCCAAGCTCGGAGCGCATGCGATCGACGGTGATTTCCAGATGCAGCTCGCCCATGCCCTTGAGTACGGTCTCTCCGGTTTCCTTGTCGACTTCCATGTGCAACGACGGATCGGCCTTGGCCATCTTGTAGAGGGCGGCTGACATCTTGTCGATGTCATTGCGGTTCTTCGGCTGCACCGAAACACTGATGACCGGATCCGGAAAGCGCATGCGCTCGAGCAGAACCGGATGCGCCGGATCAGACAGCGAATCGCCCGTTTCCGTATCTTTCATCGAAACGAAGGCGCAGATGTCGCCTGAGCGCACTTCATCGATATCCTTGGTTGAATCAGCCTGGACTTCGACGATGCGACCGACGCGCTCTTTCTTGCCGCGGGTCACATTGAGCAGGGTGTCGCCCTTCTTGATCACGCCTGAGTAGACGCGGCAGAAGGTCAGCGTGCCGAACTGGTCGTTGATGACCTTGAAGGCGAGCGCGCGAGCGGGCGCATCATCCGAGACTTCCTGTTCGCCGATGACCTTGCCGTCGACGTCGACCGTCGAAATGCCGCCGTTCTCGCCCGGGTAGGGCAGATAATCGATGACGCCATCGAGCAACTGCTGCACGCCCTTGTTGCGATACGAGGAGCCGCAGAACACCGGTACCAGTTTGCCGCTGACCGAGCCGATGCGGATGCATTTCTTGATCATGTCCTGGTCGTACTCACCCGTTTCGAGCAAGCGCTCGAACGCGTCGTCATCCATGGCCAGGGCGGATTCAAGCAAATCCTGACGCAACTTCGGCAACTGGTCGACCCAGTCGTTGTCGACCGTCGAGGCGAAGTTCAGGCGCGCACGCAGGTCCGCTATCGGCACGGTTTCCCATTTGCTGTCCTTGTCGTCCGATTCCCAGATGTAACCCACGTTCTCGACCAGATCGGCCATGCCGATGAACTCATCACTGCTGCCCAGCGGAACCTGGCAGAGCAAGGCATTGGCGCCGAGGCGCTCACGAATACCTTTGACGCAATGGGCGAAGTTCGCGCCGATGCGATCCATCTTGTTGACGTAGCACAAGCGCGGCACATTGTATTGGTCAGCCAGGCGCCAGTTGGTCTCGGTTTGCGGCTCAACACCGGCAACACCGTCGAACACAACGACCGCACCATCGAGCACACGCAACGAACGATTCACTTCAATGGTGAAATCGACGTGTCCCGGGGTATCGATGACGTTGACCTGATAACCCTTCCACTCGGTCGAAACCGCCGCGCTCTGGATGGTGATTCCGCGCTTGCGTTCCTGCTCCATGTAGTCGGTCGTGGTCGAGCCCTTGCCGTCCTTGGTGTCATGGACGTCGGTGATCTGATGTTTGCGACCGGTGTAATAGAGCACGCGCTCCGTGGTCGTCGTCTTGCCCGCATCGATGTGGGCGATGATTCCGATGTTGCGGTAGAGCTTGAGTGCTTTTTGCCTGGCCATGATTTTTCTCTAATAACTGGATGAATTGATTGGCCGAGCAGAACCCCGATCACCATCGATCGAGCCTTTCGACCACGAAAAACGCGACACCAAGCCCGACAGCATGGGCGCGGCAATCGCGCTACTGTCGGGTGGATGTCGTGGAAACTGCCCGATTGCTTCAGCCACGACGCGAACGCAAGTCCGCCCGGGCATCCGGACATGGTCCGGATCGGCGCGCGATTTTACACGAAAACCGGCGTTTCGGCTCCAATCCCGGATTTTAGTTGCGCAACACGCTTGTTTCCTGCTGAGCCGTTACCAAGGTACAGCCTGTCGATAGGGTCGTAGGTTGGCGTAAACCTCGCGACACGATATGCGCTGGCCTAAACTTCCAGCGATGAAACCCAGCTCTGCAAACGCCTGTCCTTGCGGCACTTCTCGCCCCTATTCATCTTGCTGCAAGCTTTGGATCGAAGGCGATCCTGCGCCGGATGCTGAATCGCTCATGCGCTCCCGTTACAGCGCCTATGTTCTGAGGCTCACGGATTACCTGATGGCCACTTGGCACCCCAGTTCACGACCGGATTCGCTAGAGCTCCACGATAATCACACCTGGCTGGGACTCAGCGTGAAACGGCATCGGATTCTCGACGCAGATCATGCGGAGGTGGAATTCGTTGCGCGATTTCGACACGGTGGCGGGCCGGCGTCGCGCCTGCACGAACGCAGCCGATTCATACGTGAAGAAGGTCGGTGGCTATATCTGGATGGGCAAATCGATCCCGGGCCCTGATCGGCGGCGATCACCGGCAACCCAATGCACCGCGCCCCTGCTGTGCTAGCGTCCGCGTTCCTGAACCGTGTAGGGAATCGTCGATGAAAAGCTCGCCCATCAATTACCTCACTTTGCTAATGACTTTACTGGCGATGGGCGCATGTACGCCCGCACCGGTATCGCGCGCGTCTGTCGCGCACGCGCCATCGATCACCACCTCGATCGAGCGTCCAGCGCCGATGAAACACCATCCGATCGAGGATTTCATCGACACCACCGGTGTGTCCGGCGCTTCGTTCTCGCCCGATGAAAGCCAGATCCTGTTCTCCTCGAACAAGTCCGGCATCTGGAATGCCTACACGATGCCGGCCAGCGGCGGTGATTGGAAACCCGTCACCACCTCGACCACCGACAACACCTATTCCGAAGCATGGTTCCCGGCCGATGACCGCAAGCTGGTCTCACGCGATCAGGGCGGCAACGAACTCGATCATCTGTATGCGATTGAAGCCGATGGCAGCCAAAAGGATCTGACGCCGGGCGACAAGCTCAAGGCGCAGTTCCTCGATTTCAGTCCGGATGGTGCGGCGTTCTATGTCACCACCAACGAGCGTGATCCGAAGTACTTCGATCTCTATCGCTACGACGCGAAATCCTACAAGCGCGAGCGTCTGTACACGAACAAGGAAGGTTATGACATCGGCGCGCTCTCGCCCGATGAGCGCTGGCTGGCGCTGTCGAAAACCCGCACGACGGTCGACAACAATCTGTACCTTTACGATCGGCAAAAAAAGGAGACGATCGATCTGACTCCACATAAAGGCAATGCGAGCTACTCGGCTCAAACCTTCTCGCCCGATTCGACCAGCCTCCTTTACACCAGCGACGAGGGCAGCGAGTTCAAGCGTCTGCGCCGGTATGACCTTGCTGATGGCAAACACGAGGATGTGCAATCGGCATCTTGGGACATCGTCTACGCGCGCCATTCGCAGACTGGAAAATATCTGGTCGTGGCAACCAATGTCGATGGCAGTACGGAAGTCTCGATCACCGATGTCGCCACCGGCAAACCGCTGGCGCTGCCGGCGCTCCCCGCCGGCGAGATCCGTGGTGTATCGATTGCGCGATCAGAGAATCGCATGGCGTTTTACCTCAACGGTGATCGTCAGCCGAGTGAGCTTTACACGCTGACATTCGGCGAGCCTGAGGCTAGGCGTTTGACCACCTCTCTGAGCCCGAAGATCGAATCCGACGAACTGGTCGATTCGAGCGTCGTGCGCTTCAAGAGTTCTGACGGCATGCAGATCCCGAATATTCTCTGGAAGCCGCATCAGGCCACCGCGGATAACAAACTCCCCGCGATTGTCATGGTGCATGGCGGCCCAGGTGGGCAAACGACGCGTGGCTACAACACGATTGCCCAGTTCCTCGCCAACAACGGCTATGTGGTGCTTGGGATCAACAATCGTGGCAGCTCGGGTTATGGGAAGAGCTTTTTCGCCGCCGACGATCAGAAGCACGGCCACGAACCGTTGCAAGATTGCGTCGACGCGAAAAAATATCTGCAATCGCTCGACTATGTCGACGGTAAGCGGATTGGCATCATGGGCGGCAGCTACGGCGGCTACATGACCCTCGCCGCGCTGGCTTTCCAGCCCGAGGAGTTCAAGGTTGGCGTTGATCTGTTTGGCGTCAGCAACTGGCTGCGCACGCTGGAAAGCATTCCGCCGTACTGGGAGAGTTTCCGCGAAGCGCTGTATCAGGAAATCGGCAATCCGAAGACCCAGCGCGACATGCTTGTTGCGATTTCGCCGGTTTTCCATGCCGACAAGATCACCAAGCCATTGATGGTCCTGCAGGGCAAAAACGATCCGCGCGTGATCATCGCCGAATCCGATGACATCGCCGCCGCCGTTCGCAAGAACCATGTGCCGGTTGAATATGTCGTGTTTGACGACGAAGGCCACGGCTTCGGCAAGAAGAAAAACCAGATCGAGGGCTACGGCAAGATCCTCGTCTTCCTCGACACGTATCTGAAAGGTGACGGCCCGGCCAAGGCGCCCTGATCGGCATCTGATCCAGAAGGAATGTGGCCGCAAGCCCGACGGGCCGGCCACGTTCTGACGCCGCGCTCCGTCGAGCGACAGGCGCAGGCCTTGTCCGGCCCAAAATCGAAAACAAAAAACGCCGGGACAAGCCCGGCGTCTCGTGGGAAGTTGCTGCGTTGCTCAGTGCTTGTGCTTGATCGCGACGCACTTGCCCTTGCGCATGACTTCACCCTTGTCGCAATGCATGGTTTTGGTCGGTGGCGTTGACTGAACACCGCGCTGTGTCACGCTCTGTGCCGGAGTGGCCGCGAAGCTGACCGAGGTAGCGACGCAGAGTGCCAGGGAGGCGATTGCAAGTCCGATTTTCATGGGGGTTACCTTGTTGGTTTGTTGTTGCAGGGTCCGGTTGCTCACCGGTGCATGCAGGTTGCGCTGCGCACCGTTGCGGCAACCTTGCCGCGACATTACGGTTTGGTAATGTCAGCGACTGCCGGGAATGCGAGGCGTACGCGCAAACCCGGGTTTGCCGCCTCCAGCCGAAGATCTGCCCGATGCCGGATAGCGATGGCGCGTACGACACTCAAACCCAGCCCTGTACCCGCACTGCCACGATGCGGCTCCAAGCGCACGAATCGGTCAAACACGCGCTCGCGTTGATCATCATCGATGCCCGGACCCTGATCGCTGATCACGAGCAGCACTTCATCGCGCCTGTGCTCAAGCTCGATCGAAATAACAGTCTCGGCTCCCGCATATTTGATTGCGTTGTCGAGCAGGTTCGAGATCATCTGGAACAATAGATCACGATCGCCCGCGATGCGTACCGGTGTGGTTTGCACGCGCAGCGTCTGACCACGAGATTCGGCGAGCGCCTGCCATAACTCGACCGCGTCGGCGACAATTTCATCGAGCGCAATGATGCCGCTCGGCGTCGCGTTGACCGACTCGATGCGGGCGAGGCGCAGCAGGCTGTTGAATGTCGCCACCAGTTGATCAACCTCGGCAATGGCCGCGTCGATCTCGGTCGGACCGCGGTCACCTCCTTGAGTGGTGGCAATCGATTCAAGCCGGGCCTTCAATCGCATCAGCGGTGTGCGCAGATCGTGGGCGATGGCATCGGTTGAACTCTGGATGCCACCAACCAGATCCTGGATCCGATCGAGCATGCGATTCAGCGTGCGTCCGAGACGGGCAAAGCCGTCTTGACCGGTACGTTCGGGCACGCGCTCATCGAGATGACCCGAAGCGACCCGATCAACCGTGTCGAGCGAGGCCATCAACGCGCGGTCGATCGAGCGCCGCAGCAGCCAACCGAGCAGTATCGTCAGCAAGGTCAACAGGATCAGGCTGACCGACCCCAGCCGCGTGATCAACTCGCGCGATCGTGCGTGCTCGCCGGTGGTGTGCCCCGTGACCAGCCAGCCACCACCGGGCAAGGCCTGCACATAGGCGAGTACTTCATCACCCTGGCTGACGTTGGCTGAGTGAAAGCGGATCCAACCACCGCGACGCGGCAGCGTTTTGGCCAGATGGGCGGCCGGGCGTCCGCCGACGATCTTGCGATTCGCGCCGACCAACAGGTAGACCGCATCGTGGTTGTCCGCCGAGCGGGTTCTTTCAATGACCGTCGCCTTGAGACCAGCGCGACCATCGGTGTGAAACACTTCCATCAGGCCCTGGCTGTCCATGGTCACCGAGCGCTCAATGTCGCGTTCGAGCAGATGACCGAATGCCCACAGACTGACTCCGCCAACCACGGCGAAAGCGAGCACCAGGCCGACTCCATAAACCAATAGCAGTCGCTGCAGATGTGAAGCGGAGGCAAGGCGCATGCGATCGAATCCAGCTCAGGTACGCAAACCGATCAGATAGCCCGCGCCGCGCACCGTATGCAACAACGTCACGGCGCGATCGCGATCGATTTTCTGACGCAGCCGAGAAATGTGCACGTCGATGACATTGGTCTGAGGATCGAAGTGATAGTCCCAAACAGCTTCAAGCAGCATCGTTCGCGTCACCACTTGATCGGCGTGGCGCATCAGGTATTCGAGCAAGCGGAATTCACGCGGCTGCAGTTCAAGCACTTGGCCGCCACGGTGTACGACACGTTTGAGCAGATCCATTTCAAGGTCGGCAACACGCAATTGGGTGACGACTTCGGCCGCGCCAGTTTGGCGTCGCAGCAGCGCCTCCAGTCGCGCCAGCACTTCGACAAAGGCAAACGGCTTGGCCAGATAATCGTCGGCGCCACTGCGCAAACCCTCAACACGCTGGTCTACATCGGCCAGCGAGGAAAGCATCAATACCGGCGTTCGATTGCCGCTCGCGCGCAACGTTTGCATCACCCGAATTCCATCCATGCCGGGCAGCATGCGATCGAGCACGATGGCGTCATAGGTTTCGTTGAGTGCTCGGTGCAAACCATCACTGCCGCTCATCACCCAATCAACGTTGTGTCCCGCCTCGCGCAATCCGCGGACAACAAAATCGGCAATGACCGGCTCATCTTCGACCATCAACACGCGCATGGCAGGCAAACTCCGAAAGGAATCTCAGCATTCCACCACTGCATGCGTTCGGCTCGGAAACGATCACAAAAACCTGCAGCCGAAGCACCGTCCGCGCGCAGTGAGAGAGAGCGCAGGCTTGCAATGCGACCGCAAAAAGCGACCGCGGTTCAAATTTTGTCTAGCGCGCGCTGGCAACGGCGATTGTCCGCCGTCGAAATCCGCAAACTGCATGCGACTCAATGGTGCAGAACCTGCCTGCCGCGAATGACCAAGGCAATGCCGCCGAGAACGGCGATCGAGGCCAGCGTCAGACGCAAGCTGCCCGCTTCACCAAGCAGGAAAATACCGCCCAACGCCGCGATCACCGGCACGCTGAGTTGCACGGTCGCCGCCTGGGTTGCCTTCAAGGCTGGCAGCGCGGCGTACCAGATCGCATAACCGATACCCGAAGTGAGAACACCGGAGGCGATCGCCAAGATGACCCCGTTCAGTCCAAACGAGGAGTTTCGATGCATGAGCAGAACAAGTATCAGCGCGAACGGAACCGAGCGAATGAAGTTTCCGGCTGTCACCCGTGTGGGATCGCCGCCAGCACGCCCACGCAACGAATAGATGCCCCAGGCAACACCTGAAAAGAGCATCAGCACCGATCCGCTCAACGATGGAGCCGATGCGCCCGGCAACAACAAGTAGACCAATCCAGCGAGCGCAAGCAACAAGCCGATTGCCTGCGCTACGTGCAGACGTTCACCGCGCATGAAACCCACACCGATCATCGTCGCCTGCACGGCGCCGAACAGCAGCAACGCACCAGTCGCCGCCGACAGACCGACGTAGGCAAATGAAAAAGCGGCGGCATAGATGAACAAAGCCAAGGCCGATGGCCAGTTGCCGTGTGTCAACGCGTTGCCATGACGAAAGCCCACAATCAGGCCGAGCATCAATGCCCCGGAAGCCAGCCGGATCGCGGTGAAACTGCCCGGATCAATCATATGACTGCCAAGCGCTGCCCGACACAGCAGCGAATTTCCGGCAAAGGCAAACATTGCCAATAGCGTCAATAAGAGTACGCCAAATTTCGGCTGCGAAACCTTCATCACGACACCTCGCACGTAACGGAAGCGGCAATCAACCGAAGCGATGCTTCAAGCCATCGCTGATCAAGTGGCGCAACCGTAATGGCATTGCGAAGTTTACCCGGCTTAGCTGCTTGGCGAAGTGAAGGCGGCTCGCCTTCGCAAATCGCTCGTCGAGATGGGAACTCCAAACGCCAACGGCTTCAAGTTTAAAACGTCCGTCAGAACGAATCTGCTTGCACGACTCTCGCCGTTGCAGCGTGGCGGCAGCTTCCCCCGCCAGCGGAAGCAAGCGCGGTGTAGGGACTATCTACCGGATCAATCAATAGTCAAGCAGACGAATACATTCCGCAGATACTTTTATTGGTAGCCCTTCGCCTGCAGCGAAAACAAATGTGCGTAGTGACCTTCCGCCTGCACGAGTTGCGCGTGGTTACCGTGTTCGATGATACGACCTTCCTGGATGACAATGATCTGGTCGGCCATGCGCACCGTGGAGAATCGATGTGAAATGAGAATCACGATGCGATTCTTCGACAAAGCGCGGAAGTGTTCGAAGATCGTTGCCTCCGCTTCGGCGTCCATCGCCGCAGTCGGTTCGTCAAGAACAAGGATGTCCGCCTCGGTGCGCATGAATGCCCTGGCAAGAGCAATCTTCTGCCACTGTCCGCCTGAGAGTTCGCGGCCATCGTTGAACCACTTTCCGAGCTGGGTATCGTAGCCATTCGGCAAGCTTTCAATGAACTCGGCGGCCATGCCTTTTTCGCTCGCTTCGCGCCAGCGTGGCTCATCATCGAAATGATTGACGTCACCGGCACCGACGTTCTCACCGACGCGCATCTGGTAGCGCGCAAAATCCTGAAAGATCACGCCGATACGTCGACGCAAGGCTGTCTCATCCCACTCGGCCAAGTCGACACCATCGAGCAATACGCGTCCGCTATCCGGTGAGTACAAGCGGGTCAGCAACTTGATCAAGGTGGTCTTGCCCGAACCATTCTGACCGACCAAGGCAAGCGACTCGCCGGGTCGTATATGCAGATTGATGTCCTGCAGGGCCGGTGTATCGGCACCGGGATAGGTGAAGCACACCTGCTCGAAGCGGATACCGTCGTTGGCATCGGTTCCACGCAGCGCGCTGCCGGAAGGGACACGCACCGGCGTTTCCAGATACTCGTACAAGGTAGACAGATACAAGTTGTCCTCATACATGCCGCCAATCGATGAGAGGATCGCAGACACCGCTGACTGGCCCTGGCGAAACAGCATGAAGTACATCGTCATCTGACCGAGTGTGATGCGCCCCATCACCGTGGTGAAGGCGATCCATGCGTACGCGCCGTAAAGAGTCAGCGTTCCGATCAGGCCGAGGCCAAGGCCCCAGCTGTCACGACGCAAGGTCAGTGCGCGATCGGCACCGTAAAGCTTGTGGAAGATCTCACGATAGCGATCGAGCAGCAGCGGGCCGAGGCCGAACAGCTTGACCTCCTTCGCCCCATCCTCGCGCGCGAGCACCGTCTCCAGATAGATCTGCTTGCGTGTTTCCGGCGAGCGCCAGCGAAACAACGTGAACGCATCGCCGGAGAATTTGGTCTCGGCGATGAAAGAGGGCAAACCGGCGAGTACGAGGATCAACATGGCCCAAGGCGAAAAGCTGATCAGCAACGCCGCATAGCTGGCCAAGGCGATCAGGTTCTGAGCGAGTCCAAAGGTGCGGTTGACCAACGACAAAGGCCGACTCGATGCCTCGCGGCGCGCGCGGGTCAGTTTGTCGTAGAACTCCGAATCCTCGAAGTGGGCAAGGTCCAGAGTGAGCGCTTTTTCGAGAATCATCTCGTTGACGCGCTGACCGAGCTGCGCGCGCAACAAGGATTGGCAGAACGAAATGCCGCGCTGTGCGGCGGCCATTGCGGTAACCAGCAGGCCTTCGAGCGCAACCAGCCAAAACACCCGCGTCAGATGATCGTTGCCATTCGCCTGAACCGCCTGCGCGGCCGTGACCACGGCATCGACGATGTGCGCGCCAACCCAGGCAATCCCGGCTGGCAACAGACCTGCAATCAGGGTCAGCGCGGCCAGCGAGATGGTCAGCGCATGACTGGTACTCCAGACCAGTTCGATCGCGCGGCGGCTGAAGCGGAATGCGCCGAGAAAACTACGCGCGATTTCGGGCTTGTCGGATGACGAAGAGGGTTTGTGCGCAATCATCTTTAATATCGATAAGGCGAATTGACCGAAGCCCGTCACATGGGGGCAAATTTGGCTGCCGAAAGGAGTCCGACATCACACCGATCATTGAACCGGCGGGCAACCTGTCCATCGAGAGATTCTGGCCCTTTTAAAAGCTGAGTCGGTCGCGTCGGTGGATCTGACGATTTGTCTCGACGCGAACGGGTGATCGCACGCAGTACAGAAATTAAGCGCGGATCACGGGACGAGCTACCGCGTTTGCGCGCTCCTGATCCTGCTTTCGCCCACCTCTTCGATATGACGACTGGCAAGTTGCGTGCGCGCTGGATCGACAAGAAATCGACCTTTAAGCGTGGCGCGACCGATCAGCATCGGCAATTCCATATCCGAACGGTCTGTCAGAGTGACTTCAGTGGTCCACCTCTGTCCGGCGAGGCTCAACTCCAGGCGCACGAGCGGCCTGATCTGACTGGTTCCGAATGAGCCTTTGACCGAGCGATGGCCGGCAAGCGGAAGGCAGAAGCGGTGACGCCTGGTTTGGTCAATATCCGGCAGGTCGAAGGTGACCCATGAATCGCCATCTTTCTCCGAACAAATAATATCGATGGCATGCAACGCTGATGTACGCGCCCCGGTATCGAGTTTGGCCAACAGCTCGATCCCACCCAACGTAGCCAGCGCTATCGTCTCTTTCCAGCCCAGCACGAACTTGAACGCGCGCGCACGCGGCGAAATCGATGCAGTGTTGATTGACCCAATCGCTGCGCTGGCGTCGTCGGGCTCACCGCCAGTTCGAGTTGTATTGTTTGAAGGTCCGCGCATCGGCGGCACTATACGCGGCGGCTCTCGAAGGCATGCAACATTCCGCCGAATTGCAGCGAACTGAATATCCTGTTCCGTCGTAGGGCCACGAGTCGCGTTGCGCTCGCTTGCGATGAGTTTAGCCATCACCGCTGTCGAGCCTTCCGCCCAGACGGCGCGCGGCGAGCAAGATCAAGCAGCGACCTGACGACGACGGACATCCGCAAGTTGTCTGTCGAGGCCGCCCCTGTCGGATGCGGGATCCAACGCTGGAAGGGAATCAACCATCGGCATTTCGAGCCCGGATGCAAGTGTCCGCTTCGGTCTTGAACTCACCGGCAAGGCGATTGAACTCGACGGCATCGACGGGCGCGAGATCGGTCGCTTCGCCTGACCGCGCAAAACGGGAAGTCAGCTCGAGCGAAACAACGACGGAGATTTTTCCATGAGTGGCTCTTGACGCGCGTTCCATTCGATTGCCGACGCAGTCGATGTTCGTTGCCGTAACCGTGCTCCGCCGCGAGGCTTCCGGCCATGGCTCGAAGCGTTGGGCAACAACATCACGACCTCACAAAGTCGTTTTTTCGGCAGGCTGAAGCCCGTTTCTATCGCGATGCGAGATCTGTCGGCCGTCGTCGTATCATCGCAAGCAGGTCGTGACATGCTCCCATCGTGTGGTAGTCGGTCTTCCCTGCCGGACTTTTTTCATCGGAATATTTGCGGTTCTCGTGATCGAGGATGCGGTACCAGGCGCCGTGTTCGTGATCAATGAAATTGCGCCACGCATAGGCCCAAAGCTTGTCGTAATCATCGATGTAACGCAGATCGCTGCTGCGCTCGCTGAGCAAGGCCGCCGCAGCCAGTGACTCGGCTTGCACCCAGAAATACTTGTCACCATCACAGATGGATCCATCCGGCGCGAAGCCATAGCTTAGCCCGCCGTTGAGATCATCCCAGGCGCGCTCGACGGCCGTGTCGAACAGATGCGTCGCGGTCGGCAGCAACCATTCCTGTGGCGAATGCCGATCGAGGATCAGCAGCAATTTGGCCCATTCGGTCTGATGGCCCGGCTGGAATCCCCAAGGTCGGAACAGGTGCTTGGGATTATCGCGGTGATACTCCCAATCAATGGTCCAGTTCTCATCATAGTGCTCCCAGACCAGACCACCAGCCTGGGCGGCCTGGCGGCGAGTCATTGCATCAGCGACAGCCAATGCGCGATCGAGATAGTGCCGGTCATGGGTTGCCTCGAACGAGGCGATCAAGGCTTCGCTCAGATGCATGTTCGCGTTCTGGCCACGATAGGCCGAGAAATTCCAATCGGCATCTGCCTCATCGCGATAGAGACCCGCTGCACCGTCCCAGTACTTCGCTTCGAGCAATTGCCAGGTTTCATCAATCCAAGGCGCAGCTTCTTCGATGCCTGCTTTCAATGCGCTGGCATAGGCGAGCAGGACAAAAGCCATGCCGTAGGCATGTCGGGTTTGATCGAGTAGCTCCCGATCACGGATGGTCCACGCATAGGCGCCGCTCAGCGGATCGCGGTGCACGTCGCGCAGATACTTGAGACCGTGGCGCGCAGCGTCCCGATAGTCCTCGCGATCAAACTCGCGTGCAGCCATTGCATAGTTGTAGACGAAGCGAGTGCTGCTGACCAGATGGCGACTGCTGTGATCGTAGATCGACCCATCGTCCATGAAGTAGTGGAAAAAACCGCCGGCCGGATCGATACAACTCGGATGATAGAAATTCATGGTCTGCGCAATATGCGAGCGCAGAAAATCCACTGACCAGAAATCGGGTAGCGTGGTCATAAGGCCGCCTGCAATGGTTTGACACGAGTGGACTGAATCAGCGCATCGACATCGTCACGGGTCGGCATCGCCGCAAATGCGCCACGCCGCGTGGTCGCGAGTGCCCCGCAAGCAGCACCGACGCTTAGGACATCGTTCAAGCGGTCACGATTTTCGATCAGAGCAGGAAAGCTCGCTGTATCGATACCGAGTTCGGCCAGCGCAAAAAGAATGCCTCCACTGAACGCATCACCAGCGGCGGTCGTGTCGATCGCCGCGACGCTAAAGCTCTCCAGCGAGCCGTGTCTCGCGCGCGCGTACCAGTGCAACGGTCGCTCACCGTCAGTGACCAGCAGGAGTTGAGCGCGGCCTGAGAAAATCTCCTTGAATGCTTCCATTTCGCCTTGCGTTGCGTCAGCAAGAAAAGCCAACTCCTCGACACTGAGTTTGACCAGATCGGCCAAGGCCAGGGCTTCGCGGATACGCGGAGCGGGGTCGACTCCCGAAGGCCAGAGGGCTGGACGCAGGTTCATGTCGAAACTGACCAGAGCACCGGCCGCGCGTGCGCGGCGCATGATGCCCAGAGTTGCCTGGGCAATGCCCTCTTCGGTCAGCGAGTTGGAACACACGTGCAGAATCGCCGCCTGCTCAAAGGCATCCACCGCCAGGCGCGATTCCCGAAACAGCAGGTCGGCTGCCGGTGGTCGGTAAAAGCTGAAGCTGCGCTCGCCGTTTCGATCCAGTGAGACGAAGGCCAGTGCCGTAGGCGCGGCACTCGTGCGCTGAATATGTCGGGTACCTACGTTGGCGCCATGCAAACTTTCGAGCAGAAAGTTGGAAAAATGATCGGTCGCGAGCATGCCGACAAATTCGGCTTTGCCGCCGAGAGCTGCAACCGCAACTGCAACATTCGCCGGCGCGCCGCCCGCATGCTGCTCGAAGCGCGGCGTGCGTGCGTGCGTGGCGGGCATGACCGGCTGGAAATCGATCAACACTTCTCCAAAACAGAAGATCGGATTCATCTCGATGTCCTCGCCATTTCGGCTGCGTCGATATCGCTTCGGATTGTCGGTTCATCGACAATGCGGGAGCCGGCGAAACCGTAGTAAATGATGAACAAATAGCAGAGCAGCGGGATGACAAAGGCATGCTGGAGACCGATGCGGTCGGCGAGCATGCCTTGCAAAAGTGGAATGATTGCGCCGCCGACGATGGCCATGATCAGCAGGCTCGATGCCTTGTCGGTCATCGCGCCCATGCGCGCAATACCGAGGCTGAAAATATTCGGAAACATGATCGAGTTGAACAGGCCAATGCCGACCACACTCCAAAGCGCGGTCGAGCCGCTAGTCACCATGCTGGTCGCCACCAGCGTGCTGGCAATGATGGCGAAAACGCCGAGCAGGCGGCGAGGATCAAACCAGCGCAACAACAGAAAACCGACGAAGCGCCCGATCATCGCGCCACCCCAGTACAGCGACACGAAACCGGCTGCTTTGACTTCGCTGAAGTTGCCAATCGAGGGCATCGACAGGTAGTTGATCAGAAAACTGCCGATCGCCACCTCGGCGCCCACGTAGAGAAAGATCGCCACTACGCCAAGCCGCACATGACGAAAAGCGAGCACATCGGCGAAGCGATGGTGCTGTTTGTCGGCGCGTTCGGTGGCTTCGCTCATGGTGGGCAGACGAAACATCCAAACCACAATGGCGAGCACAAACAAGGTGATCGCAAGGCCGATGTAGGGGCCGGTCACCACGGCCGCCTGTTCACTGCGGTAGCTGAGCAATTCGGCAGGGGCGAGTGCTGCGAGTTGGGTTGCGCCGAGGACCGCGCCAGAAAGAATCAGTGCGCCACCGAGCGCCGGAGCGAGCGTCGTTCCAAGCGAATTCAAGGCTTGTGCCAGATTCAAACGACTCGAAGCAAGACGCGGCTCGCCAAGCAGACAGACATACGGATTGGCCGCAACCTGGAGCACCGTGATACCGCTGGCGAGGACGAAAAAGGCAGCCAGAAAAACCGGATACGACACCCATTGTGCGGCCGGGATGAACATCAGCGCACCGAAACCGGCCACCACGAGTCCGCACACGATGCCCCCTCGATAGCCGAAGCGTGCAACGATTTTTCCAGCCGGCAGCGACATCACGAAGTACGCCCCAAAAAAAATGAACTGCACGAGCATCACTTGCGTGTAGCTGAGCATGAACAGCGATTTCAGATGCGGAATCAGCACATCATTGAGTACGGTGATGAAGCCCCACATGAAAAACAACGTGGTAGCGACGATCAACGCCGTGCGTGGACTTGCGCTGCGCTCATTCATGCGGGTGTTCCATTGGAATCGGGTGGCGGGCAACTGCTTTCCCGGACGATCAGTTGCACTGGGATCGCGCGGTGTTCAGTCGCGATTGAGCGGTCGCGCGCACGTTCGAGGATGCGTGTCGCGGCTTGGCGTCCACGCAACCGCGGTGCCGTCGCGATCGTGGTCAGCGGGGGCATGCTCAGCGCCGCTTCGGGAATGTCATCGAAGCCCACGACGGCAAAATCGGCTCCCGGATGTCGGCCGCGTGCAACCAAGCCCAACTGCAATCCCAAGGCCACCGCATCGTTGTAGCAAACGGCGGCGGTCGGTGCAGGGTCGCGCACGAACAGGGCGCCGACCTGACGCGCGGCTTCAAGGCGCGTCGGCGCGGTTTCAATCGACCAGCGAGGTTCGACCGCAATGTCCGCATCGCCAAGCGCCTGCAAATAGCCTTCGCGACGTTCACGACAAGAGCTCGAAGCGCGATGGCCACCGTAGAACGCGATACGTCGATGACCGAGCGCGATCAAGTGCTCGGTGGCCAGCTGCGCGCCATGGCGGTTATCCATCACGAAATAATCCCAATCGCCGTCCAGCTCGCGATTGAATACCAGCACAGGCAGATACTCGCCGACAACTCGCGCCACCGCCGCGCCCTTGCTGCCTTCGGCCGGCGAAAGAATGATGCCCGCGGGTGTGTGCTCGGCCAGCGAAGCGAGCACCGCCTGCTGGCGCTCGACCGATTCGCCGGTGCTTCCAAGCAGCGTGACATACCCGACTTCGGCTAGCGCCTCATCCACGCCAGCGGCGAATTCGGCGAAAAACGGATTGGACAAATCATTGACCACCAGACCCACGCTGGATGTCGACTGCGCGCGCAGATTCGCCGCGGCGCGGTTATAGATATAGCCGATGCGACGTATCTCGGCCTCGACCTTGGCGCGGGTATCGGCATGCACGAGCGGACTGCCGCGCACTACCAGTGAGACCGTCGCCCGCGATACCCCGCAACCTTTTGCAACGTCGTTGAGGGTGAGATTCTGGCGGGGAGTTTTGGGCATGAAATGGGTGGCGTCTTTCGGTGGGATCGGGTGAATGGGATCGTTTTTCGGGTTAATGACCTGGGAAACGGCTCAGGTCGTGAGGTTCGTTCTTGCAATCACAAAACTTCAGGCCCTTAACTTAGCTTGCGATCGATCGTGAATCGCAAATTTGGATCGATCCAAATGACGCTAGTGTGCCTCTCTTTTTGTTCTTGGACACGGTGCGCTGCAGCAAGGAAAACACACGCTTCCGTGCTAGCGTCCGTATTTGGATCGTTCTAACCCAAGCTCGGAAACCACCATGTCTTTTCTCGACCCGACTCAATTCAATCGCCGTTGTCGTCTGCTGGTTGGCCCATTGCTGCTCGCTTTCACCGTGCACAACGCGATGGCCGAGCAAGGCAGCGCGGGGGAACGCGCCTTCGCCGCAGTGGATCCTTTTATCGGCACCGGTGGCGAAGGTCATACGTTTCCCGGCGCGGTGGTGCCGTTCGGCATGGTTCAGCTGAGTCCCGATACCCAATTGAAATCGCGCAAGGACGGTTACGGCTGGGCGGCGGGTTATCGCCATGACGACAGCACCATTTTCGGCTTCTCGCACACGCATTTTTCGGGCACCGGGCATTCCGATCTCGGTGATTTTCTGGTCATGCCAATCGCGGGCAAGGTCACGCTGGAACCGGGATCGATTGAGCAGCCCGGCAGCGGCTACTTCTCGCGCTTCAATCACGACAGCGAAAAAGCCGAGCCCGGCTATTACGCGGTCACCTTGAGTGACTACGGCATCCGCGCCGAACTGACCGCCGGCGAGCGTATCGGCGTGCATCGGTATACCTTTCCCGCCGACAAACCTGCACATGTGCTGATCGACATGCGTACCAGCATGTATGCCTATCCAGGCAAGGTGCTTTGGTCGCGCCTACGGCTTCGCGATGACGGCACACTCACCGGCTTTCGCGAAACCCGCGGCTGGGCGCCGGCAAGGCAACTCTATTTCGCCATGCGTTTTTCCACTGCGCCAAGCGCTCACTCGTTCAACGATACCGAGCAGGATGTCCCCTACAAGGGTTTCGCACCACCGGCAGAAAATGATCCGACCGCCCGTGCGCAGATTGAAGGCCGCGAACTGGTTGGCGTTGTCGACTTTCCGCTATCCACTCATCAACTCGTCGTCAAGGTTTCCATATCACCAGTCAGCGAAGACAACGCGATCGCTAATCTCGATGCCGAAATGCCTGGCTTTGATTTCAATGCCGTACGCCTGGCGGCGAAGCAATCCTGGAGCGACGCGCTCGGCGCGTTTGAGGTGGATGCGCCCGAGCCGATGCGTCGCAGCTTCTACACGGCGGTCTATCACTCGCTGATGGCACCGAGCCTGTTCATGGATTCGGACGGCCGCTATCGCGGGCCTGACAACGCGGTACATCACGCCGACGGCTATCGCCATGTTTCGACGTTTTCTCTGTGGGATACCTAT
>JBBSVJ010000017.1:0-27663 GCA_038233665.1 Lysobacterales bacterium
GCCGATTTCGGTGCGGTGTTTTTCGACGCCGTCGTAGGTGCAGGTGATCGGTCCCGCGCCAATGTTGGCGTGCTCTCCAATCACCGCATCACCGACATAGCTCAAATGATTGATCTTCGAGCCGGCGCCGAGATGGGTGTTCTTGGTTTCGACGAAGTTGCCGATGCGTGCGCCAGCGCCGAGTTCGGTGCCTGGGCGAAGGCGGGCGAATGGTCCAATCACGCATGGGCCGTGGGTAACGATGCCATCAATGTCGCAGTGCGCTCGAATGACTGTGCCTGCGGCCAGCCGGGAGTTGGCAACTCGGCAGAACGGGCCAATTGACACCTCGTCGCCAAGTACCACATTGCCTTCGAGGATCACGTCGACATCAATTTCGACGTCGCGACCGACGGTTGCCGTACCCCGAACGTCAAAGCGCACGGGGTCAGTGAAGCGCACGCCCAGACAAGACAGTTCAGTGGCGCGCAATCGCTGGTATTGACGTTCGAGCGAGGCGAGCTGCCACGGATCATTGGCGCCGAAGACTTCCTGCGGGTTCGTGCAATGGCTGGAATCCGCGGGGTCGCCCTCCTCGCTGGCCTGGGCGAAGATATCGGTCAGGTAATACTCACCTTGCGCGTTGTCGCTCGAAAGATTGTTGAGCCAAACGCGCAGTCGACGCGCCTCGGCGCCAAGAATGCCGCTGTTGACCCAGGTGATCGCGCGTTGCTCGTTGCTGCAATCTTTCTCCTCGACGATGGCGTGCACGCGACCGATGCCGTCACGGACAATGCGCCCATAACCATGCGGCTGCTCCAATTGAGTGACCAGCGCAGTCAATGCGCCTGAATTTTGCATCAGGGTTTCGATCGTCTCGCGACGAATCAATGGAACATCGCCGTAAAGGACAAGAACACGGGCATCATCGGGAATCCCCTCCATCGCCAACTTGACGGCGTGACCGGTGCCGCGCTGTTCGGCCTGAAGGACCCAAGACAGATCTGGATCGGCAAACGCGGCGCGAACCTGATCACCACCATGCCCATAGACAATATGGATCGCCGCCGGCTCGATGGATCGAGCGACATCGAGGACATGACCGAGCATGGGCTTTCCAGCCAATGGCATCAGCACTTTGGGGCGCGCCGAGCGCATGCGCTTGCCTTCACCGGCAGCGAGTATCACAACATGCAAGGGAGCTGCAGCCATCGAGGTTCTCCAGTCAAATCCCCAAAACGATAGCGGAATTTATCAGAGCGTGGAATGCCCGCAGCAAACTTGGCTGGTCAGGCGTGCAAATCCGGACGTCATCCGACTCGACGCATTTCGCTCAAAACCCAGGCGCTTTTCAGCGTTTGGTGGTCAGCGAAGTGGTGCGGGTAGCCAACCACGGTGCTTGGCGCTTCCCGATGTTTATCGGCTCCGCCTTGCTCAAGATGGCGTGACGACGCGTCGGATTCGTGTTGTGCGCGATCGAGGTTAATCCGTTTGCAGAGGTATCGTCATAAAAAAATCTTCAACGAATCGCCCGATTCGGCAGATTTCCCGCTGGACGAAGCTAGCCTGACGTTTGCTCAATTCGACCGTTTTAGACGCGTCGACAGCGCGTGGCTTGGCGCCTGTCTCACTCTTTGAGATGGCCAAGCCTTACACCAAGCAGTCTGGATTCCTGGAGCCATCCGATGACGCTTCTCAACGAACCTGCCGTGCAGGATTCGGCCCCGACTGCCGTTGACCGACTGGTTGAACGTTGGGCCAGCAAGTATAGCGAGCGCATCACGGGCTACTTTCGTCGCCCTGCACAGCCGGCGAGAACGGCCGAATTTCCTGCCGATCTCTCCGTCGATATCCGCGAGGCGCTTGAGAAGCGAGGCATTGAGCGGCTCTACGCGCACCAACGCGAAGCCTGGGATCACATCCAGGCCGGCGAGCATGTGGTGGTGGTCACCCCGACCGCATCGGGCAAGACGCTTTGTTACAACCTGCCGGTGCTTGAAGCGGTTCGCGAGGCCAAGGCCAAGGCGCTCTATCTTTTTCCGACCAAGGCGCTGGCTCAGGATCAAGTGGCCGAGTTGCTCGAACTCAACGCCGCCGGAGCGCTCGGCGTCCGTGCCTTCACTTTTGATGGCGATACGCCAAGCGATGCGCGTCAGGCCATCCGCATCAAGGGCGATATCGTGGTCAGCAATCCGGACATGCTGCATCAGGCAATCCTGCCGCATCACACCAAATGGGCGCAGTTCTTCGAATCGCTCCAATACGTCGTCATCGACGAGGTGCATACCTATCGCGGCGTATTTGGCTCGCATGTGGCGAACGTGATTCGTCGCCTGCGCCGGGTCTGTGCGTTCTTCGGGGTCTCGCCAACTTTCATCCTGTGTTCCGCCACCATTGGAAATCCAAAGGATCATGCAGAAGCGCTGATTGGGCAGCCCGTGCATGCGATCACCGAGAGCGGTGCACCGTGCGGCGAGCGTCACGTCTTGCTGTGGAATCCGCCGGTGATCAACCCCGATCTCGGCATCCGAGCATCAGCCCGATCACAGTCCATGCGCCTAGCCCGGCATGCGATTCGCTCGAAAATGAAAACGATCGTGTTTGCGCAATCGCGACTCATGGTCGAAGTGCTGACAAAGTATCTCAAGGATGTGTTTGATCACGATCCGCGCAAGCCGCCACGCATCCGTGCCTATCGCGGCGGCTATCTGCCAACCGAACGACGCGAGACCGAGCGCGCGCTGCGCGCAGGCAACGTTGATGGCGTGGTCAGTACGTCCGCACTAGAGCTCGGCGTCGATATCGGCGCCCTCGATGTGGCGATTCTCAATGGCTTTCCGGGTTCCATTGCAGCGACCTGGCAGCGGCTGGGTCGCGCGGGCCGCCGCCTCAAACCATCGCTGGGCATCATGGTCGCGTCGAGTCAGGCACTTGATCAGTACGTGGTGCGTCATCCGGAGTTTTTCGACGCTGCGAGCCCTGAAAACGCACGAATTGCGCCCGACCAACTGCTGATCCTGCTGGATCACATTCGCTGTGCCTGCTTTGAATTGCCGTTCACCTCGGGCGACCACTTTGGCGAGTCGAGCGTCGACGAATTCCTCGCGGTACTGGCGGAATCCGGTGTCTTGCACAACGAAGGCGATCGATGGGATTGGATTGCCGACAGCTATCCCGCCGGAGCGGTCAGTCTGCGCTCGGTCGCCGATGGCAATTTTGTCGTTGTCGATCGCAGCGAAGGTCGCCAGACGATCATCGCCGAAGTGGACTATTCGAGTGCCGCGCTGACCCTGTATGAGGGCGCGATCTACATGGTTCAGTCACGTCCCTACCAGATCGAGCGGCTCGACTGGGAAGGGCGCAAGGCGTTTGTCACGCGCACGGCAGCGGATTACTACACCGATGCCATCGACTACACGAAGCTCAAGGTGCTTGAGCGATTTGATGGCACGAATGCCGGGCAGGGCACTTGTCATCACGGTGAAGTGCATGTGGTTCGCCGCGTCTCGGGCTACAAGAAAATCCGCTTCTATAGTCACGAGAACATCGGCTATGGTCCCGTCAATCTGCCAGATCAGGAGTTGCACACCAGCGCGATCTGGTGGCAGCTGACCCAGTCCACGCTCGATGACCACTTCGCCAGCCGTCAGCAAGCACTCGATGGATTCCTCGGCGCGGCCTACGCTTTGCATACCGTGGCGTCTTTGCATGTGATGGCCGATGGCGGTGATCTGCAAAAAGCCGTGGGTTCCGGCGATGCGGCATGGTTTGCAACACGCGATGGCAGCGGGCGAGGCCAGTGGCGTGAGACCGGCGGAGAATTGACCGACCCTGAGCGCGCCGACGCGTTTTTGCCGACGCTCTTTATTTACGACAATTTTCCGGGCGGCATGGGGATGGCGGAACCACTGTTTCGCAGCGCGCGAGTACTCGTACGCGAAGCACTGGCACTGATCGAAAGCTGCGATTGCAATAGTGGATGTCCCGCCTGTATCGGTCCGGTTTCGCTGGCTGAAGAAGGCCCGGGCGCGAGCCCGCGCGAATGGGCGGCGGCTGTGCTCGGTCTGTTCGAGGCATGAGTCTCATTGCCGATCGGTTGCGTCGATTGCGCATGGATGCCGGTCTTGATTCTGCTCGTGTTGATTGCACGGCTCAAGCCCGACCACTGGCGTCGCGTTATCCCGCATCACGGGTGCAGGATCTGGAGAAAGAGCTTCGTTTCAACCGTCTGCGATCGCTGATCAAGCGGCGTGACTCCTCGCATCGGATCGCGTTGAAAGCGCCAGCAGGTGAGGAGATCGCGGCTGGACTACGCTACGTCGAAACCAACCTGAAGTACGAAGCATCGGCAACCATCTCGGTACCCGCAATTTGCGAACAACCGCTCGATCGCCGCCGTTTGCTTTGTTTCGATACGGAAACCACGGGTCTGGCGGGGGGCGTCGGTACGCGCGCATTCATGATCGGCGTCGCCGCATGGCAAGAGGATGTACTGAAGGTGCGCCAACTCTATTTGACCGTCATCTCCGGGGAGCGCGCGATGCTGCAGATATTTTCGGACTGGTTGACGCCTGAAACCATTCTGGTCAGCTACAACGGAAAGAGCTATGACGCGCCCTTGCTGAAAGGCCGCCTGCGCCTCAATCGGGTCGAGCATCGTCTCGCCGAGCTTCCACATATCGACTGGTTGCATCCGACCCGACGCGTATATAAAAAGCATCTTGTAAACTGCAAACTCGCGACCATCGAGCGCGAGGTGCTGCGCATCATCCGTGAGGATGACCTGCCAGGTTCCGAGGCGCCAGCCGCGTGGCTGGCTTATTTGCGCGGTACTTCAAGCGTCAATCTCGCGCGTGTCCTCGACCACAACAAGCAAGATGTGATTACCTTGATGCGACTGGGAGATCATCTGACTTCACTTTGATTGTTTTCAGATGCCGCCAGGCAACAGCAGGGAGTAGTGACGAAAATAGTGAGTCGATATTTAGGGCTTTAATTAACCAAAGGCTTAACGACATGCGGCCGATGGTCGTTCACTTGTGATTGATTAATGTCAGGTCTGCAAAGCTGCCCTTCCCAAAACCTAGAGGAGCAAGCCCATGGCCAGCGATATCCTGAAGACCCTGAAGAAGGAACACGATCACCTGAGTGAACTTTTCGAAGAGCTCAACAACACGACCGAACGCGCGGCAAAGGGTCGACCGGAGTTGCTCAAGAAGATCAAGGCTGCTTTGCTGCCGCATGCGTTGTGGGAAGAGGCGGTGTTGTACCCGGAGTTCAAGAAGCGTGCAGATCGCGACGGCAAGCAAGCCCACGCCGAAGCGGTGCAGGAACACCGAGCTGTCGAGCTGCGCGTGTTGCCTGATCTGGAGGCCGCCAGCCCGACCAGTACCGAGTTCACGGGTCGCGCCAAGGTATTGAGCGAGTTCGTCGAGCACCATGCGGACGAAGAAGAAAAAACCATGTTCGCAATGGCCAGAAAGCTGTTTACGGCAGAAGAGCGCGCTGAACTGGATAGCCAGTATGCGAGCTGGAAAGACTCCGCAGAAGCGAAAGCGGCACTGGCCGAAGCGGCTGAGAAAATGGCATCGGCATTGAATGCCAATCCGCCACCTGCCTGAACGACTTTTGTTCTGCTGTGTCCTTCACGTGCAGATGATGTGGCGTCTGGATTTCCAGCGCGCACCATGCCTTGACGGACGTCCACAGCCGCTGTGGACGTCCGTCCAACAAACGCAACGCCGACGATGGTTTTCTGCTCGTCCGTACCCATCTTTGAACGCATGTTCCGGCCACCATCAATCGCATGAATGATCCACTGCTCCAGCCTCGTCCCGAGGGTCTGTTCTGTCCGGCCGGTAATTTTTTCATTGATCCTATGCTGCCTGTTGCCAACGCTGTGGTTACCCATGCGCATGCTGATCATGCGCGACCGGGAAGCGGGCTTTACCGGGTCGCCGCGGCCGGAATTGGCCTGATGAACGAGCGTCTTGGTGCGGATGCGCGGATTGAGTCGTATGCCTACGGTGCGCGCTTTCGCATCGGCGAGGTCGAGGTGTCACTGCATCCGGCGGGTCATGTGCTTGGCTCGGCGCAGGTGCGCATGGAGCATGACGGGCGTGTCGTCGTCGTTTCCGGTGACTACAAGCGCGATCCCGATCCGACGTGTGTGCCGTTTGAGCCAGTATCTTGTGATGTGTTCGTCACCGAATCCACCTTCGGCCTGCCGGTGTATCGCTGGCCGTCGATGGATGTGGTGATCGGCGACATGCTCGACTGGTGGGATGACTGCGCGCGCAGAAAAGTGCCTGCTGTTTTGTTTTGTTACGCACTCGGCAAGACCCAGCGGATTCTCGCCGAGCTGGGCAAGCGCACTGAACGAACGGTGCATCTGCATGGCGCGATGCTGCGACTGGTCGAGCGCTATCGAGAAGCCGGCGTGGCGATGATCGCGACCGAACCGGTTAGTGAATCGGCGCGCGGTCGCGACTTCGCCGGCGAGTTGATCATGGCACCGCCATCGGCTGCCGGTTCGCCGTGGATGAAGCGTTTTGGCAAGGCGTCGACGGGTTTTGCCTCTGGCTGGATGCGCATTCGCGGCGCACGCCGGCGGCGTGGTTACGATCGCGGTTTCGTCGTTTCGGATCATGCGGATTGGCCAGGCTTGTTGCACAGCATCGAACAAAGCCAGGCGAGTCGCATCTATGTCACCCACGGTGATGGCGAGGCGTTGATCCGGCATTTGCGCGATCAGGGTCGTGATGCGCAATCCTTGCGCATCTTGCGTCCGGCTGACAGCGAGAGCGGCGGCTGATGCGCCGATTCGCAGCACTCTATGCGGCACTCGATCGAACCACATCGACACTGGCCAAGCGCGAGGCGATGGTGGCCTATCTGCATGATGCGCCTGGCGCCGACGCCGCGTGGGCCATGCACGTGCTCGGCGGCGCCAAGCTGCGCCGACTGGCCAAATCGTCCGAGCTTCGGCAGGCATTGGCCGCGGCGAGTGGATGCGCCGATTGGCTGATCGAGGAAAGTTATAGTCATGTCGGCGATCTGGCGGAAACGATCGCCTTGATGCTTCCACCCGCGGACGGCGCGCAAGTTGACGCAGCCCTGCATGAGTGGATGGAGCAACGCCTGCCAGCACTTGGAAAGCTCGATTCGGATGCGCGCATTGAGCAGCTGCAGCAGTGGTGGCGAACGCTCGACGCATCACAAATATTTATTCTCAACAAGCTGATTACGGGTGCCTTGCGCGTTGGTGTATCGCACAAGCTTGTGGTGCAAGCACTTGCGCAATGGTCCGATCAGCCGACCGATCTGATCGCTCACCGCATGAGCGGCGAGTGGAAGCCGACCGCACTCGCGCTGCAGCAACTCAGTCAAGCCGCCGCCGCTGACGAGCATCTTGCCGATCGACCGTATCCGTTTTTTCTCGCCTCGCCGTTGGAGCATGCGGTCGACAGCCTCGGTGAGAGGTCGGAGTGGCTGGCAGAGTGGAAGTGGGATGGCATCCGCGCCCAGCTCATGAAGCGCGGCGACACGATCAGTTTATGGTCGCGTGGCGAAGAGCGACTGGATGGCCGCTTCCCGGAAATCGAGCGAGCGGCTGCGTTGCTGGATGGCGATGCCGTGCTCGATGGCGAGATCCTTGCCTGGGATGCCGAGCGCGGATTGCCGCAGCTATTTACCGCACTGCAAAAGCGCATCGGCAAGCTCAAACCCAGCGCGAAACTTATCGACGGCACGCCGGTTTGCTTCATGGCATACGACCTGCTGGAACGCGCCGGCGACGATCTGCGCGAGCTCGCTCTCAAGCAGCGTCGAGGCCAGCTCTTCGAACTGCTCGAACGCGCCGACCCGCGTTTGATGCTTTCCGCATCTGTCGCCGCAGATTCCTGGTCCGCGTTGGCTAGCGTGCGTGAGGAGTCGCGCGCTCGGCGTGCCGAAGGGCTCATGCTCAAGCGCTTGGTCTCGCCGTATCGGGTCGGTCGCAAGCGCGGCGATTGGTGGAAATGGAAGGTTGACCCGTACACGCTGGATGCTGTGCTGCTTTATGCCCAGCCCGGTCACGGACGCCGCTCCGGATTATTCACCGATTATACGTTTGGCGTTTGGGACGGTGAGCAACTCGTACCCGTGGCCAAGGCTTACTCGGGTCTGGATGATAAGGAAATCGGACGACTCGACCGATGGATTCGCGCACACACCATCGAGCGTTTCGGTCCCGTGCGCTCGGTCGAACCCGGCCAGGTTTTCGAGCTCGCGTTCGAGGCCGTGCAGCTGTCCAAGCGTCACAAGTCCGGTGTCGCCGTGCGCTTTCCTCGTATTGCACGCTGGCGCACGGACAAACCGATCGACCAAGCTGACAACCTTGATGACCTCCGCCGCCTGGCGTCGGGCTGAGGCCCGCTTCATTGCGTGGTTCACAACGTTGGGTCGACGTCCGGCGACGTTCCAGCGTGCCGCCTGGCGAGCTTGGGCGGAGGGGCAAAACGGCTTGATCCACGCGCCGACCGGTACCGGAAAAACCCTGGCCGCGATCGGTGGTCCGCTGATTGACGCGGCTGTTCGCCCGGCCACCGGTTTGCAATTGTTGTGGATCACGCCGCTACGCTCGCTGGCGACCGACACCAGCCAACATTTGGCTGCCGCGGTTGAGGCGATGGAGCTTCCTTGGCGCGTGTTGCGCCGCACTGGAGACAGCAGCAGCGGCGAGCGTGCGCGATTGCGCAAAGGTGAATGTGAGTTGCTGGTGACCACGCCAGAAAGTCTGGCGTTGCTGTTGAGTTATCCGGATGCTGCCGAGCGATTTCGTCAGCTGCGCGGTGTGGTTGTGGACGAATGGCACGAACTGATCGGCAACAAGCGCGGCACCCTGTTGCAGCTTGGACTGGCTCGCCTGCGCACCCTTAAACCCGAACTTCGCCTGTGGGGCCTATCGGCGACGCTTGGCAATGTCGATGAGGCGCTGGCAACGCTGGCCGGAGATGGCGTGCTGATCGGTGCCCGCGCAGCGAAGAAGATCCAGATTGAAACCGCCATACCCGAACCGGGTGAGCGTTTCCCCTGGGCCGGTCACCTCGGTTTGAAGCAACTCGCCCGTGTTTTGAAATCGGTGCTCGGGGTGCGCTCCGCGCTGGTATTTGCGAATACGCGCTCGCAAGCCGAACTCTGGCACGAGGCACTGGCGGCCGTGTGGCCGGAATCCCCCGATACGCTGGCGATCCATCATGGCTCGATTGATCCAAAGCTGCGTTTTGCCACCGAGGAGCGTTTACGCGAAGGTTCGCTTCGCTGCGTCGTGGCGACATCGAGCCTGGATCTTGGCGTTGATTTTTCGAGTGTTGATCGGGTTATCCAGATTGGTAGTCCCAAAGGCGTCGCACGGCTGTTGCAACGCGCCGGACGCAGCGGCCATCAGCCGGGCATGCCGTCGCGAATTTTGTGTGTACCGACGCATCTGCTTGAGCTGGCGGAAATCGCGGCCGCACGACGCGCGTTGGCAGCAGGACATCTGGAGCCTCGCCATCCGCTACGCGGAGGCTTCGACGTGCTCGCCCAGCATCTGCTGACGCTGGCACTGGGTGGCGGGTTTCATGCCGCTGAGGTTTTCGCGGAAGTGCAGGGCACACGCGCTTACGCCGCGCTCACTCGCGTTCAGTTCGATGCCGTGCTGGCCTATCTTGAGAACGGTGGCACGGCGCTCGCGGGCTACCCGGAATACCAGAAGCTGCAGCGTGACGAAACCGGTCGCTACCACGTGGACAATCGCCGAATCGCGCGCTTGCACCGCATGTCGATCGGCACGATCACCGCGGATGGCAGTGTCCAGGTGCGCTATCTCAAGGGCGCACGCCTGGGTGCGGTGGAAGAGAGCTTCATCGCGCGATTGCGCCCCGGCGATCGATTTCTGTTCGCTGGGCGACATCTTGAACTGGTGCGCGTACGCGACATGACCGCGTACGTACGTCAATCCGCCAACCGACGCGGCGGTGTCCCACGCTGGATGGGAGGACGCCTGCCGCTATCTGGAGAATTATCCGAGGCGCTGCGCCGCGTACTCGCTGATGGGAATGCGGAAGAATCTGAAATGCGCGCACTCCAGCCGCTGCTGGCGATCCAGCGAACGCAGTCGCAATTGCCACGCGCCGATCAGTTGTTGATCGAACGCACGCGCACTCGCGAGGGTGACTATCTGTTTGTCTATCCGTTTGCGGGCCGCCTCGCCCACGAAGGCCTCGCGGCGGTGCTGGCCTGGCGCTTGTCGCAACGGCTCAAGGGCGACTACGGTTATGCGGTGAACGATTACGGCCTCGCCATCACCGCTACCCAGTTGCCTGCATTGGACGCGAAAACTCTGCGTGAATTGCTGCATCCCTGGCGGCTGCGACGGGATATCCGGGCGAGTATCAACCTCACCGAACTTGCCCGGCGCCAGTTTCGTGAAGTCGCCCGCGTCGCGGGGCTGGTCTTCAACGGCTATCCCGGCGCAGCCAAGACCACGCGTCAGTTGCAGGTGTCGAGCGGTTTGCTGTTTGATGTCTTGCGCGAGCACGATCCGCAGCATCCCTTGCTTTGGCAAGCGCAGCGTGAGGTACTCGATCAACAACTCGAATATCCGCGATTGCGTGATTGCCTGATTCGTTCGGCGCGCGGCGAGATTCTTTTCGTTGAAACACCACGCCTGACTCCGCTGGCATTTCCGCTGTGGGTCGAGCGCTTGCGCGGCGGCGTACATGCCGATGACTGGAAAAGCCGCGTCGAACGCATGCTCGCGCAACTGGAAAAGGCGGCGGATCGATGATCGAGATGACCCTCGATATCGCTGGTGAACCCATGGTGCTGAACAGCGATCGTGCGATCTGGTGGCCCGCTGCGCGGCGCTTGTTGCTGGCCGATGTGCATTTCGGCAAGGGCTCAGTACTGCGCCAGTCCGGCATCGCCCTGCCGAGCGGCCAGACCCAGGCTGATCTGGCCCGGCTTGATCAACTGATTGAGCGCTACCATCCGAGCGAGCTGATCGTGCTCGGTGATCTCGTGCATGGTCGATCGTCGATCGAAGCACCGTGGGTTGCCCAGGTGCGAGGTTGGCGCGAGCGCCATGCCGGCATCGCCATGCGTCTGGTTGCCGGCAACCATGATCGCCACTTTGACGCGCGCGGGCTCGGTTTCGAAGTGATCGATGACGATTATCTGCTCGCGCCGTTCGTGCTGCGTCACGATCCTTCAATCAGCCAGCATGGCTATGTGCTCGCGGGTCATGTGCATCCGGGTATCAGCGTGCGTGATGGCTGGCGGCGACATCGTTTGCCGGCGTTTCGCTTTACCCCCGATACCGGCACGTTGCCGGCCTTTGGCAGCTTGACCGGTCTGCACGAACAGCGAATTGGTGCCGCCGAGCGCATCGTTGCAGTCACTCCAGCCGGTTTGCTCGATGTCACCGGGCCGGCGCGGACTCGATGATGATCAGTCGCGGTCATTCCTCCATTCATGCGGCGTATCACCGATTGATACGACTGCCCGCTAGACTCAAGCCATGAACGTTGAAGACAAACTGGCCATCCTCGCCGATGCGGCCAAGTACGATGCATCCTGCGCGTCGAGCGGCGCCGACAAGCGCAACTCGCTGGCCAGCGGAGGAATCGGCAGCACCGAAGGCATAGGGATCTGTCATTCGTACACGCCCGATGGTCGCTGTGTATCGCTGCTCAAGATCCTGCTGACAAATTTCTGTATTTTTGATTGTGTCTACTGCGTCAATCGCGTATCGAGCAATGTACGACGCGCACGCTTTACGCCCGAAGAAGTGGTGACGCTTACCCTCGATTTCTACAAGCGCAATTACATTGAGGGCCTGTTCCTGTCGAGCGGCATCATCCGCGATAGCGATTACACGATGGAGCAGCTCGTCGAAGTCGCGCGCTGCCTGCGTGAGGATCACAAGTTCGCGGGTTATATCCACCTGAAAACCATTCCGGACGCGACGCCTGAGCTGATGGCGGCGGCGGGGCGCTACGCCGATCGCTTGAGCATCAACGTGGAATTGCCGACCGAGGCCGGCCTTGCCGAGCTGGCGCCGGAAAAGACCATGACGGGTATTCGCGCGGCAATGGGCGATATCCGCTGGCGCATCGAGGAAGGCAAGGAGGCGCGGAAGCATGCGAAGACGATGCGCGCCAAACCGCCCAAATTTGCGCCCGCCGGACAAAGCACGCAGATGATTATCGGCGCCGACGCCAGCGACGATCGTTCGATCCTGGAAACCAGCGACAATCTGTATGGCAACTATCGCCTGCGACGCGTCTACTACTCGGCATTCAGTCCGATTCCCGATGCCTCGGCACGATTGCCACTGTTGGCGCCGCCGCTGGCGCGTGAGCATCGTCTTTATCAGGCTGACTGGCTGCTGCGCTTCTACGGTTTCGGCGTCGATGAAATTGCGCCGAGCGACGCCGGCGGCATGCTCGATCTGGATATCGATCCGAAGCTCGCCTGGGCGTTGCGCAATCCCACCCAGTTTCCGGTCGATGTCAATTCCGCCGCGCGTGAAATGCTCCTGCGCGTCCCGGGTATGGGCACGCGCAACGTCGCACGCATCTTGAGTTCCCGTCGACACGGCGCCCTGCGCGTTGCGGATCTTGCCCGGCTCAGGTTGCCGATGAAAAAGGTGCTGCCGTTTGTGGCGGTGCTCGACCATCATCCGCGTTCGCGTCTGGATGATCCGCAGCGCCTGCGCGCTGCGCTGGCGCCGAAACCTCGGCAGATGGGCTTGTTTTGAGTGCGCTCTCCGGGCGGTCCCTGCGCCAAGCAGTTTCAGTGATGAGTTCCCGTCGACTCACCTTGCCGATCAGCAGCGTCGATGTATTGCGCACGCGTTGAGCCGGCCTGGGATGTTGACGCGTGGCGTGCCGTTGCACGCTCAGCCCTGCTGGCTGGCGTCGAGCCGCAGGACATCACATGGAACGGTGATGCACAGGCTGGCTTGCTCGCAGGCATTGATGTAACCACGCTCGCGCCATGCAGACCGGCGGCAACGGTGTCAGCACAGTTTCTTTCTCTCGCGGCAGCGGTGCTTTGCCATCGCGATGCGCAGCGTCATGCCCTGCTATACCGCTTGCTCTGGCGCATCGGCGACGGCGAGCGTCAATTGTTGTCGCGGGCTACCGATGAGGATGTGCATCGGGCACACGTCCTGGCCAAGACAGTCAGCCGCGACAGTCACAAGATGAAGGCGTTCGTGCGTTTCCGCGCAGTACCCGGGCAGGACAATGCGTACGTCGCATGGTTCGAGCCCGATCAGCATATTGTCGATCGCGTCGCGCCATTTTTTGCGCGACGATTTACCGGTATGCGTTGGGCGATCCTGACGCCCGAGCGTAGCGCGTCTTGGGATGGCCAACGCCTGCAATTTGGCGCCGGCGGCACACGCGCCGACGCGCCGGCAGATGACGCGCAAGAAACCTTGTGGCGAACCTACTACGCCAACATTTTCAATCCGGCGCGACTCAACCCGACCATGATGCGTCAGGAGATGCCGCAGAAATACTGGAAGCATCTGCCCGAAGCCGAGTTGCTGCCCGATTTGATTCGAGATGCGGGACAACGCGTTCGCGACATGGCCGAACGGCTGCCGCAAGCGCCACGTCGACGGATTCCCCAAGCGAGCGAGCCGGTACCTTCAACCGTCGATGGCAGCCTCGATGCGCTCAAACGGGCAGCACAAGCTTGCCTTCGTTGTCCTTTGTGGAAACCCGCGACGCGAATGGTGTTCGGCGAAGGGCCGGATGATGCGCGAGTGGTGCTGGTCGGCGAACAGCCCGGCGATGAGGAGGATCTCAAAGGCCGCCCGTTTGTTGGCCCGGCCGGTAAATTGCTCGATCGTGCGCTGCAGACACTCGGACTCGATCGCAAACAATTCTATCTGACCAATGCGGTAAAGCATTTTCGCTTTGAACAACGTGGAAAGCATCGCCTGCACAAAAGTCCTGAGGCGGCCCATGTGGAAGCTTGCCAAGCATGGTTGCTCAGCGAACTCGAAAGGGTGCGGCCCTCCCTTGTTGTCTGTCTCGGCGCTACAGCCGCCCATTCGGTATTGGGCAAGGGATTCCGCCTGATGCAACAGCGCGGACAATGGCAAGTGCTGGGCAATGGCATGCGCGCGATTGCGACCGTGCATCCTTCCTGGGTACTTCGCCAAACGCCCGATGGTCGTGATCAGGCATTTTTGGGTTTCGTCCGCGATCTGCAGTTGGTGAAAGAAGCGATTTTGGATCTTGATCGAGCCGACTATCCGCTTGGATCAACGATCGAACCTGAACGGGAGTAGGGCTCATGGGATCCCGTTCACCGTCGGTGAACCTTGCAACCGCGAAGATGGTGGCAGGTTGAAGCGGCGCGCCACGGTGCTCGCCGATCAACACCAAACCCCAACGGGGGCCCAGTAAAATGAGGAGATATCCATGAACGTCATGAAACGCAAACTGCTTGTCGGCGCGATCACAGTCGCTTTCGCCGCGACGTCGGCAGCTGCATTCGCTCAGGATGCGATGAGCGATGCCGACCATTCCAATATGGCCAACCACTCAACCATGAAAATGGATGAGACGATGAGCCATGACAGCATGATGAATCACGACGATGCGGTGAAGCACGACAAGATCGTCAAGCACGATTTGGCCATGAAGAAGGCGGCAGCGGAAAAGCAGGCCGCGATGGAGCAGGCCGCAGCGAAGAAGAAAGCCGCCATGGAAGCGGATGCAATGAAATCCGACACCATGGACAAGACCAAGGCAGCCGCGACCGCCGCTGCGACCGGGATGGCCGCAGACAAAGCGATGGCTGGAAAGCCGATGGTCGCTAATGGGGCCATGGCAACTCAGATGTCGAAAAGCGAAATTGATGCAAAGAAAGATGCGATGGATGCGAAGCAGGAGCGCATGAACGACAGCATGGATGCCAAGCAGGAGCGCATGAGCGATAGCATGGAAAACAAGAAGGACGCGCTGGATACAAAGCAGGTCCGCATGAACGACAAGATGGACGCCAAGCAGGATGTGCTCGACGAAAAGGCCGATGTGGCCGAAGCCAAGCAGGATGCCAAGGAAGAAGTGTTAGAGAACAAGGCGGACGCGAAGAAGGAAAAGGTTGACGAGATGGATTCATCCCAGCCGGTAACCGATAGCTGGATTACAACCAAGGTGAAGTCCGAGTTGGCTTTGACTGAAGATGTGAGCAGCCTCAAGATCACGGTCGATACCGTTGACGGGGTGGTGTTCCTGACGGGTGTTGTTGACAGCGATACAAACGCCGCCAAGGCAACCGCTGCAGCCAAGGCCGTGCGGGGCGTCAAGAAGGTCGACGCGTCTGGCTTGAAATCGATGTAAGCAAGCTTTGTTTGCGTTTGAAGATAAAAAAATGCCCGGTCTGTCGACCGGGCTTTTCGTGTATGGCATTTCCAGGTTTGTAGTGAACACCGTAGCGTTTGGTGCGTGATCATTGGAACGAATCGAGCTATCGAGGGAGGCTCGCGTCATGCCGGGCATCCCTGTGCATCACACATTTTTGGCAGCGCCGGTTCAGCGCTTTAAATTGCGACGCAGATGCTCAAGCGCCTGCAACTGCGCCATGGCTTGGGCCAGCTGGTTCTGTGCATCAGCTATTTCCATCGCATCGGTGCGGTTGGCCAGCGCGCGTTGCGCTTCTTCCTTGGCCTTAATTGCCGAGGCCTCATCGAGATCGGTCGCACGTACGGCTGTGTCGGCGAGGACAGTGACGACCTGTGGTTGTACTTCGAGAATGCCACCTGAGACATAGAAGAACTGCTCGTCGCCATTCTCCAGCTTGAGACGCACCTGGCCGGGCTTCAGCCGAGTGATCAGCGGCGCATGTCGCGGCGCAATGCCCAGCTCGCCCATCTCGCCGGTCGCGATGACCATGCTCACATTGCCGTGGAAGATTTCCTGCTCGGCACTGACGATGTCGCAACGGATGGTGCTCATTTGGTCTCTCTCATTTCATGCGGTCGACGGGAATAGAGAATGGGGAATGGTTGGGAGCAAAGGCGAAGCGGACTTCGCTTCTACCGATCCTCTATTCCCCATTCCCGACGGCTATCAGGCCGCCTTTTTAGCCATCTCTTCAGCCTTGGCGAAGGCTTCGTCGATGCCACCGACCATGTAGAAGGCTTGTTCTGGCAGGTGATCGCACTCGCCGTCGCAGATCATCTTGAAGCCACGGATGGTTTCCTTCAGCGTGACGTACTTGCCGGGAGCACCGGTGAACACCTGAGCCACGGTAAACGGTTGCGAGAAGAACTTCTCGATCTTGCGCGCACGGTAGACCGTGTTGCGATCATCCTCGCTGAGCTCGTCCATGCCGAGGATGGCGATGATGTCCTTGAGTTCCTTGTAACGCTGCAAGGTGCCTTGGACGCGACGCGCGGTGTCGTAGTGCTCGTTGCCGATGACCAGCGGATCGAGCTGGCGGCTGGTCGAAGCGAGCGGATCGACGGCCGGATAGATGCCGAGGCTGGCAATGTCACGCGACAGTGCGACGGTGGAATCCAGATGGGCGAAGGTCGTCGCCGGCGACGGATCGGTGTAGTCATCGGCGGGCACGTAGACGGCCTGGATCGAGGTGATCGAGCCGGTTTTCGTCGATGTGATTCGCTCCTGCAGGCGTCCCATTTCTTCAGCCAAGGTCGGCTGGTAACCGACGGCAGACGGCATGCGGCCAAGCAGGGCCGAGACTTCGGTTCCGGCCAGCGTGTAACGATAGATATTGTCGACGAAGAACAAGATGTCCTTGCCTTTTCCGGTGGCCGGATCGATGTCATCGCGGAAGTATTCGGCCATGGTCAGGCCGGTCAACGCGACGCGCAGGCGGTTGCCCGGCGGCTCGTTCATCTGACCGTAAACCATCGCCACTTTCGAATCCTGGATGTTGTCGAGCTTGACCACACCCGCTTCGATCATCTCGTGGTAGAAATCGTTGCCTTCGCGGGTACGCTCACCGACGCCGGCGAACACCGAAAGACCGGCGTGCTGGGTGGCGATATTGTTGATCAGTTCAAGCATGTTGACGGTCTTGCCGACGCCGGCGCCACCGAACAGTCCGACCTTGCCGCCCTTGGCGAACGGGCAGACCAGATCGATGACCTTGATGCCGGTTTCCAGCAGATCGTCGCTTGATGCCTGCTCGTCATAGGCTGGCGCCTCGCGATGGATGACCCAGCGCTCTTTTTCGCCGATCGGACCCGCTTCATCAATCGGGTTGCCGAGCACGTCCATGATGCGGCCAAGGGTTTCCTTGCCGACCGGTACCTTGATGCCTTCGCCGGTGTTGTTGGTGACGAGGCCGCGCTTGAGTCCGTCGGTCGAGCCGAGCGCAATCGTGCGCACGACGCCATCACCGAGCTGCTGCTGGACTTCGAGGGTGATCGCCATGCCATCGATGGTCAGTGCGTCGTAGACCTTCGGCACGGAATCGCGCGGGAATTCGACGTCGACGACGGCGCCGATGATTTGTACGACTTTGCCTTGGTTCATGGAAGTACTCCGGATGTCTCTTTCAATGCTTGAATAGCTCAGCCGAAGCCGCGCTGTCGGTGAATAGTGCGGCCGTGGATGGCTGCTTATTGATTCTCGCGATCAGAAACGATCGCACTCATACCGCTGCCGCGCCGCTGACGATTTCCGAGATTTCCTGGGTGATCGCGGCCTGGCGGGCCTTGTTGTAAATCAGGGTCAAATCGCCGATGGCCTTGGTCGCGTTGTCGGACGCGCTCTTCATGGCCACCATGCGCGCGGCATGTTCGCTGGCGAGATTTTCCAGCGTGGCTTGATAGACCAGCGATTCAACGTAGCGCGTCAGCACATGATCAAGAACCGTCGCTGCATCGGGCTCGTAGAGATAATCCCAGGAATGCGTGCTCGGCATCTCGTCTGAGGGCGGCAGCGGCAGCAGCTGATCGATCGTTGCCTTCTGCGTCATCGTGTTGATGAAATCGTTGTAGACCAGGGACAAACGATCGATCGTGCCCTCGGTATACGCATCGAGCATGACCTTGATCACGCCTATCAGCTGATCCACCTGCGGCTTCTCGCCGAGATGCGTAACGCTGCCAAGCATGTTGACCTTGAGGCGACGGAAATACGAGGTCGCCTTCTGGCCGATGCAGACCATGTCGACTTCGACGCCCTGGTCCTGCCACTCACGAATCTTTGGAAGCAGGGCGCGAAACAGATTGGTGTTGAGTCCACCGCAGAGGCCGCGATCGGTCGAGACAATCACGAAACCAACGCGCTTGATCTCACTGCGCTCGACCATGAACGGATGCTTGTATTCGCTGTTGGCAAGCGCGATGTGGCCGATCGCCTGGCGCATCAAACGCGCATAAGGACGTGAGGCCTTCATCAGGTCCTGCGCCTTGCGAATTTTCGATGCCGAGACCATTTCCAGCGCGCGCGTCACCTTGCGGGTGTTCTGCACGCTCTTGATCTTGGTTTTAATTTCTCTGCCGCCGGCCATGCTTCGCTCGCTTTGCTCGCTTCGGGGGAATCGGGAACAGGGAACAGGGAGTGGGTTAACGCAGAATTCTGCCGAACCGTACCTTCACGATTCTCTATTCCCTACTCTCTATTCCCAAGGGTTTTCCTTACCAGGTACCCGTCGTCTTGAATTCATCCAGGCCCGCCTTGAACTTGCCTTCGATGTCGCTGTTCCAGTCGCCGGTATCGACGATGTTCTTCATCAGGTCGGCGTAATTGCTGTGGAAGTGCTGATGCAGGGCCGCCTCGAAGGGCAGGATCTTGGCGATCGGCAGATCGTCGAGATAACCCTTTTCTGCGGCATACACCGACAACGCCAGCTCGGCGATCGACAGCGGCGCGTACTGCTTCTGCTTCATCAATTCAGTGACGCGCTGGCCGCGTTCGAGCTGGGCCCGCGTCGCCGCATCGAGATCCGAGGCGAACTGCGCAAACGCGGCGAGCTCACGGAACTGGGCGAGGGCAAGCTTCACGCCACCCGACAGCTTCTTGACGATCTTGGTTTGTGCGGCACCACCGACGCGCGACACCGAAACGCCGGCGTTGACCGCGGGACGGATACCGGCGTTGAACAGGTCGGTCTCAAGGAAGATCTGACCATCGGTGATCGAGATCACGTTGGTTGGCACGAAGGCCGAAACGTCGCCAGCCTGGGTTTCGATGATCGGCAGCGCGGTCAGCGAACCGGTCTTGCCGGTCACCGCACCATTGGTCTGCTTTTCGACCCATTCCTCGTTGACGCGTGCCGCACGCTCTAGCAGACGCGAGTGCAAATAGAACACGTCACCCGGATACGCTTCGCGGCCCGGCGGGCGCTTGAGCAGCAACGAGATCTGGCGGTAGGCCCAGGCCTGCTTGGTCAGATCGTCATAGATGATCAGCGCGTCTTCGCCGATGTCGCGGAAGAACTCGCCCATTGAGCAACCGGAATACGGTGCGATGTACTGCATCGCGGCCGATTCAGACGCGGAAGCGGCCACGATGATCGTGTGCGCGAGCGCGTCATTCTCTTCGAGCTTGCGCACGACGTTGGCGATCGAGCTTTGTTTCTGACCGATCGCGACGTAGATACATTTGATGCCGGAATCTTTCTGGTTGATGATCGCGTCGATGGCCATGGCGGTCTTGCCGGTCTGGCGATCGCCGATGATCAGCTCGCGCTGGCCGCGACCAATCGGAATCATCGAGTCGACGGCCTTGTAGCCGGTCTGTACCGGCTGATCGACCGATTTTCGCCAGATCACGCCCGGCGCAACTTTCTCGATCGGCGCGCTGTGCTTGGCATTGATCGGACCCTTGCCGTCGATCGGGTTACCGAGCGCATCGACCACGCGACCGAGTAGCTCGCGACCGACCGGAACTTCAAGGATCTTGCCGGTGGTCTTGACCGTGTCGCCTTCACGCAAATGCTCGTAACCGCCAAGAACCACGCAACCCACCGAGTCACGCTCGAGGTTGAGGGCCAGTGCGATGGTGTCGCCTGGCATCTCGACCATTTCGCCGGACATCACATCGTTGAGGCCATGCACGCGCACGATGCCGTCGGACACGCTGGTGATCGTGCCTTCGTTGCGTGCATCGGCAGTGAGCTTGAACTCCTCAATGCGGTGCTTGATCAGTTCGCTGATTTCGGATGGATTGATTGTGGTGGCCATGCTGGTTTCCCGGTTCGTGCACGGCAACTGCCGCACGCGGATTAACTAGTGTGTGGTGTAAGCCGTCAGCAACAAGCGGTCTGCGAAAAACCGCGGTGCGCAAAACACTGTTGCGCCCTCTGTTTTCCGTTGACCGCCATGGTGCTCACTGGGTGAGCGCCTGCTCGAGTCGCGCCAGGCGGCCGCGGACCGAGCCATCAATAACAATCTCGCCGGCATCAATAATGGCGCCGCCAAGCATTTTTGGATCGATGGACTGGGTAATTTCAATTTGCTTGTCGAAACGTCGCTTGAGTGCTGCGCTGAGTTTTTCCAGGTCGCTGGCATCCACTCGGATCGCCGTACGCAGACGTACTTTGAGCGTACGCTCCGATTCGAGTTTCAGCTGTTCAAACAGCGCCGCAATCTCGGGTAATACCGTCAAGCGCCCGTTTTCGGCCAGCAGGTTGATAAAGTGCGCGAACTCCGAATCGACCTTTTCGCCTGGCGGCAGAAACAGTGACGCCAGTTCGCTGGTGCTCAGACGCGGGTTGCCGAACAGCGCCACAATGCGCGAATCGGCAGCCACTTCAGCGGCAAACGCGAGCTTCTCGGCCCAGCCGGCCAACGCCGCGTGCGAATGGCCGGTCTCGAAAGCGGCGCGTGCATACGGTCTGGCCAGAGTCAGTGCGCTCGACATGGCTTAGATCTCGCCCACGAGCTGATCGAGCAGATCCTTGTGCGCATTGGCATCAATTTCGCGCTTGAGAATCTTCTCGGCACCAGCAACCGCCAAGGCCGCGACTTTATCGCGCAGCTCCTCGCGAGCCCGATGAGCCATGCTTTCGATCTCAGCCGCCGCGATGGCTTTCTGCTTGGTACCTTCGACGATGGCATCCGTGCGTGCCTTGTCGACAATCTGGTTGGCTTGACCGGTGGCCTTGTCGATGATTGCGACCGCATCAACGCGAGCCTTGCGGATCTCGTCAGCGACGCGAGCGTCGGCATCAGCCAACTCCTGACGGGCACGATCAGCCGCGGCCAGACCTTCAGCGATCTTGGCTTGACGCTCTTCGATGGCCGCGATGATCGGCGGCCAGATGAACTTCATGACGAGCAGGGTGACGGCGAAAAACACCAGACCCTGGATCACCAGAGTGATATTGGGAATCATTACTCTTGCTCCTGCGTGCAGGCGGCCCTGAGGCCGCCGCGCGGATGCCGGGTTACTGGAACGATTACTTCACGCCAAGCGTGGCGAGCAGCGGGTTCGCGAACAACAGCAGCAGAGCAATTGCGACGCCGATGATTGGCACTGCATCGAGCAAGCCGGCAACGATGAACATCTTGGTCTGCAACATCGGGGTGAGTTCCGGCTGGCGCGATGCACCTTCAATGAACTTGCCGCCGAGGAGGGCGAAGCCGATCGCCGTTCCGAGTGCGCCGAGTCCGATCAGGAGGGCGGCGGCGATGACCGTCATGCTGAGCAGGTCACCGACCTGGGCAACGTTTGCGATGGTTTCCATGGTTCTCTCCGAGTTAACTGTTTTGGTTGATTTGAAAAGGTGAGGCGAAAAGCTTAGTGATGTTCTGCAGCCATGCTCAGATAAACGATCGAGAGCACCATGAAGATGAAGGCCTGCAAGGTGATGATGAGGATATGGAACGCGGTCCAGGCGAAGCCGGCAATGAACTGGCCCATGCCCAACAGATAGGTCGAGAAATGCGTCAGCGATGCACCCAAGGTCAGCACTGCGATCAAGATGAAGATCAACTCGCCCGCGTACATGTTGCCGAACAGTCGCAGCGACAACGACAGCGGTCGAACCGCCTCTTCGATCAGGCGCAATAGCAGGTTGGCTGGGGCGAACCACGGGCCGAACGGAGCGGTGAAGAACTCCTTGAAGAACCCGACCACACCCTTGTGCTTGAGTCCAACGTATTGGATCAGCAGAAATACGGTGATCGCCATGCCAAAGGTGGTGTTGAGGTCGGCGGTCGGCACGACGCGCAGATAGGCGTGTGCGGGGTCGTGTCCGGCAAGTTCGTTAACGCCGCCCCAGATCCATGGGAGCAGGTCAACGGGGAGCATATCCATGAAGTTCATCATGAACACGAGGCAGAAAATCGTCAGCGACAGCGGGCCGATGAGCTTGCTGCGCCCGTGGAAGGTTTCGCGAACCATGCCATCGACGCCCGACAGGACCATCTCGATCGCGCATTGCATCTTGCCCGGTACGCCGGAGGTAGCACGGTTGGCCACGCGTATGAACAGCCAAAGAAACAGCAGCACCATCAGCAACTTGAACAGGATGCTGTCGACGTTGATCAGGAAGAACGGATTTTCCGTGCCCGGCATCTGCACCTGCCAATGATGCAGGTGGTGCTTGATGTACTCGGTCATGTTCGGCGATGCGTGTTCGCTGGCCATCGTGCTACCTGATTGCAATGAGAGCGATCCAGAATGAAAACTGTGCTGCCAGGATGCCGGCGATCAACCCGACAAAAGGCAGTTTCAGGACGGCGATGGCCAATATCAGCGCCAAAACCAGCCAGAACCATTTGATGATTTCCGCCGCATACACGGATTGCAATACATTGCGAGCCGGTGCGACTCCCCGCCCGAACAAGCGTATTGCGAACAACCCATTTCCGACCGCGATGATGGCGCCGCCCGCAAGGGTGGCCATGCCGATCCGCCAGCCCAACATCGAGGCGATCAAGGCGACCACGAGGGTCACGCCGATCTGCAATAGCGTGGTGCGAACTGCCACCCGCCGACCATGGGCGATGGAATTACGCACTGAGCCTGCTCGAATGCTTGAGGAATTTCCCGCAAAACAGCAAAAAGCTGCTTGCAGAGCCGACGAATGATATCAGCACGGCTTTGGCCGCCGCAACCGTGAGCAGCGCTGTGATTGCGGTCACGCCGTGCGATACCTAAGTGCGCGATTTTTAGATGATGTCGCTGAAGGGCAATGGCCGGTGCGCGGTTGTCCTTCAGCGATCGCTCGGAATGCGTGCCAATACTGCGTGTCGCGACGTTCAAATGCGGCCAAATGCCACAGCATGGCGGGGCGGGCATGGTCAGAGCCAAGCAGCATGGCGCGCTGCGGTGGTTGCCGCTGAAGGCGTGCGCTCTGCATAATCGAGTGTCCGGGCTGGTCCCCGCCGCGCATGAGACTTCAAGCGATGAGCCAATCTTCCGATGCGTATCTCGAAATACCGACAGAAAAAACGGTGTTTGCCGAGGGTGATGCCGGGAAGACGATGTATATCATTGAGTCTGGCAGCATCGACTTGTTGACTGAGGCTCGGGGCAAAGAGGCAGTCGCGAGTCTGGGGCCGGGTGATTTTTTCGGCGAGCTGTCGATATTCGACGATCAGCCACGATTTGCCACCGCCATTGCCCGAAAACCGACACGCTTATTGAAGATCGAGCGCGATGATTTGCCGGGTTTGCTGCAGGGAAACATCGAAATAGCCATGCGCTTGCTGCGCGTGCTTGCCCAGCGCCATCAACAGTGTGAGATGCGTCTTGCGTCGGCCCTGTCGGATGGCGCTGCGAAGAAGCGCAAAGCGGCAGCCGCAACGCCAGCTCCACCATTGCCACCATCTCCGCCAGCCGCCGCGGCCGCGCCCTTGGCCACGCGCCAGTCGAACGCGAAACCGGTGGGGATCGATGCAGAACCTTCTCGGACCACGATCGGACCGCCCGTGCCGCTGCCGCCGCCAAAATTTCAGGGAGGCTGTGTGCTTCGTCATGCCAAGGGACAGGTCTTTGGTCTTGATCCGTCATTGGACGAATTCCTCGTCGGACGTCCTGACCCTGCCGCAGGGATTCAGCCGGAAGTCGATCTGAGTACCGTGGATCCGACCCGCAGCCTGAGCCGCCGTCACGCCAAGCTGATCCGCAAGGGACAATTGTTCTTTGTGCGTGAGGACAGCAAGACAGTCAACGGCACGTTTCTCAACAATACCCGTATCAAGACCGGCGAAGATGTTGCTGTGAAACCCGGTGACACGCTGCGCTTCGGCGCGGTTGAAGTCGATTTTTCTGCCGCATGAAGCGGCTTGGAGAGCGAAAATGGTGAACGTGCGTGAACTGCCTGAGTCTCTTTCCGGGGTTGATCTCGGTGTAATTGATGCACTCAAGGCGCTCAAGGAAGAGGCCGATATCTTGCGCAAGCGCCTCGCCGGGCTGGATGACGTCAAGGCCGATTTCGATCCTGCGGTTTTCAGTCGCGTGCATGCCGACTACATCCGCCAGGTGTCGGAAATCGAGGCAAAGGCAGACCCGCTGCGCCAGCAGGCCCGTGATTCCTACGCTCGCTTGCGTGGCGCCCTTGCCGAAATCGGCAATGCGCATGAGGCGGTCAAGCTGGATCGGCAGGAAATCGAATTACGCCGCAAACTCGGTGAGTTCAACGACGACGAATACAGCAAGCGACTCGAAGCGATCGAAACCTCGTTGAGCGAACGCGCGGCGGCGCACAAGCAGGGCGAGGCGCTGAAAAAACGCTTTCTTGAAGTTTTTTCCAGTGAAGAAGAGTTGTCTCACGCTGTCAATCCCGGTCCGTCGAGCACTCAGGAAATGCCGATCGCGCACGACATTGATATTCCGATGGATGGCGAAGCGCTGGATATCCCTGCGGCGCAAACCCAGATCCTGCAAGTGCTCAAATTGCCCGAACCACCGAAAGTTCCATTGCCCCCGACAACTCCGGGTGGCAAACCTGCCTACGGTGCGAACGCGACCATGTCATTGCGCACCGCACGCCTGGTTCCACAAAATCCGGAAGCCGGGCGAACTGCCATCCCGCTGCCGCCGAAGCCGATTTCGTTGGGCTCAGACGCAATCAATGAAGTCCGTATAGGCGGGCCCGGGGTCGAGGCCAGGCATGCAAGTATTTCGGTCGATTCGCAGGGTTACACCTTGACCGATCTCGATAGCAAGTCGGGAACACGAGTCAACGCCGAGGCGGTCAAGCAGCGCTTGTTGCGGCACGAAGATGTCATCCAGATAGGCATGGCACGATTCGTTTTCCGGGAGGGCTGAGGTGGCACTTGATGTAAAGGTGGAAATGCACGAAGAGATTCGTGTACTTGGCCTGAAAGGTCGGCTGGATACCGATACATCCGCCGATCTCGAGCTCGCTGTGCAGGATCTGATCGATGCCGGCGCCGAACATTTTGTCATCGATCTGACTGGCGTCGGTTACGTCAGCAGCGCCGGCTTGCGCGTGCTGTTGATGCTGGCCAAGAAAGTTGATGGCGGTGGCAGTCTGCGTCTTTGCGGACTCAATCCCACCGTGCGCCAGGTTTTCGATGTGGCCGGATTTACCCAGCTGTTCCAGATTTTCCCCGATCGTGATTCTCTGCTGCAGCCGGGAGGAGTCAAGCCCAAGTCAACGCCTGCCGCGAAGGAGGGTAACCCGCTGGCAGCAACGGTCGCGAAATTGCTTGGCGTGAAAGCGCCGCAGTCCGAGCCGGGCAAGATCAGCCAGAAATATATCGCGGATGTCATGCGCGTGCTCGGAAGTGTGCCCACTCGTTGACTCGCGTGCCTTCGGTAAAAATATCGTGGCGCAGCTTGATCAGCTTTTCATCGGCGAAGCGTCGCGGCTGATCACCAGCAAGGTCAGGTCATCGGCGGCCTTGGCCGAGCCAACGAACTCTTCAAGTTGGGTGTTGATTTCGATAAGGATGCCCGGTGCCTCATTGGCTAGTGCCATGGCCGCGGTCGGTCGTTCGATCCCAAATTGCTCACCTTCCTCGTTTTCGGCCTCATCCAGCCCATCGGTGTAGAACAACAGGCTGGCGCCGGCTGCCAAGGTCACCGTTGATGCGCCGAAGCGCGTTTGAGCGCTCGCGCCGAGTGGTGCTCCCGGCTCAAGTCTCAGTGCTTCAACCGTTCCATCGGCATTGCGCAACAAGGGCGGAGGATGACCGGCATTGGCGATTTCGATATCGCCACTGGTGCCATCAATGGCGATGACTTGAGCGGTGACGAACATGCCGGCCTCCAGTTCGTCGAGCAGCAATACATTGAGTGTGACAAGCAGGTCCAGCGGATGGTTGGCCTGACTGGCGAGAAGACGCACGGCCATTCCAAAACGCGCCATGACCAGAGCCGCCGACACGGCCTTGCCAGATACATCGCCGATGACGATGCCCGCACGATCATCGGCGAAGCGGAAATAATCATAGTGATCGCCACCGACGACGCGCGCCGGTACATAGGCCTCGGCGAACTGATAACCGGGCAGGCGAATGGCATTTTGCGGTAGAAAATGTTGCTGTACGCGTCGCGCCAGCAGCAGATCCCGTTCGGCAACGCGTCGATCCGGATGGCTGCCACGCTCGGCCTCAAGCAAGCCGGCGATGATACTGGCGATGCCCTTGCCAAGTGACCGATCCAGAGGGCTCCAAGTGTCAGAACGTTCCGATTCGGCGATAAGAATGCCCAAGGTTTCACCGCTGAGAATCAGCGGTGCAGCGAGAATTCCTGACGGTGCATCGGCAACACCCAGCGGTTCAATCACCGCAGCACCACCGGCAACGCCATCGACATGGCGCAGGCAAGCGTTGGCGAGTTCGGCGGAACGTTGTTGGGCGTCGGTCGAGCCCTCGGTTTCGCGTGCATAAGGCAGAAGCTTGTTGCTGCCGGGACGAGTAACGAACAGGCTGACACGCGTACATCCGGAAAAACCATCACGCAACGTATCGAGAACTTGCCCGATCAGTTGGGCGGGACTCTCGCGTCGGGCTGGAAGTGCGGCAACCCAGGCAAGTAGTTCAAGACGATCCAGAAGTTGTGGAAAGCTGCTGCTCTCGTTGCGTGGCGCCTCGACGACATCCACCATCTCCAGACGGACCGGCACTTCACCAACGATCAGTTCGAGCGTGCCGCTGATCAGCAGATTTCCGTGGATAGACTGCCCTTTGAGCAAGCTGCCGTTGGCGCTGCCCAAATCATGGAAATGCCACGCTCCGTTGCTGTTGAGAGTGATTTCGGCGTGACGCCGCGAGACCGTGGAGTCATCAATGCGGATATCGCAATATGCGCCGCGCCCCACAATGACCGATTCGCTGAAACTGAATTGCTGGCCGGCCAGAGTGCCGCCGGTGATCGTCAGGCTCGGCATCTTGATGCCTGGGTTAGCATTCGGGTGTGGGAAACGTCCCAGCGAAACTCTTCAAGCCATCGACGCATGCGAACTCCCTCCCTTGATCGTCGCGTGACCCGGCTAGCCGTAAGATCGTCTCGATCCGCTAGACAAATTCCAATTCGGGGAACGCTATCGATCGCAGTGTCGCATGGCCGCGAACGAGGGTGAATCCTCGCGTCGAGCTAATCCCTGCAATTGCTCGGCAACTGCTCCTGCGTTGCTCTCGACCGCTTGTTCCAGACGCGGTTCTACCGCATCCATCCATGGATGCGTACCTCCTGCATCCGTGCAGTCGTCCTGCATTGCCGGCATACATGCCATCCA
>JBBSVJ010000018.1:0-25894 GCA_038233665.1 Lysobacterales bacterium
GCGAATACCTCAATCGCGCGATCAATTGCGGCATCGTTGATGTCCAGATGGGTGACCAGTCGCACGCTCGGCAGATAGCCGATACTTGCGCGAACATGGTTGTCCTTCAAATGCTGGTCAAGTTCGCGCAAATGCGCCGAGGGCACATCAATGAAGACCATGTTGGTATGACACGCCTGGATCTTGAGCGCCTTGATGGCACCTAGACCCTCCGCGAGTGCTTGCGCGCGGGCGTGATCCTCGCTCAGCCGCTCAACATGATGATCCAGCGCGTGCAGTCCGGCGGCGGCAAGAATGCCGGATTGACGCATGCCGCCCCCGAGCATCTTGCGCCAGCGCTTGGCCTGGGCGATCAGGGCCTCCGAGCCGAGCAGAACCGAGCCGACCGGCGCGCCTAGACCCTTGGACAGACAAATGGAAACGCTGTCGAAGCCCTTGCTCAGTTCGCCAGGTGAGCGGCCGCTGGCAATTGCCGCATTGAATAGACGCGCGCCATCGAGATGGGTGACAAGACCTTTCGAGTGCGCCCACGCAGTCGCCTGGCTTACGTATTCTTGCGTCAACACCCGACCGTGCCAGGTATTTTCGAGGGTCAGCAGGCGCGTCCGCGCAAAGTGCGGATCGTCAGGCTTTACCGCTTTTTCGAGCAAATCGATGTCCAGGCTGCCATCGATTGAATGGGTGATCGGCTGTGGCTGGATCGAGCCGAGCACGGCCGCGCCTCCTGCCTCGTACTTGTAGGTATGCGCCTCCATGCCAACCAGATATTCATCGCCGCGCTGACAATGCGATAGCAGCGCAACGAGGTTCGATTGAGTACCGCTGGGCACGAATAGCGCATTCTCGAAGTCCAGATCACTGGCAAGACGCTCTTCCAACGCACGCACGGTCGGATCCTCGGCATAGACGTCATCGCCGACTTTCGCTGCAGCCATCGCCGCACGCATCGCCGCGGTGGGCTGAGTGACCGTGTCGCTGCGCAGGTCAATGATTTGCATGCTCGGATTCCAACTGGCGAGAAGAGGTCATGTTAGCGTGAGCTGACGACCATCGGCACCTGCAGAGTGGCGTTGCAGTCGGCTAAACTGAGCCTATGAAACTTGCCACGTGGAACGTCAACTCGCTGAACGTGCGCCTGCCGCATGTCGAACAATGGTGCGCTGAGGCGCAGCCGGATGTGCTCGGCATCCAGGAAACCAAGATGGAGGATGCCAAGTTTCCGCGCGCCGCTATCGAAGCGCTCGGCTACGAGGTCGCGTTTTCCGGACAGAAAACCTACAACGGCGTCGCCATCATGGCGAAGCAACCGATCCACGATGTGATCACCGATGTGCCTGGCCTCGACGATCCGCAACGACGGATCCTGATCGCGACGGTGGGCGATATTCGCGTAGCCAACCTCTATGTGGTCAACGGTCAGGCCGTCGGCAGCGAAAAGTATGCCTACAAACTGGATTGGCTGGACAAGGTCACGCGTTTCCTCGAAGGCGAGTTGCGCAATGATCCTCGCTTGGTTGTCATGGGTGATTTCAACATCGCGCCGGATGATCGCGACGTCTACGACCCGGTCGTCTGGCACGAGAAGATTCTCTGTTCGACGCCGGAGCGTGAGGCATTCAAACGGTTGCTCGATCTCGGCCTCACGGACAGCTTCCGCCAGTTTGATGAATCGGCCGGCAAGTTCAGTTGGTGGGATTACCGGCAAGCGGGTTTTCGGCGTGATCTCGGTTTGCGCATCGATTTGCTGCTGGCCAGCCCGCCACTGATGCAGCGTGCGACGGCGGCCAGCATTGACCGCGATCCTCGCGGATGGGAACGACCGTCGGATCACACCCCGGCCCTGCTGGAGCTTGCCGATGTCTGAGACCGACTGGCCCTCCTCACTGGCCGATAGCGAGCTGGAAGAGCTCGATCAATATCTGCGGGCGCATCCCGGTGACGATCACTTGCTGCTCGATGGCGTACACGGCTTGTTGACCTCGCTGGCGATCGGCCCTTCACCGGCGACGCCCGAGGAATGGCTGCCAGAGGTTTTGCATGAACCCTTTGTCGATTTGGACGAAGGCCAGCGCATTCTGACCTTGCTCGCTCGTCTAAACGACTCGGTATCGCTGGAAATTGAAACCGGCGCCTACGAGCCGATTCTCGGTGAACTCGATAGCGAGGACGGCCAAATCGCCTTCAGCTCTCGCGGTTGGTGCGAAGGATTCAGTCGCGGCATCGATCTGCGCGCAGCGGCTTGGGAATCGCGACTCGGGCAGGATTCGGACTTGATGCAGTTTCTCGGTCCAATCATCGCTTTGTCGATCGAGGACGAGGTTTTCGACAGCGATGCGGATTTCGCCGCACTGAGCGATGACGAATACGACGAGTGCCTGGCACGCATCCCGGATTCAATTGATGCCGTGGCAACTTATTGGCGCGAACATCCCGCCACTGAAGAGGAATTCATCCGCCAGCGTGAAGGCGAACCCGCGCGACCGCCGCGGCGGCGGGGCGGGCGCTGGGTGCATTGAACGAGGCAGGCACGAATTGAAACCGATTCAATCGTGCGAGCGGTAACCATCTCCACCGCGGCCTTTGACTTCATAAAGCAGGCAATCTGTTTCGCTGTACCAAATCGCCCAGTCATCGGCTTCTTCGCATAACTGGGCACCGATACTCACGCTGATCTTGAGATCTTCGCAGCCCGGGAAGCGCAGCGCATGCACCGCGTTGACGATCTGCGTCGCGCGCGATCCCAACTCTTCGGATCCGGTGACTTGGGTCAACAGGGCGAACTCATCCCCGCCGAGTCGACACGGCAAATCGCAGGGCGAGGCGGCGTTCTGGACTTCTTCAGCAATCGCGCGAAGCACCTGATCGCCGATCAAATGTCCACAACGATCATTGATCTGCTTGAAGCGGTCGATGTCGATCAGCAGCAAACCAATTTCTGTGCCTTGCAATCGGGTATTCGTCAGTTGATCGAGGAACATGTAAAGACCGCGGCGATTGCACAACCCGGTCAGCTCGTCGGTCTGCACCAGACGCTGGGCGGTACTCAGCTGGGTCTGCGTTTGACGCAAGGAGTCGAGCGTGACCAGCAGATCTTCGTTGCGCCGCTTGAGGCTCGAAATCAGCTGCTGCTCGCTGGCAACCAGATAGGCAAACGAACGTCGCATGAATTGCGCAAGCAGGCGTGGTTCGGTTTCCAGCAGACGGTCATACGCTTGCTGCTCGATGACATGCATGATCGTGTTGACCGTGGCGACCGCATTCGCGACACGCGTGTGATCGCCAATAAACAAGGTCAACTCGCCGAAGAACTCGCGCGGACCGATGAGCTTGTCCGGCATGCCATCACCGAATTCCAGACGAATCTGGCCGCTTTCGACAATGAACATGCTGCGACCGAGTTCGCCGCGACGGAAGATGATATCGCCGGAGGCGACCTCGCGACGGTCGCTGACCGTGACAAACAAGGCCAGTTCACGCTCGGAGAGTTCTCGTGGCAACAGGGGAGCGCGCGCGCGATGAGTGAACGCGCCGATCGGCGTCACGTTGCTGGCTACTGGATTGTTGGACACAGCCCCACCCCCCGTTATTGCTTTACCCCGCGGTGGATCTTACCCCCAACAGATCGGAAATCGTCGGCTTGGTGATGACTTTTGCCACATGTGTGTCGATTTGACCATTGCCATGCTGACATGACCGGCCAACCCCACTGGCCAGGTAACGGGTACCAGCCTGCATCCGGTTCCCGCGCAGCGCCGACTTCGGAACAACCCGCCTGGCTTCCCACCAGGTCACCCCAAACCCCACCGTTCCGTTGTCGGCGCATCGCGCGGCGGCCAATAATTCACTCGCGCGCGATGCGTTTTTGCGCTCGGTCAGGCGGCTTTGACCGTTCCGGCGAACTGTTCTTCTTCGGTCGAGCCGGTCAGTGCGGTGGTCGAAGATTGGCCTTGCTGAATCGCCTGGGTCACCTGATCAAAATAGCCCGTGCCGACTTCGCGCTGGTGTTTGACGGCGGTGAAACCACGTTCTGCTGCGGCAAACTCGGCTTCCTGCAGTTCCACGAACGCACTCATCTGGTTGCGCGCATAGCCGTGGGCGAGATTGAACATCGAGTAATTCAACGCATGGAACCCAGCCAGCGTGATGAACTGGAACTTGTAACCGTACTTGGCGATTTCGGTCTGGAATTTCGCGATCGTGGCGTCGTCGAGATTCTTCTTCCAGTTGAATGAGGGAGAGCAGTTGTAGGCGAGCATCTTGCCCGGGAATTTTGCATGGATCGCCTCGGCAAACTGGCGCGCAAATTCGAGATCGGGCTTGCCGGTTTCGCACCAGACCAGATCGGCATACGGTGCGTAAGCGAGGCCGCGGCTGATCGCCTGATCAAGACCATTATTGGTTTTGTAGAAACCCTCGATCGTGCGTTCACCCGTCGTGAACGGCTGGTCGTTGGCGTCGATATCGCTGGTCAGCAGATCGGCCGCCTCGGCGTCGGTGCGCGCGACGATCAGGGTCGGCACACCCATGACATCAGCGGCGAGACGAGCCGCATTGAGCTTGTCGACCGCTTCGCGAGTCGGCACCAGCACTTTGCCACCCATGTGGCCGCACTTTTTGACCGAGGCCAGCTGATCCTCGAAATGAACGCCAGCCGCGCCCGCTTCAATCATTGCTTTCATCAACTCGAATGCATTCAGTACGCCACCGAATCCGGCTTCGGCGTCGGCCACGATCGGCTGCAAATAATCGACCGACGAGTCGCCTTCGGCATGATTGAGCTGATCGGCGCGAAGCAGGCAGTTGTTGATGCGCTTGACTACCGCTGGGACAGAATCTGCCGGATACAGGGATTGGTCGGGATACATCTGCCCGGCCAGATTGGCATCGGCGGCGACCTGCCATCCGGACAGATAAATCGCTTTCAAACCGGCCTTGACCTGCTGCATGGCCTGATTGCCGGTGAGCGCGCCGAGCGCGTTGACGAAGGGCTCACGGTGGAGACTGCTCCAAAGCTTTTCTGCACCTAAACGGGCCAGCGAATGCTCGATATGCACGCTGCCACGCAGACGCACGACATCCTCTGCCGAGTAGTTGCGCTTGATTCCTTCCCAGCGTGGATTGCTGGCCCAATCCTTGGCTATCTCAGCGGCAGTTGGCATCGTCGTCTTGCTCATGGCTTGCTCCTGGTGAATCGGGTTGGGTGTGTGATCAATGGTTCTGAGATATCGGCGTGTTGCGGGAAATCATGGCAGTCGCTGATAAGCCGGTAGAGTCAAGAATTCCGCCAATTGGTCGGCGTGGGTCAATTCACCCAGCATGGCGATCGCGTCATCAATGCGCGATTGCCCGGGCAGGTCGGTTTGCGGAAGTCGATTGGCGCAGCCGGCGAGTGCACGATCAAAAAGATCAAAATCGATCGCGCTTCCATCGTCCAGGCTCAAGCCCTGGTGATGCAGCCATTGCCAGAGTTGCGCGCGCGAAATCTCCGCGGTGGCGGCGTCTTCCATCAGATGATGAATCGGCACGCAGCCGAGGCCATCAAGCCAGGCCGCCAGATAGCGCACGCAGACATCGATGTTGTTCTCGAAGCCTACTCGAGTGATGGTTCCGAGCGGCGCGACGAGCAGATCTTCCGCTGAGATCGTTACGTCCTCGCGCAAGCGGTTGAGCTGGTTCGGTCCATCGAGAACCTTGGCGAATTCTTGCAGCGCCACCGGGATCAGACCGGGATGGGCAACCCAGGTGCCATCGTGGCCGGCAGCCGCCTCGCGCTGCTTGTCGGTTCGCACGCGTTGCAGCGCCGCAGCGTTGGCCGCGGGGTCGTTGCTGATTGGAATCTGCGCGGCCATGCCGCCCATGGCGAAGGCGCCGCGTCGATGACAGGTCTGAATCAACAGTTCGCTGTAGGCCTTGAGGAACGGCGCAGTCATGCCGACTTGGGCGCGCTCGGGCAACACGTGGTCGCGGCGCGCCCTGAAGGTCTTGATGTAGGAAAATATGTAATCCCAGCGGCCGCAGTTCAAGCCGACAATGCGCGTGCGCAATGCCCAGAGGATTTCGTCCATCTCGAACGCGGCGGGCAAGGTTTCAATCAAGACAGTGACCTTGATCGTTCCTGGCTGAAGTCCTAGCCCCGCTTCGGCATGGGCAATGACGAGATCCCAGAGAGCGGCCTCGTGATGGCTCTCGATCTTCGGCAAGTATAAAAACGGTCCGCGACCTTGCGCCTGCAATACGCGAGCGTTGTGGAAGACAAACAAGCCGAAGTCGAAAAGTGAGGCGGATACCATCGCGCCATCGACGCTCAGGTGCTTCTCGTCGAGATGCCAGCCGCGTGGCCGCACGATCAGTAGCGCGGGATCGGCCTTCAGCGAGTATTCGCGTCCGTCCGCTGAACGGAAATCAATCTTGCCGGCAACGGCATCGGCCAAGTTGACCTGACCCTCAATGACGTTTTCCCAAGTCGGTGACGTTGAATCTTCGAAATCCGCCATGAACACCTTGGCGTCGGAATTCAGCGCGTTGATGATCATTTTGCGATCAACCGGGCCGGTGATCTCGATACGCCGATCGAGCAAGATCTCGGGAATCGTCGCCACTTTCCAGTCGCCGGATCGGATGGCGCTCGTAGCATCCAGAAATCCCGGAGATTCGCCAGCATCGAAGCGCGCCTGGCGTTTGACGCGAGCGGCCAGCAGCGAGCGGCGCTCAGTGTCAAATCGGCGATGCAAATCAGCGATAAAGGACAGCGCCGCAGTAGTCAGGATTCGAGGATTGCGGTCGGCCGTGAGGGCGACACCAGTCGGTAGGCTGAACTCTGACGACTCGTTTTTGGAAGAATTTGGCATGGTGACACCGGTTCAGCGGGTCCCAAGCCTAGCGCCTTCAATTTACATTTGACAAAGCGAATGTTTCAATGAATGACATTGAATTTGTTAATTCATGATTCAAACCAATGAATTCAAATGAAATTATTCTCCTGAAACGATGAGCTCTTATGTTGCAGCGCCGCAAGTCTGAATCGACCAAGATCGGCAAAAAGCCTCCCAAGTCAACGAATTCGGCTCCACGCTTCTACTACAAGGGCAGTCGGCTCAAGCAATTGCGAGCTTTCTGCTATGCGGTGAAGTACGGCACGCTGACGCGAGCGGCGGAAGCGCTGTTTTTGTCCCAACCCTCGGTCAGTCTGCAACTCGGTGCTCTCGAATCCGAACTGGGTTGCACACTGGTTGAGCGCCGACGCCGGCGCATTACTTTGACCAGCGAAGGCCAGGCCTTGTACGAATTGGCTCGGCCTCTGGTTGAGGGATTGGAGGGCCTCGATGAGCAATTTTTTGCAACCACGCGGGGCGCCGCGAGGGCGACGCTTGATATCGCTTGTGGCAATTCAACGATCCAATATTTGCTGCCTGACATGGTTGCCGCATTTCGCAGCCAGAACGATGCGGTTCATATGAATCTGCACAACGTCACCGGAACCGATGGATTGGCCTTGTTGCGCTCGGATGAGGTGGATTTCGCGGTGGGTTCGATGGTCGAGGTGCCGGTTGACCTTTCCTACGAGCCGCTTTATCACTTCGACCCGTTGCTGATCATGCCGCCAAACCACCGCTTGGCTGACAAGGCGGAGATCACGCTTGAAGATCTCTCGCCCTTTGGCTTGATCCTGCCGCCGAAAAGGCTGACGACCTATCGCCTGGTCGACCTGGTCTTCCAGAAGCGCAAGGTCCCCTACCACGTCGCCATCGAGGTCGGCGGCTGGGAAGTCATCAAGCAATACGTGGCCATGGGCCTCGGCATTTCGATCGTGACCGGCATGTGCATCAGTGAAGCCGATCGTGAGCGTCTGGCGGTGCGCAATCTTCGCTCGTATTTTCCGCAGCGCAGCTATGGCGTGGTGGTGCGCAAGGGCAAGGTGCTCAGCGCCGAGGCGCGCGCATTCATTGATCTGATCCGACCCGGCTTGTTCCTGCGCCTGGACGGCCTCGAATCCGGCCATTCGGATCGTTGAGCGCGATCTCTGATGCCAGCGACCTCAGACCGTACTACCGGCAACAATCCACCGATCAACGGCCTGCCGCTTGGTCGGGTGTTTCTGATAGCTTTGTCTGCTTGAACCTGGGGGCAGCTTTGACAAGGTTCTCGCCGATTTCCATGGGGGACGCAAATGACGCGCTGGTTCATGATCGCAATCACACTGCTTGGCTTGATCATGGCCATGCTGACACGCAGTCCAGGTCTTCTTGGAATCGCCTTGCTGATGACCGTGATTGGCTTGGTCGGCAGCGTATTTTCTTTGGCGGCGTCGCGCATTTCTGCGAACTCCCGACCCGACGTTGCCATGCTGCCGCCAGAGGCCCTGCGCGCCATTCGCGACAAGGCTCATGCCAACTCAAAGGCTGCAACGCAGCGGCAGAAAACCCAAGCTTCGCGGCCAAGCGCTGGTTCGAGCGCGCCGCCTGTCTGATCTCCCTTGCGTTATTCAGGTGCTGATCGGGGAGCGAAAGCCTGAGCAATGGTTCATGATGTCGATGTCGCAGCGTGCGACCAATTCTGGGAGGAAATCATGACACTTGAAGGTTTGTTGATTCTGCTTCTTGTCGGCGCCGTTGCAGGCTGGCTGGCCGGGCTGATTGTGAAGGGTCGGGGCTTGGGGCTCATCGGAAATATTGTTGTCGGTATTCTCGGCGCGTTGATTGCCAGTTGGTTGCTGCCGCAACTCGGTATTGCCATTGGTGGCGGTATCGTCGGAAGCATTATCAACGCGATGATTGGCGCAATCATTCTGCTCGTTTTGGTAATGGCGATCCGGCGAGTCTGAAAAAGCGCCGGTACGTGCTCAGTAAAGAGGGTCCTGCCGTTGGTGGGACCCTCTTGTTCGATTTCTACGACTTTCCATGACGATCTGTTCGGCAATGTTTGCGCCGACAATGCAGAAGCTTCGGATCACTGCATCGTTACCGGGATGCCATTGCTGGAGTCGATCAATCCGGCTATGGTCGTGATGCAGGGGTGCGCTGGACGGTTCGTCCGTCTTTGATGAGGGCTCGCGCGACAATGAGATGGCGCAGAATCCTGCTGTTGGCGGCGGTTGCAGGTATTGGCCTGTGGGTTGCGTTCGAGTTTTCGGCGCGGCGCATGGCGACGACCTTCGCAAGCTCATTGGAGCCGCTTGCATCGCTGACCTATTCCCGTGCGGGCTTTACGCTCAGCGGAACCATGCGGCTTCAAGATCCTCGATTGACTATTCACGCCGGTGGCTCGCGCGGTGAATTAAGCGCGCGCATAGCGGACATTCGTGGCGGGGGCGCGTTGTGGTTGCTGGGCGCGTGGTTTTCACCCGGCTCGGGCCCATCTGATCATCTGAATATTCAAACGAAGGCTCTTCGTTTCGATCCAGGCGACGTCGCCAGCACAATACCCGCTTGGGTCGGACTCCCGAGCCTGGTTCCGTTCGAGAATCTCGGTTGTGGCAGTGATCCATTGGGCGACAAGGACCGTATCCGAATGGGTATTGATCCTCAGGAGCGTGCTGACCAATTCGACTATCGCCTCGATCGTGACAGTGGCGCGTTGCGTGTATCGATGGTTTTGCGTAGCCCCGGTATTTCCGAAATTCGCGGTTTCGCCGAGTTTTCAAAATTCGACGCGACGCATTGGCAGGATTTCTCGGCGCAGTCCCTGTTACGCGTCGATCGTGTCGGTATCAGTTATGTGGATCCGGGCTATCTGGTTCGACGCAATCAATTTTGCGCACAGTGGCTGGGATCAAGTACGGCTGAATTCATTGGCCGGCACGTCAATGCGGTCAAGGCCTTTCTGGTCGATCACGGAATTGAGCCAAGCGAGGATCTACTCGGGCTCTATCAGAAGCTGGTGACGCGAGGAGGTAATCTCGCCTTGACCAGTCTGCCTGAGTCGTCGTGGGCACCGAGCGAGATCGCAGCGTATCCGCGGCAAAATTTGTTGCGCCAGTTGAATGTGACGGCGCGGCTCGACGATACCCCTCCGATCATGTTTCGCCTGGCATTTGCCGATCCGGATCGTCCATGGCCAATCAGGTCGCAAGAAGTTCCATCGGAAACCGTGTTTGCGGATAGCAGCGCACCGCCGGTGAGCACGGCAAGCGAGGAAGACACCCAGATCTTGGGACCGCTCCGGCAAGACAATGCGCCCGTGTTATCTGTGATCCAGCAGGTATCTGCAGATCCGATTTCGGCGCCGGCAATCGGTAGTGAAGTGGAAGTACCCGAGACATCCGCAGCCGCCGTGATCCCGTCATCGATGCCGAATTCGGATCCTGCGCCGGCGGATCAACGCGTGGTTGCCAGTGCGCCGCCGCCACCGAAGGACTCGATACTGGCCCTGGTTTGGAAGCCTGGCGTGATCGAACGCTTGCCGCCACAGGAAGAGAAAAAGAAGAACTATTCCGTCATCCCGCTGGCTGAGTTGAGCGCGCATTTGGGTCGTGATGTGCGGTTTCTTACCAGCAACGGAAAGCGGGTCGCCGGGCAGCTTGCCCGGGTTGGGCCCGATCATGCCGTGCTTAAAGTGCGAGTAGGTCGAGGGAACGCGGAACTCAGTGTTCCTTTGGATCAGATTCGTGAGGTGCGTTTGCCTCTGCGCAGAGATTGAGCGGGTTCCAAGGGTTATCGCAGCACCGGATGCAACGAATCGGCTCGGTGCTTCGTCTCTCTGGAGTTGGCGGCTGATGGATTTCCCTTGGGTGTGAATTCCGGTTTTGGAATTGTCCTGGATGCCGAGATTCTTCGGCAGGCTCAGCGTGGCAAGAATGCTGCCTTCGATGCGATCTATCGGCTTTATGGTCGGGCTTGTTACAACTTGGCGTTGCGGATTGTCGGCGAACCCGCCGCTGCGGAAGATATTGTCCAGGATGTGTTCTTGCGCATGATGGGGAGTATTTCAAAGTTTCGTGGTGATTCACCTTTCGGAGCCTGGTTGAAGCGAATGATGGTCAATTCGACAATCGATGTGGTTAGGCGCAATCGTCGGATCGATCGGGCAGACCCGGAGGATCATTTTGCAGGCCTGGCGGCAGAGGGTGCTTCGGCAGAAGTCAGGGTTGACGCATGGAACGTGTTGATGCGCCTGACGCCGCGCGAACGCGCGGTGGTCATCCTTCATGAACTCGAAGGCTATACCCACAAAGAGCTTGCCCAACTGTTTGACCAGAGTGAAAGTTATTCAAAGTCGATTCTGGCTCGCTCATTGAAGCGCGTCGTCGATTCTGGTCAAAATCTTCGTGAGGAGGAGGAGGATACGTCGCATGATCAAACATGATGGCAACCAGGCACCTTCGGCAGGAATTGCCGATCTGCCCGAATTTGATCCCGACCCGGCGCTGTGGACGCGCATCCAGCGCGGCCACGCGCGACGGGTAATCCGAAGGCGGTTGATCCGAGCGGGCGGCTTCTCTGCGAGCGGCGCGGTAGTGGCAATTGTGATTCTTCTCGGCGCTCGTGGAGACTTCACAGGACCCTCTGGGACGCGGGATGTCACCGACGGACGGTTTCAATCCCAAGCTTTGCAGAATCAATCGTCGGCCGTCGTCGCTGGGCCACAGAATGAGGAAGTGAGTGTTAGCGTGCGTAGAGTGGATCGTGAGTTGCAAATGGCATACGACCAAGGTGCTGACGCGTCTCGTTTGCGCGCACTTTGGGCGTTGCGTAACCAACTGCTGGAGTCGCTGGCGCGTGAGGATGGCGTGCGTGGACTTCGTTTGACCCGGATTTAAAAGGAAACCAGCGATGCTCTTTTTGTTGCCAACGGTCGGTACGCGAAGGTTTCTGTCAGCACTTATGCTGGTTGTTCTGGCCTGCCTTGGGTCGTTGTTTGGGGTGCAGACGTCTGATGCGGGAGAAATCGATTCGCGTAGCGATACGAGAGAGGGTCTTGAGCATCGACTACGCGCTGAGATTCGCGTCGTTCTGATGGACATGATCCAATCCGGCGAGCTGTCGGCTGAGTCAGACTCTCCGATTGCTCTGACGATTGACTCGAAAGCGGAGCGCGCTGCCGACCTCGGGATCATTGTCGATACACGCAATGGCGCGGCCGCAAGCGCTGGATTGCGGATTCTCGGAACGACCCCAGGAGCACTGGCCAACAAGATCGGCCTTCGCAACGGTGACTTGATCGTCGCGGTGAACGGTGAGCCGTTGTCTGCACTCGGGGATAGTGAGGATGGGTCCGCCCAAGCTGGGCCGGTACTGCGGGACGCACTCGCGTCACTAGAAGAGGGATCTCGATTGTCCTTTGATATTTTCCGCGAGAATAGACGGATGGAAGTGAGTGGTACGATGCATTTCTTGCATATTCCCGCATTTTCTCTTCGTGTGGGTGGCATTGACGGGACAGCGCAAGCGGTTGCAAATGTGGATTCGCCGACGCACGCTGGGAAATCGTGCGGATGGATCACAACGTTTGACAATGCGCCGCGACAACAGCAGCTGCACGCGTCGATATTGATCAGTATCGATGGCGTCAGCACTCCGTTGCGTGGGCGCGGTAGCTATCAGCTTGCCACGGGCAAACACCTTCTCAAGGTTGGCGAGTTGATCGAAGACCGGTATTTGGGTTTTGGACATGCTTTCAGGGATCGCGGCACGGGTGACAGGTACAAGACGCTTGAAGTAGAAGTTCGGCCAGACACCGCATATTCGCTCGCCGCCCGCCTGAATGTGGATCGTCGCAATGAATGGCGCGAAGGGAAATTCTGGGATCCTGTAATCTGGAGTACGAAGGCGGAGCGCTGCAGATAGCAAGCAGAGCGTGATGCCCTTAGTCGATTTAACAGCTTGTTTACAGAGGGTCGGGAATGTTGGCGACGCTGAGCGTTAATGTTAATAAAGTCGCGGTTTTGCGTAATTCGCGCGGCGGAACAGATCCAGATCCCGTAGTCGCGGCGAGAGTTGCATTGGCAGCGGGGTGTCAGGGTATAACGGTGCATCCGCGACCGGACCAACGCCATATTCGGGGTGTTGATGTCGCGGCTATTGCATCGGCTCTTGGTGACGCCGAGTTCAATATCGAAGGCAATCCGTTCGCTCCACCGAGAGATGGCTATCTTGGGCTCATCGAGTTGGTGCGACAGAATCATCCGGCCCAAGTCACCCTTGTCCCTGATGGTGATGGTCAATTGACCTCTGATCATGGTTTCGGCGCAGATACCGATTTCCGCCGACTTTCAGACTTGATTGATGAGTTCAAAACCGAGGGGTGTCGGGTGAGCCTTTTCGTTGATCCCGGGAGCGATTGTATTGAGCGGTTCGCAGAGTGTGGGGCGGATCGTATCGAGATCTACACCGGTCCCTTTGCCGCTGCATTCTTGGCGGGCGATTTCACGGCTGAGCTTGAAGCGTGCGCGCTGACGTCCAAACGAGCCGTCGCGTGTGGTCTCGGCGTGAATGCCGGTCACGACCTTGATCAATCTAACTTGGGAACATTGCTGCGGAAGGCGCCAGAAATTGCTGAAGTATCCATTGGACATGCGTTGTTCGCTGAGGCGCTTTATGACGGACTCAGCGCAACCGTGCAGAACTACCTGAAAATCCTTGCAACGTCTGCTTGAACCGAACTAGCAAGACATATCACCCAGGATAGGTGCTGACACGGTGCCCAAGTCTGCGTTTCAATCGGCTTGCGGAGGTCCTCGGTTGGCTTTTTGCGAAGCTTGAATCGGCCAAGTGCTGCGGCCAGCCCGTAGAACATGGACGCTTGCTGGGTAGGGTTTCGCGGACGAGCGCAGGTCTTGAGCCGCTGAAAAGAATCGATCGATAGCGCGAGCGACAGTCGCTTGGTCGGGTATGCACATTCGGCAGCGCGAGTCTCGACGGCAGCTTGCGCATGCGACAGCACGAGACGAATGCAAACGCTGGTCTTTAGTCATTTTAATATCGCCCGACACCGTCGCAACTTTGCGTAGCGGCATCGATGATCACACCGGCGTCAATCGCGGTTACTGGGCGACACTACCCTGAGGTTGGTGATCTTGTTGTCGTTTGCAATTGCCAGAACACTGGCCAGATTGTCATACGACGAGTGGGCTTCCGGGTTTATATCAAGTTGAATGGGGGCACCGGTTGCGGAAATAACACGCAGACTTTGATCGAGCGCGAATCGGCTAGTAGGTTGACCTTCAAGTAACCACTCTCCGGTCTCTCGAATGGTCAATCCAAGAACCACGGGGTCCTGGCTGGTATTTTGATGACCGCTACCCAACGGAAACGGAATGTTTTTGATCAGCAGAGGTGCGCTCACCATGAAGATGATGAGAACGGTGAGCAGGACATCAACCAGCGGTGTGATGTTTATTTCCGCGATGGGCTGTGAACTTGAAGAGCGATTTCGAGCATACGACATGGCGCACCTCCGGCTTCGACTTCTTTTGTTGAGCTAGCTCTGGCAGATCCCGGTGCTTTGGCGTCGGTATCCTGCCGATTTTAAGCCTACCCCTTTTTTGCGCTTGGTCAAACGAAAAAAGGCGTCGCTTTCGCGACGCCTTAGGTCTTCAAACACAACGATTTGCGTGGTTAGCGACTGGCTTGCGATGTAATGAAACCGATCTTTACCATGCCTGCGCTCTTGGCATTGGCCATGACAGTCGCAATCAACTGATATTGCGTAGTCTTGTCCGCTCGGATCTGGAGCTCCGGTTGCGGTTGCTTCTGCGCTGAAACGCGCAGCTGGGCAGCCAGCATCGCCTCGGTGACCAGTTCATCATTCCAATACAAGTCACCGCTTTCCTTTACCGCCAAATCAATCGGGTCCGGCTGCGGGGTATCGATAACGTTCGGATTGGCTTGTGGCAGGTCGATGCGAATCTTGTGCGTCATCAACGGAGCTGTGATCATGAAGATGATCAAGAGCACCAGCATCACGTCCACCAGGGGCGTGACGTTGATTTCCGCCATCGGACCACCGCCCGAATTGGATGAAAAGGCCATGGCTTACTTCCTCGCAGCTGCGGGTGCCGTTGCTGCTGCTCCGCCTTCTACGCGGGATCCGATAGCGAAGAAGTCGTGCAGGTCATGTGCGAACTCGTCAAAGCGCGCGTAGATCAAGCGATTGCTACGCACATAGAAGTTGTACGCAAGCACGGCCGGGATAGCAACGAACAGACCGATAGCGGTCATGATCAGCGCTTCGCCGACGGGGCCAGCGACGGCTTCCATCGATGCAGATCCGGAGGAAGCGATCTTGATCAAGGCGTGGTAGATGCCCCAGACCGTTCCCAGAAGTCCGACGAATGGAGCCGTCGATCCGACCGTGGCGAGTAGGGTCAAACCACCTTCAAGACGCATGCTTTCACGGGCAACACCCTGTCGCAACGCACGATCAATGAACTCGGAGCGATTCAATGCTTCGACAAGGCGACTGCCTTCGTGGCGTGTGTGATGCTGCGCGGCGGTAGCCGCTTCAAGCGCGATCTTCGAGAACGGCTCGGACTTCGGCTGTTCTTCGAGGAAGCGAATGGCTTCCTGCGCTGAGGGCGCTTCCCAGAATGAGTGGATCACCCGCTCCATGCGCGATCTGACCATCGTGTTGCGAATCAGATTCGCAATGATGAAGTAGATCGACAAGATCGACATGGTGACGAGGGTGACAAACACGATCCAACCAACCGGATCGAAATTGTGGATGAGATGGTCAAAGCCCATCTGGGTCATCGCTTGGGCATTGCTGCCGCCGCCGGGAAGCGGTGGGGGCATGGCACCTGACTGGTCCGCAGGCATGGTCGAAGTGGGATCTTGCTGCATGGCGCTACCTTAGATAGTTGTTACTGGTTGAGGTTGAACTCGATGGGTACCAATGCGTAACCGCGACTCGCGCTTCCGCCTTTGCTACCGGCATTGAAAACCCATGTTCTCACTGCCGCGATTGCTGCTTGATCGAGAACTCGATATCCGCTGGACTTCTCTACGGTGATTTCCTCGGGTTTGCCATCTAGGCCAACCAGAACTTTTAGAAGCACCTTGCCTTCCATCCGCTGGCGAACAGCCTGAGGCGGATATTTCGGCGGCCGTAGCCTACGGTAACTGATATTTTCGCTGGGTGCGATATCCACCGGTGGTGCTGGTGGTGCCGGTGGTGCCGGTGGGGGCGCCGCTACCGCCATTGGCGAGGCTTCCTCGACAACAACAACAGGCGGCGGCTCCGGCGGTGGAGTCGGCGGTGGCTTGATTTTTTCGATCACCTTCGGCGGCGGCTTTTTGGGCGGCTCCGGCGGTGGTGGTGGTGGTGGCGGCGGCGGCGGCGGCGGCTCGATGAACTCAACCGTGACCTTGTTGTCGACCTTTTTCGCGGCCGCTTCCGGTGGTTCCGCCGGCGTCGCCAGCAGGGCAATAGCGAACACATGCACCGTAAACGCGCCGGTCAGAGCCGTGACGCGGCGCCAGTTGAATGATTCGCTTGCAGATTGGTAGACGTCAGCCATCGGTGTTGACCAAACAGTTGTTGTTCTTGTGTGCGATCCGCCAGATTCCCCGCGGATGTGGCTGCTGCCAATCGCGCAAAGCGTGGCCAACCACGTTACAACACCCGTGTGCTTTTCGACAAGGGTCAGAGTTGATGAATGTTGATTGTTTCTTGCGGAAATGCGCCGGACTTGCGTATGCAGCCGTCATTTCTTGTGACTCGTGCGCTTGAGCTTGACCCCAGACCGAATGACTTTCATCCGCTGTGCAGCCATCGTTTTGGTGCTCGGGAAGGTTTCGGCCTTCTGCCAGGCGGCAAGTGCCGCGGCGTTATTGTCGGCGTAGCTTTCGATATCCCCAAGCAGAATATAGGCTTCGCCTTCCTGGCGCAGACCGCCCTTCTTGATCGCTCTGTCCAGCGCCGTCTTCGCCTCTGGGCCTCGCTCGGCGTAAAAGAGCATGTAGCCGAGCTGGTAGTCGGCGTTGCCATCTTTCGATTGCGCAGAGGCCTTCTCGTAAGCGTCGATGGCGCACGGGTTGTCTTCTGCCTGGTTACAGACGTCGCCAAGAAGCTTGTTGTTTTCATAGTTTGACTCGACGATGCCTTTGCTCATGCCTTCCTTGAGCGTCGCTGCTGCATCCTTCGGCTTTTCGGCGTTGGCATAGAGTTTTGCCAGCTGGACATAATCGTCCGCACTGTTGATCAGGCCTTTCTCTTTCGCTTTGCTGAGGATTTCGATCGCTTTGGGATACTTGTCATCGTTGATGTACACGGTGGCGAGCTGCTTGAGCAACTTGATGTCGTCCGGCTTTTTTGCCAGTTGTTGCTGCAGAACGTTTGCCGCCTCGCCGTACTGATCCAGCTCGAACAGGCTGGCCATGAGAATCTGGTTCCAGCTCTCCTTGGGCTCTGCACTGGCAGCGATTGCCCGCTTCATCGTGTCAGCGGCTTGTTGAAATTTGTCCAGGCGATAGTAGATGTTTCCGAGCAACGCAATCTGCTCTTCATTTTCGGCACCGGTTTCCGACTTGAAGCGCTCCAGCGTCGCCAGAGCAGCATCGTATTTTTCGGTTTGCACCTGCATCTGCGCGAGCTGATACATCAGCGCGAAATGTGCATTGTTCGGCAAGGCGTTCAGATCGACGGCCTTCTTGGTCGCCGCAAGCGCCTCTTCTTCCTTGTCTTGGTCCCAGTAGATCCGGCCTAGCAGTTGCTGAGCGAATGCTTCTGCGTAGGGTCCGATCTTTTTATTTTCAAGCGCGTTTTGAATCAGCGGCAGGGCATCTTCATCCTTTCCGTCGTTGACCAGATCGGCAGCTTTGGAGAGATCCCGTTGCTCACGCGAAGACATCGATGCCGACGGATCACTGCGGGTGGTGTTTGGGTACTCGTTTTCTACCTTGGGTTGACGCTTGGCGAGCACCGCGGAGGATGCAAATACCAGCATCGCCGCGCACAGCGCGATACGTGCGAGCTTGAGAAACTTCATGGTCACCCCTCGACTGGTTTGTTCGGGGCAATGATCACCCCGGTGATGGATAGAGTCGCGATTCTTGAGCGTACCGCCGTGGCGTTCGCCTGTACAGACACGGAAACGCACTTGCGCTTTGCGCCTGATCCTGTGTGTCTAACGAGGTTGTCCGGCTTTCGGGGTTTGCAGGCGCCGCAATACCGGAAATTCTTTATAACTGTTTCGCTATGAACTCCTTTAATCTTAAATTAAATGTCGAGATTGCTCACTCGCAAGGCGTTTTCTTCGATGAAATGGCGACGTGGTTCGACCACATCACCCATCAGCGTTGAAAAAATCTGATCAGCAGCTATCGCATCTTCGATATTGACCTGAAGCAAGCGGCGGGTCTCCGGATTGACCGTGGTTTCCCAAAGCTGTTCGGGATTCATCTCGCCGAGGCCCTTGAAGCGCTGGATCGTACGTCCGCGCTTGGCCTCTTCCATGAGCCAGGATTGCGCCTCGCCGACGCCTTCGGTGAGTAGTTGGCTCTTGTTGCCTCGGCTCACCAGTGCGCCGGGCTGGATCAAGCCGGCAATATGCTTTGCCGCCTCTATAATGGGTCGGAACTCGGCGCCGAGGAAGAAATTGGCGGGCAGGATCTGGGTTGTGTCGGTGCCATGCTGCTCCCGCTTGACCAGCAATGCCGCCGGATGTTCGTTGGTCGCTTCACGAATCGAGAAGTAATAACGCGCCCTGCCCGATCCACTGCGATTCATGAGTTTACCGAGCGCATTGATCCACGCTTCGATGGTTGGCTGATCGTTCCAGGCATCGGCAGCGGGCGGTGGTGCATCAAGAAAGGCGCGCAGCAGAACGGCGTCATGGCGGGATCCCAAGCGCTCAGTCTGGTCGAGTGCAGACTGGTAATCGATCAGCAATTTTTCGAGACCCGGGCCGCTAAGTGCTGGGGCATCAGGGCTGTAAGCGAGTTCCGCATTGTCGACAGCATTGGCTATCAGGTAGGCGTTGAGTGCCGCGTCGTCCTTCAGATACAACTCCTGCTTGCCCTGTTTGAGCTTGTACAAGGGAGGCTGCCCGATATAAATGTGGCCGCGCTCGATCAATTCCGGCAGTTGACGGTAAAAGAAGGTCAATAACAAGGTGCGGATATGCGATCCATCGACATCGGCATCGGTCATGATAATGATGCGGTGATAGCGCAGCTTGTCGATGTTGTACTCGTCCTTGCCGATACCTGTGCCAAGCGCAGTAATCAAGGTGCCGATTTCGACCGATGCAAGCATGCGGTCAAAGCGAGCCCGCTCAACGTTGAGAATCTTTCCGCGTAGCGGCAGGATCGCCTGGGTTTTGCGGTTGCGCCCTTGTTTGGCTGAACCACCGGCCGAATCGCCCTCGACCAAGAACAATTCGCTCAGCGCGGGATCCTTCTCTTGGCAGTCGGCCAATTTTCCAGGCAATCCCGCGATATCGAGCGCACCCTTGCGTCGAGTCAGCTCGCGCGCTTTGCGTGCTGCCTCGCGCGCTCGTGCTGCATCGACCACCTTGGCAGCGATCGCTTTCGCCTCGTGCGGGTTTTCAAGCAAAAACTCTTCGAGTTTCTGATTCACCGCCGATTCGACAATCCCCTTGATCTCACTCGATACCAGCTTGTCCTTGGTTTGCGAGGAGAACTTGGGATCAGGCATCTTCACCGAGAGCACTGCAATCAGCCCTTCGCGCATGTCATCGCCGGAAAAGCCGACCTTTGCGGTTTTTTGCAATCCAGCCTTGTCGATATAGCTGGTCAAGGTGCGGGTCAGACCGCCGCGCAAGCCAGCCAAATGCGTGCCGCCATCTCGCTGTGGAATGTTGTTGGTGTAGCAAAGACAGGTTTCCTGATAGGAATCCGTCCATTGCAGGGCTGCTTCAATCGTGATTGGCCCGTTTTCAAGGGTGAAATACACGACTTTCGAATGCAGGGGTGTCTTCAACTGGGCCAGATGTTCAACGAAGGAGCGGATGCCACCGACGTACTCGAACACATCGCTGCGTTCGTTGCGCTCATCGAAAAGCTCGATGCGTACACCGGAGTTGAGGAACGACAATTCGCGCAAGCGCTTGGCGAGGATGTCGTAATGAAACTCGACATCGGAGAAAATTTCCCGGCTTGGCAGAAACCGCACCGTGGTGCCGAGTCGCGATGACGGGCCAACCACCCTCAACGGAAATTGCGGTTCGCCGAGCTTGTATTCCTGATAGTGCTCATGACCCTCGCGATAAATCGTCAGCCACAGATGCTCAGACAAGGCGTTGACGACCGAGACACCGACTCCATGCAAGCCACCAGAGACTTTGTAGCTGTTGTCATCGAATTTGCCGCCGGCATGCAGCACCGTCATGACAATTTCCGCCGATGATCGACCTTCTTCATGCATGCCAACCGGAATACCGCGACCGTTATCGACCACACTCACGGAACCATCGGCATGGATCGTGACAGTGACTTTGTTGGCGTGTCCGGCGAGAGCCTCATCGATCGAGTTGTCGACGACTTCGAAAACCATGTGATGCAAACCGGAACCATCGTCGGTATCGCCTATATACATACCCGGGCGCTTGCGGACGGCTTCAAGGCCTTTGAGAACCTTGATTTTGCTTGAATCGTATTGCTCGCTCATGAGACTCCGCTGTCATCGACGGCCAGCTGGCACAGGGGTGTGCCAAGCTCGGAACACAAGAGCAGGATTATAGCAGTCAGACCTGACTCGGATATTTCCGCTGCGCTGTGAGCATGCCCGCCCCCGCGGTGATGGGCTCGTCTCAGCCCGGCATTGCCATGGCGCATTTGATCGTGGGGCCCCTCTCGCTGGACGTCAGCCGTCCCTATGGAGGCCAAGCGCGCAGTTTTTCGTTCTTTCGAGGGAACAGAATTCAGTTCTTTCGAAATCGGCAGCTGATCATGGTCGACATCGAGTTCAAGCTCCGGCTACTACTGTCTGCGCTGAATTCGACCATGTTCCACGTGGAACACGCGCAGATCACTCATCGACATATCGAGTGCGTCTGGAAATTCCGTACCAGTGAACAGGACTTGCGTCTGGCTACGCCGTAGCTGATCGACAACCTCCGCTTGATGGGCTTGATCCAGTTCCGAGGCAAGATCATCAAGACAAAGAATCGGCCACTCCCCGCTCTGCATCGAATAGAGCTGCGCTTGAGCCAAGACCAAGGCCAGCGCGCACAGTTTTTCCTGGCCTCGCGAGAAATGTTCTCGCCGCGGTGCTCGCTCGAAACCCAGCGACCAATCCGCACGATGCGGACCTCTCGCTGTAAAACCACGGTCGCGATCTCGGATTCGACTCCCCGATAAAGCCTCACTGAGCGACAAGCCAGACTTCCAACCCGACTCGAACGATAGACGAGCTTCGCCAAGCTCACCAAGAAAATAGGTGAGCAACTCTTGCAATATAGGCCTTAGAGCTTCGATATAGGCGGATCGCAACAAGGTGATTCGCTCGCCCGTTGCGACCAGCTCGATCTCCCAAGGCTCAAGATAGTCATCACCGCCGCCATCTCGCAGAACCGTATTTCGTTGCGTAAGCGCTCTTTGATAACGCCTCCACTGGTCGAAAAAGTCTTGTTCCACGTGGAACACGCCCCAATCGAGATAACGACGACGCTCTTCAGCGACACCGCTGATCAACTCGTGCGACCCAGGCTCAAAACACGCAACCGCGCATCTTCTGACCAACGACGATATTCCGACCGCCTCGCTGTTGGCGCGCGCCTCCAACTTTCCAATACGTCGTGCCAAGCCCAATCGAACTTCGCTGTCGTCAGAGTTATGCAATCGGCCGAAAACCGAGAATCCCGAACTACCGATGCGACTTAGCGAATCCCGCAATCCACGTCGAAACGATCGACCCCGGGACAGCATGTACGCCGATTCGAGGATACTGGTCTTGCCCGCGCCATTGGCCCCCAGGAAAACATTCCACCCGGCGCCCAGTTCGATTACTTCGTCTTCAACATTTCGAAAGTCGCTGATTCGCAGTTCGCTCAAATACATTTCGCGACCTCCGAAAAAGCAGAAACCCGCGCAAACAACGCTGCGCGGGTTTCTGGGGCAGCCTCGTGATCGCTAGTCAGAGCCGCAACGGCATCACGACGTGCCGTGTGTCATCAGAATCAACCTTGCGCAAGAGACAGCTGGACTGCGCGTCGCGCAAACTCAACACGATCTCTTCTCCGCTCAACGCGGCCAGAGCATCCATCAAATAATTGACGTTGAACCCCACACTCAAATCCGAGACCGTTGTACTCACTTCCAGCTCTTCGACCGCCTCTTCCTGCTCCGGATTGTGCGCGACGATGCGCAGCTTGTTCGGACTGACATCAAGTTTTACGCCGCGATATTTCTCGTTAGAGAGAATCGCTGCGCGCTGCAAAGCGAACCGAAATTCCTCGCGTCCAAGCCGCACTTCCTTGTCCGCGCCGATAGGAACCACGGCTTCATAGTCGGGAAAACGCCCATCGATCAGTTTTGAGGTGAACGTGACCGAGTCGCGCCGCACGCGAATGTGATTGCGCCCGAGTTCCAACTCGACCACCCCTTCGCCGGCTTCAAACAAGCCTTGCAACTCCAGCACACCTTTACGAGGAATGATGATCTGTCGGCGCGCTGAAATCTCCGTCTCCAACTGTGTATCGCTCATTGCCAGGCGATGACCGTCGGTGGCCACACAGCGCAAGGTCTTGTCACGCAGATCCAGCAACAATCCATTCAAGTAATAACGCACATCCTGATGAGCCATGGCAAAAGCGGTTCTGGCGATCAAATTCTTCAGATCCGCTTCGGGCAGACTCACACGCTCAACCACCTCAATATCATCGACGGTCGGAAACTCGGAGGCAGGCAACGTCGCCAAGGTGAATCGACTACGCCCGGCGCTGATTGAAACGCGGTCGCCATTCAATTCGACCTTGACTCGTGCGCCATCTGGCAACGCGCGGCAGATATCAAACAGTTTTCTCGCTGGAATGGTTACTTCACCAGCGACCAGATCCTCAGCAGCCACGCGAGCGATCATTTCCACTTCAAGGTCGGTCCCGGTGAATGCGACGCCCTCATCTCCGACATTAACCAATAAATTGGAAAGAACCGGAAGGGTTTGGCGTCTTTCAACCACGCCAACGACTTGTTGCAGCGGTTTCAGCAAGGCCTCGCGAGCAAGAATGAAGCGCATGATGGGTCCCTTCCTATTACTGTTTTTGATTTGAAAATAAGATAGTAGTGGTAGTAGGCCCTCTGGATAACTCAAAAATCCAGAAAAACCTATTAACTTTCAAAGACTTGATGCTAATACTGATCGTGGAGGAACGCTCGCCGCAACTGTGCATCGTCTGTGGATAATTCTAACCCTTTCAATAACCCACGGGTTATCCACAGCTCATCCACCGGTCAAGTTACGCACCAGTTTGTCCCAATCCTGGTTGAGCTTGCCATCGGTTTCACGCAAGTTCTTGATCGTTCGGCACGCGTGAAGCACCGTGGTGTGATCACGCCCGCCAAAGGCATCACCAATTTCAGGGAGGCTGTGTTCGGTCAATTCCTTGGCCAGCGCCATGGCCATTTGGCGCGGTCGCGCCACTGAGCGACTCCGTCGCTTCGAAAGCAGGTCGGCGATTCGCAGCTGGTAGTACTCGACGACGACCTTCTGGATGTTCGAAATAGAGATGGCCTGTGCGTGCACCGTGAGCAAATCGCGGAGGGTTTCCTGAGCAAACATCACATCGATCGCGCGACCGCCAAAATGCGAACGCGCAATCAGGGTATTCAAAGCACCTTCCAGGTCACGCACATTCGAACGCATGCGCTTGGCGATCAAAAAGGCCACATCTTCCGGCAAGTCGACACCCTTGTTGGCGGCCTTGCTCAACAAGATGGCCGCTCGCGTTTCGAAATCCGGTGGCTCGATAGCCACCGACAAGCCCCAGCCGAGACGGGATTTGAGACGAGGCTCAAGGTTTTCGACCTCACGCGGAAATCGGTCGCAGGTCAGGATGATCTGCTGCTTGCCATCGAACAGGGCATTAAAGGTGTGAAAAAACTCTTCCTGGGTCGTGTTCTTGCCTGCGAAGAACTGAATATCGTCGATCAGCAGCGCATCAACACTGCGGAAGCGTCGCTTGAACTCATCCATGTTCTTGGTACGCAGCGCATCGATCATGCTGCCGACAAACTGTTCCGAACGCAGATAGAGCACCTTGCAGTCGGGATTGTTGCGCCGCATCAGGTTGCCGGCCGCGTGCATCAGATGAGTCTTGCCGAGACCGGTTCCGCCATAAAGCAGCAAAGGATTAAAAGCGCTGCCGGGATTAGTCGCCACCTGAATCGCCGCGGCTTTGCCGAGCTCGTTGGTCTTGCCCTCAACAAAACTGTCGAAGGTGTAGTTGGGATCAAGATTGTGCGAGTCTCCAGGGCGTTCGCCGGACTTGCCGCTCACGCTGGCGACGCTGGCCGTCTTTGTCGCCGGTTTACGTGCACCGATCGCGCCGACGCCGAGATTGATCGCCACCGCCGAGCCGTGCTGATATTCGATTCCCGCGCGGATCCTCGCCAGAAATCGCTCACGAACCACTTCCAGCGTGTAATCGTTGGGCGCCAGCAAGCGCAGGCCGTCCTCTCCTTCGCGTGCCTGCAAGGGTTTCAGATAGGTCTGAACATCCTCGGGCCCGAATTCCGTTTCCAGACGCTCGATGCAGCGTCCCCAAAGCTCGCTCATGATTCCTCTACGGTAGCTGATTCGACAACGCGTTGACGCCAAGCACCAAGCGCGAACCGAACAGTCTACGCGTGCGACGGCAAGAGGCGCCAGCGACGCAGCTTGACGGACGCGCCCCCGCGCCCCTATCATTCGCGCCCTTTTCTTCAAGCCTGGCGCCGCCTCATGGCCACCAAACGTACCTATCAGCCGAGCAACCTCAAGCGCGCCCGTACCCACGGTTTTCGCGCCCGCATGAAGACCCGTGGTGGTCGCGCCGTGATCAACGCGCGTCGTGCCAAAGGTCGCAAGCGTCTCGCCGTCTGAAACCGCTGTCTGCGCGTGCATGGGGCTGAATAGCTACCCGCGCACCGCGCGTCTGCTCAAAGCTGGCGATTTCGCCGCTCTGCGTGGTCGCTCGAAACGCATCGGCGCTCGCCATTTTTTGGCCGAGTACCTGATCAACGACAAACCGTCCAGCCGACTTGGCCAGGCGGTTTCTCGGCGTGTCTCGAAACGCGCGGTCGACCGCAATCGCATCAAGCGACTTGTCCGTGAGAGTTACCGACATGTGCTTGGCGAGTTGCCCTGTGTCGATATTCTGCTGATTGCCCGATCCAGCGCCGCGAAAACAGCATCGATGGATCTACGTGAAGATCTCGCTGCGCTGTGGAAAAAACTTGGCTCATTGAAGGCTGTGCCCAGCACCGGCACAATGCGCGGCTGATCACGCGTCTGCGTGGCGTCGTTGCTTGAACGCGCAAGGCCGCGACACCCTCCCCCATCGCCGTAAACCGGCGAGCTCGTCGAAGAAACCGAAGCCGCCATGAACAATCCCCGCACCTTCCTGCTGGTTGCCCTGTTTGCCCTCGTCTACCTGATCTACTCGCAATGGCAGATCGACTACAACCCGCAGGTGCAAACACCGTTCCAGACCACCAGCGATTCCGTCGACGCCGGCGCCACCACGGCGGTTGCAGATTCTGTCGCAACGGCGTCTGGTGAGATTCCGGAGGCGCGGTCGACCATGCAGGAAGCAGCCGCGGACAGTACTCCCGCAAGCGCGCCTATCAACACGTCAACCAACCCGATCGTAGTAACTACCGATCTGCTGCGCGTTGAAATCGATCCGCGCGGGGGCAGCGTGATCAGCGCCGACCTGCTGGCATATCCGTTGAAGCAGAATGAGCCAGCACCGATGCGTTTGCTCGATCCGAGTGCAGAGCATTTCTTCGTGGCC
>JBBSVJ010000019.1:0-25791 GCA_038233665.1 Lysobacterales bacterium
AAGGAATACGCCGCCGAGCGGCGCAAACTGATTTCGATGGACAAGGCGGCGAATGAAGTCGCCCCCGGCGAGTTCAAGCTCGATGGCGACACGATCTATCTGACCACCGCCGATGAATGGGGCAACATGGTCTCGTTGATCCAGTCCAATTATCGCGGCATGGGCTCGGGCATGACTCCGCCGGGTTTGGGCTTTATCCTGCAGGATCGCGGCGAGATGTTTGTGTTGAAAGAGGGCCATGCGAATACCTTCGCGCCCGGCAAGCGTCCGTTCCACACGATCATCCCGGCCTTCATCACCAAGGATGGCAAGCCGTGGATGAGCTTCGGCGTGATGGGCGGCGATACCCAGCCGCAAGCGCATACGCTGATCGTCAGCAACCTGATTGATTTCGGCATGAATCTGCAGGAAGCCGGTGATGCCCCGCGCATTCTTCACGATGGATCGACCTCACCCGAAGGCCAAGTCGCCGAGATGACCGACGGCGGCGCGATCCAGCTCGAAACCGGCTTCGATTACTCGACCATCCGCGAACTCATGCGCATGGGCCACAAAGTCGAATTCGCCAACGGCCCTTACGGCGGCTACCAGGCTATTCGCTGGGACGAAAAGAACAAGGTGTACATTGGCGCATCGGAAGGGCGCAAGGATGGGCAGGCGGCGGGGTATTGATTGTGGAAGAGCCGCTCATCACGAACGGATGTGATCAATCCTGACCACGCTCGGCAAGACTTGAGCGGCTGATTCCACACTCGCCGCCCGCCTGGTGTACGCTTCGCTTCGCTGTTCTGAGCGACGGAGGCCGCGATGCTGAAAGTCCTGGTGGCGAGTTCCAAGGGCGGTTGTGGCAAATCCACGATCGCAACGAATCTGGCGGCGTATTCCGCGCTCAAGGGCAAGGCGACCGTGCTTGCCGACGCCGATCGACAGGCTTCCAGCACGCGATGGTGCGAAAAGCGTACCGATCTCGATACGGCGGTGCTGCCGATCGATGCCACGCGCAAGAACTGGCAGCAACGCATTCCGGCCGATGCCGAGCGTGTCATCATCGATTCCGGAGCGGGCATCCGCGCCAGCGAAATCGCCGCGTTTATCGACGATATCGATGTCATCGTCGTGCCGGTGCTGCCTTCAGTGGTTGATCTCGAAGCCACACTGCCGTTTCTTGCCGATCTGGCCGCACTGCCACGCATCAAGAAGGGCAAGGTTGCCGTCGGACTGGTCGCCAATCGCAGCAAACCGTGGACCAACGCGACCCAGAATTCACTGGCGGAAATCGGCGATTGGCCATTTCCACTGATTGCACAACTCCGTGACTCGCAAGCCTATTCGCTGATGAATGGCCTCGGCCGCAGCATTTTCGACTATCACTCCGAAATTGTGCGCTCACATCAGGAAGACTGGGCCAAGCTGCTGCGCTGGCTTAAAAAGCAGGGCTGAATACTGCTGCGGCCAAGACATATTCAACGAAAAAATTGATCCGCAAAACAGCCTTTGTGGGTTAGTGCTGGGCGCTGATGCTTACCGTCAACCTTGCCCGAAATCGTTCGATCGCATATCGGACCAACAACGAAGCAGTAACGCGAAGCATGTCAGCGAAGCCCCTATCGCCTATCGGCTTCGAATCTGACTCAAGGCTGGCCGTAAGCGCTCGATCGCAAACAGAACCCACCAAGCGCGGAAACTGACACGCTCGAAAGTCGGAAATCGCTCGACTCTCCGTGCGCCAGCGTTTACCAAAGCTTGCACTGATTTGTCCGCCGCCACTTGGGATTTTCGCCGGGCTTGCGGCATGATGCAGGTTCACGCTGAGGAATCGCCATGTCCGTACGTCAGATCATCTTGTTGCGCCACGCCCATGCTGAACCATCGGCCGAGGACCAGACCGATGCCTCACGACCACTGACCGAAAGCGGCATCTGCGAGGCCATTGCCGCCGCAGACTGGCTCAAGGCGCATGGGGCCCAGCCGGATGTGCTGGTCTGCTCATCGGCTACACGAACCCAGGAAACCGCCAATCGCATCGTCAAGGGTCTCGGTGGAAACCAGTCCATTCTGATTGATCCTCGCATTTACGAGGCGACGCCGGCGACCCTGATCCAGGTACTTGAGGATCATGCAGATGCCGATTGCATTCTGCTGGTCGGCCACAACCCGGGGCTTGAAACCCTGGTTGCGCTACTCACCGATGGCGCATCGGACCAAGGTCGCGGCATGCCGCCGGGTGCCATTGCGTGGCTGCACGTGGATGGCGATGCGGCGATTGAACCCGGTGCGGCGAGCCTTCGTCATTTTTGGTGGCCTTGAGGTAGGGAGCAAATAGTGCTGGCCTCGGCCTGCCTGACTGGGTTGATCGCACTCGCGGCGACGGCCGCGCCGGCGCCTGCAGCAGAGTCGGAAATCCTGCAACTCGACAACGCCCACTCAAGTGCTGCATTCAGCGTCAAGGTGTTGTGGATGTTTGCTGTCGACGGCCAGTTCAACACGGTCCATGGTGCGGTCACGATCAACCGAGCGCGTGGCGAGGTCAGCGTCGATGCGCGCATTGATGCCGCTGCCGTGACGATGCGCCGCCACAGCGCGATCAGCTGGGTAAAGTCCAATGAATTTTTCGATGTCGAACGCTTTCCGGAAATTCGTTTTCACTCGAACGTATTCCCGCTCGCGCGCCTACAACGCGGCGGCGAGCTCCCGGGCTCACTCACCATGCGCGGGATCACCCAAGCGGTGGTGTTCGAAATGAAGCCCTCGCTTTGCAAGCGCGTGGCTATCGATTGCCCGGTCGAAGCGGCGGGTACGGTTCGGCGCAGCGATTTCGGCATGCATTCGCGGCGTGCGACTCTGTCAGACAAAGTCGAACTGAGCTTCAGCATTCGCATGTCCGAATCGGAACAAGTCGCGGCTGAATCATGAGTGTTCACAATATCAGGAGCCGCGCTCGCCACGGCTTGCGACTTTTCGTGGCGCTCGTCTGCCTGATATCGCTAGCAGGCTGTGGACTCAACCGGCAACTGGCGCGTCAGGCCGATCAGATCGTCGCGGCCGAGCAGGCGCAGCAGATTACTTGTGCGCAGGCGGATCACTGTGCAATTGACTCGCCGTTTCGCCGCTTGGCCGACGTAGCGCGAGCAGCGAGCACGGCGCAACAGCCGATCCACTTCGTCAACGTGCTTGAACAAGGCGAGGACTCGTTGCTGCTGCGCGTGCACCTTATTCGAGCCGCGCGGAAGTCGATAGATATACAAACTTTCATCTGGGTCAATGACGATGCCGGGCGGCTGATTCTGGATGAACTGCTCACTGCCGCTCGTCGCGGCGTCCACGTGCGCGTGCTGGCCGATCAGTTGTTCTCGCTGGAAGACACCGAACTACTCGCGCGACTGGCTCTGGTGCATCGAAATTTTGAAGTGCGCATCTACAACCCCACCTTCCACAAGGCGGTCACCCAGCCGCTCGAATTCGCCGCCAGCATCATCTGCTGCTTCACCCGCTTCAACCAGCGCATGCACAACAAGTTGTTTCTGGTCGACAACGAGTTCGGCATCGCCGGTGGGCGCAACTACGAAAATCGCTATTTCGACTGGGATCAGGAGTTCGACTACCGCGATCGCGATGCGTTGGTCACCGGCGATGAAGCCGGGCACGAAATGGCCGTTTCCTTCGACAAGTTCTGGAACTTCAAGCGTGCCGCCCCACTGACCCGGCTCAATGACGTCAACCAGCGCTTGATCGCCGAGGCCGATCAGCATTTGCCCCTGCCTGCCGCCGAGCGCGGCATCGACCCGATGCGCGTGGAAACACTGCGCGCCCACGCCGGACTCAGCGCCCTGATCGAGCAACGATTTGTCAGCCAGGCGCATCGTGTGGGACAGGTCGATTACTTTTCAGATACGCCGAAAAAGCAGGAAAAAGGTGCTGATCCCAACAAGCAACTTGGTGAGCGAGTCGCCCGCATGATCAGCCAGGCCAAGCACCAGATTGTCATGCAGACCCCGTATCTGGTGATCAGCAAGCATGCGCGCCGCGTGTTCCGACAATTGAAAGACCAGGATATCCCCCCCGATATCATCGTCTCCACGAACTCGCTGGCAGCAACCGACGCGTTTTACGTCTACGCGCTTTCGCACAAGTATAAAAAACGTTACCTAAAGCTCGGCTTCCGTATCTACGAGTTCAAGCCGTTCCCGGGTGATGCGGACAAGCTGATTGCCCACTACTCGCAACTGAGCGGTAGCGAGGGCGCGGCGGGCTACCGCCGTTTCGGCAAAGCACCTCTGACCAGTCAAGGCGTGCGCGTGGGCATGCACGCGAAGTCCATCGTCATTGATGGCAAGACAGCCTTGATCGGTTCGCATAACTTTGATCCGCGCTCGGACAACTACAACACCGAATCAGGCTTCATCATCTATGACGAAACCGTCGCCGATGAGGTGCGAGCAGCCATTATCCGCGACGCCCAGCCACAAAATTCATGGGCGATCGCCAAGCGGCCACGGACCAATCTTCTACATCGCATCAACAATGCGATTGCCGATTTTTCTTCGGTACTGCCGTTGTTTGATTTCTGGCCGTTCCGATACTCGACCAGTTACGAGCTCAATCCCGGTTGCGCACCACTGAAGCAAACCGATCCCCGCTTTTACGACTGCTATACGGCTGTGGGTGATTTTCCCGAGGTCGATTTGCCCTTGAAGACCATCTACACGCGAATTGTCACCGCATTTGGTGCTGGAGCCGTCGGCATTCTCTGAATCGCGCGACGCAAAGCATTCCGGCGCCGGCCCATTTGTCGCGCCGATTGACGTGCCACAACGCGGCGTCTAGTCTCAGCGCTCGAATTTTCCTTGCGGAGTGGCTCCCATGTCCTTGGACATCACGATTCAACTGGGCGATGCAGACCTTGATCACTTCATCGAGGCAATGCAGCGCGCACAATCCAAGGCGGCTGATCTGAGCGCGAAGGCAATTGTCGATGCTGCCTCCAAACTGCTCGTCGACGTACCCAGGACAAACGTTCCGCAATTCATCAAGGAGCGTCTCGAAAACCTCGATCAGATGATCCAGCTCGTCGTCGACGAGGGTTACGGCCTGCCCGAAGAAGATCGCAAGCGGGTTCTTTCATGCCTGGCCTACTTCGCTGATCCGGACGACATTATCCACGACAGCGTACCGGTGATCGGTTTCCTCGATGACGCGATCATGATCGAACTGTGCGTGCGAGAGCTGCGGCCCGAACTTGAGGCCTACGGAGATTTCGTGCGCTATCGCGATCAGGAGGCAAGCCATCGCGGCGTTGATCCGGCCAGTCTCAAGACCGAACGCGTCGAATGGCTGGAGAGCCGTCGCCTGGAATCCCACGAAGGCATGCGCCGACGTAGGCGTGATGGTTACGGCGGTGGCGGCTGGTCGCTGTTCCGCGCACGCTGATAATCCAGGGAAAATCTCTCGAATTTTTGTTGCCGTCATCCAGCGTTTGCCGGATGACGGTCAATCGTTGTCAGAGCGCCGGCGCCGATGAGATCCTCGCGCGCAACAAGTGCTTTACTCGGGCAGCGCAGGCGCATCTGAATCGAATTGCGCAACCACGCTCTGCCGCCCGAGCACAAGAAAGCTGCACACGCCAAGCACCGTGCCATACGGGATGCCAAGGCAGCTGATCGCAGCGACAACCATGCAAAGCACTCGCGACTGGCGGCGTTTGATGCAATGCGCCGTCCATAGTTTGGCCACTGCCAGCAACATCGCGATCAGAAAAAACACGCCGCCGAAGATTCCGATGATGGCGCCAAACGACTCCGGCGGGATTTGCTCCGCGTGGCGGGCAGTTTTTGCCGCATCGGCGAAATACCGGTTCATGACCAGGCCCATGGCCGCATAGACCAGGCCGAGCAGCGAGAACAAGCCGGTCATGACGCCAGAAAAGACATAGCCCCAGCAAAGCAGACGCAGATGTTCATCATCAACGACGGTTTGTCGGGCATCTTCCTCGATCATGGTGCACTCCTCTTTGGCGAATGCCGTGGATTGCTGAATGTAGCGCAGTCGACCGGACCAATCCGCAACCGGGACTTCTTTCCCGTGTCGGCGCGATCGATACGTTCTAGGATGGTGCCGTTCATCCCGGGGAAAAATCATGAGCTACCGATCAATTGCCGCCGTACTCGGCTGCCTATTGCTATCGCCTGGCGTCACCTATGCCGCCAGCAAAGACGAAGCCAAATGGGACGTCAACGCCGCCCATGGCCCAACCAAGTCCGTTCGCTTCACGACCGATGAAGGCACCTGGCTCGATCTCGACGTCAGCCCGAATGGCAAGTCGATCGCATTCAGTCTGCTTGGTGATCTCTACTTGTTGCCTATCGAGGGTGGCAAGGCCAAACGCATCACCAAAGGCCAGGCGTGGGATGTGCAACCGCGCTTCTCGCCAGACGGCAAGGAAATCGCCTACACCTCCGATCGTGGCGGCGGCAACAATATCTGGCGCATGCCGGTTATTGGCGGCGAAGGCACCCAAGTGTCGAAGGAGGATTTCCGCCTGCTCAACAACCCGGCGTGGACGCCTGATGGTCAATACCTGATCGCGCGCAAGCACTTCACCGGCGAACGATCCCTTGGCGCAGGTGAGCTGTGGATGTATCACGTTGCCGGTGGTGACGGTCTGCAACTGACCAAACAGAAGAACGATCAGCAGGATCTTGGTGAACCCGCAGTCAGCGCCGACGGCAACTATGTATATTTTTCCGAGGATGTCAGCCGTGGCCCGATTTTCCAGTACAACAAGGATCCGCATGGTCTGATCTATGCGATCAAGCGACTGGATCGTCGCGATGGTGAAATCGAGACCATCGTTGCCACACCCGGTGGCGCCGTGCGCCCCGAACCATCACCGGACGGCAAATCGCTGGCCTTCGTCAAGCGCGTGCGTGACAAGACCGTGCTCGAAAAAGTCGATCTCGACAGCGGTGAAGTGCACACACTGTGGAATGGGCTTTCGCATGATCTGCAGGAAGCCTGGGCAATCTTTGGCCCGTATCCAAACTATGCCTGGACCCCCGACTCGCAAGCGCTGGTGATCTGGGCTCAGGGCAAGCTCTGGCGCGTCGATGCGACCAACGGCAAATCAGCGGAAATTCCGTTCACCGCGGATGTCGAGCAAACGGTGGCGGAGCCGCTGCGTTTCGAGCAGACCATCGGCGAGGGTAGCTTCGAGCCAAAAATGATCCGTGATGTCGCCACGAGTCCGAATGGCAAGACTCTGGTCTTTCACGCACTCGGCCATCTGTGGGTGAAGTCCTTGCCCAATGGGAAGCCGAGCCGACTGACCGTGGATGACAGCCATTACGAATACCAGCCGAGCTTCAGCGCCGACGGCAGCAAGATGCTCTACACGACCTGGTCCGATGCCGATCAGGGTCGCATCGTCGAATATGATTTCGCTGCGAAAGCAGCGCGCGTCCTCACGGCAAAACCCGGCTTCTACTATGGCCCGCGTTACTCGAATGACGGCAGTCGAATCGTCTACGCCAAAACTTCCGGCAGCTCGCTGACCGGCAATCTCAACTCGGGTTCGGCCGGCGTCTATCTCATGTCGAGCACGGGCGGCGACGCACGTCGACTCGCCAAGGAAGGCGGCAATCCAGCGTTTTCAGCGGACGGCAAGCGCATCACGTTTCTCACTGGCGACGGCCTCAAGAAGAAGTTGCAGAGCATCGCGATCGACGGCAGCGAACCGCGCGATGTGTTCGATCTGAAATACGTCAACTTCGTCAGCATCAGCCCGGATGGTCGATGGGTGGCCTTCACCGAATTGTTCAACGCCTATGTCGCGCCGATGCCGCAGACCGGCGCTAGCGTCGAGCTGTCAAAAGATACCAAGGCGATCCCGATCAGCGTCGTCAGCAAGGATGTCGGCTCTTATCTGCATTGGGCCGCCGATTCGCAATCGTTGCACTGGATGGTCGGCCGTGAATACCACTCGCGTGATCTTCGCGACAGTTTCGCCTTTGTCCCCGGCGCACGTAAGGATCTGCCGAAACCTGGCAGCGATCGCGGCATCGATATCGGCCTGAGCGCACGCTACGACGCACCGAGCGATGTGTTCGCGTTTACCGGCGCGCGTCTGGTCACGATGAACGATGCGGAGTCGAAACAAGAAGTCATCGAAGACGGCGTGCTCATCGTCGATGGCGATACGATCAAGGCGATTGGGCCGAGTGGTAGCGTGACGATTCCTTCGAACGCGAAGGTCATCGATGCCAAGGGCAAGACCATCGTGCCCGGCTACGTGGATGTGCACGCCCACGCCAACCATTTCAGCAGTGGTGTCGTGCCTCAACAGAATTGGGCGTATTACACCAACCTCGCGTTCGGTGTTACCACCACACACGATCCCTCGGCGACCACCGAAACCGTGTTTTCGCAATCGGAACTGGTCAAGGCCGGCGACATGGTCGGACCGCGCATCTTCTCGACCGGCACCATCCTCTACGGCGCCGACGGCGACTTCAAGGCGGTGGTCAATTCGCTCGATGATGCGCGCGCGCACTTGCGCCGCATGAAAGCCAACGGCGCGTTCAGCGTGAAGAGTTACAACCAGCCGCGCCGCGAGCAGCATCAGCAAATCAACCAGGCCGCGCGTGAACTCGGCATGCTTGTCGTCGAAGAAGGCGGTTCGACCTTCAACCACAATCTGCCGATGATTCTTGATGGCGTTACCAGCATCGAGCACAACATTCCCGTTGCACCTCTCTACGCCGACGTCATCAATCTGTGGAAGGAAACCGACGTGCGCAATACGCCGACCCTCGTCGTCACTTTCGGCGGACTCAGCGGCGAGTACTGGTGGTATGCGCACGACAAGGTCTGGGAAAACAAGAAGCTCAATCGCTTCTTTCCACAAGAAACCCTCGATGCACGAGCCATCCGCCGCGAAACCGCACCAGATTGGGATTATTACCATATCGAAGTAGCCAAAGCGGCGAAAAAATTGCGTGACGCCGGGGTCAAGATCAGCACCGGCGGACATGGTCAATTGCAAGGCCTTTCCGAGAACTGGGAAATCTGGATGTTGACCCAGGGTGGGTTCACAAATTTCGAAGCGTTGCGTGCAGCAACCATCGACGGTGCCGACATGCTGGGTTTGTCAAAGCAGATCGGTTCACTGACACCCGGCAAGCGCGCCGACTTCGTCGTCCTCAACTCGAACCCGCTCGAGAACATCCGTTCGACCATCGACACGCGCTACGTCGCCGTCAACGGTCGTGTCTTCGATGTCGAAGCCGACATGGCCGAAGTTGGCGGCAAAGGTCGCAAGGCGCCCGAGTTCTACTGGCAACGACACCATGACGGCAAATCGTTCGGTATCGAATATGGACCGACCGCGCCATGCCATTGTCCTAAGTCAGGGATGTTTCCAGGGCATTGATTGCCTCACACGTCGTCAAATCTCTTCGCCAATGCGAAGGCACTGTCTCTTGATCACATCTTTTGGCCTGAATGGAAATACCCGAAACCTGTCACTGCAAGCGGTGCCGAAGCAGCCCAAGAATTCGTCGCCCCTGCGCAGGCAGGGGTCCAGCGCCTTTGCTTTTAATCGTCGATTCAATTCGGGAGACGTGGGTGCAGTTCTTGCGCGCTGCGAATCATCGCAACTCGTCTGTACTGTGCGATGAGCCAAAGGCACTGGGTCCCTGCCTCGGCGAATCCGAGCCTGTTCTGAGCGTGTCGAAAGGCAGGGTCGAAGAGGGACGTGGTTGTTGCATGTGTTTTTATTGGCTCATCTGAATCCAATTGTCGTAGAAGAAAGATTCAGCTCCCGGGCTTGAGCGCCGCTCGGAGCCGAACAGCTGAGCCGACCAGCTTTCCGAATGTCGAGCCATGGCCAGGACTCGAAAACGAGTTGGCGAGCATCACCCTACTGCAGCGAATGTCCGCCAGCCTTCGGTACACTGGCGGATTGCCAAAATGCTCCGGGAGTCATCGCGTGATCATCAAACCCAAAGTGCGTGGATTCATCTGTACGACTGCTCATCCGGTCGGCTGCGAGCGCAACGTGCAAGAACAGATCAAGATCACCCAGGCGACGAAACATGAAGGCTCGGGCCCCAAACGCGTGCTCGTGATCGGTGCCTCCACCGGCTATGGCTTGGCATCGCGCATCACCGCAGCTTTCGGTTACGGCGCCGCGACTCTCGGCGTTTTCTTCGAAAAACCCAGCACTCCAGAGAAGACTGGCACCGCTGGCTGGTACAACTCCGCCGCATTCGACAAGGCTGCCAAACAGGCGAACCTGTACAGCAAATCGATCAACGCTGATGCGTTCTCCAACGAAACCCGCGCCAAAGCCATCGAAATCATCAAGAACGAAATGGGCGGCGCGATCGATCTGGTCGTCTACTCACTGGCCTCGCCGGTTCGAAAGATGCCGGACACGGGCGAAGTCGTGCGCTCGGCGCTCAAGACCATCGGTGAAACGTTCACCAACACCTCGGTCGATACCAACAAGGACACCGTGATCGAAGCCAGCGTCGAGCCCGCCACTGAGCAGGAGATCAAGGACACCATTACCGTCATGGGCGGTGAGGATTGGGCATTGTGGATCGATGCGCTGAGCGCCGCTGGCGTACTCGCCGATAACGCCAAAACCATCGCCTACAGCTACATTGGCACCGAGATCACCTGGCCGATGTACTGGCACGGCACCCTCGGCCGCGCCAAGCAGCACCTCGATAACACCGCCAAACAATTGCGCGAACGTCATCGCGGCTTGAACGCCTATGTGGGTGTGATGAAGTCGGTTGTGACCCAGGCCAGTGCTGCGATCCCGGTGATTCCGTTGTATGTGTCGATCGCTTTCAAGATCATGAAAGAGAAAGGCATCCACGAGAATCCGATTGAACAAGCCAACCGACTTTTCCGGGATCGCCTCTATCGCGCCGATGCTGCTTCAGCGGCAACCGATGACGACGGCCGCATCCGCCTCGACGATTGGGAACTCCGCGCTGACGTCCAGGAACCTTGCCAAACGGTCTGGCCCACAGTCACCACGGAAAACCTTCGCGAAGTCACCGACTACGCCGGCTACAAACACGAGTTCCTCAAACTTTTCGGCTTTGATCGCGATGATGTGGACTACGAAGCCGAGGTTGATTCGGATCGACGGTTTGATTGTGTTGAGGGATGAGGTTCGCTAGTTGTTGATGGTGTAAGGGTGCGCTGGTGATATTTCTGCGCTCCGTTGTGCGCCTCCGAAGCGCGGCATCCCTGCCTACTTTCACTTGCCCCCGGCGAGCGACGCTCACCATGCATGGCGAGTGGAACTCGACAGGGTGTCTTTACACGGAGTGCCGGAAGATCCAAACCAAGAAAAGGCACTGGGCGCCTGCCTTCGCAGGGGTGACGAGAGGAAGAAAGCGAGCGAAACCCGGCATCGGTGTCGCGCGACGTAGGAGCCTGGAGATCGAGCGTAGCGCCTACACCGTCCGATAGTGATCCGTCATCGGATATCTCTTCGCATACATCGCAAACGCCAGCGCCGCGAGCAACGCAAACCCGGCAAAGAAAAACATCATGAAGGCGTTTTCGCTCAATCCCGTATCGGCGATGCGGGCGGTGACCGCATCGTTGCGCACCGCGGCGTTGGTGAGCAGAACCCAGAGATTGCCGAAGGTCACCGAGAGTAGCCAGAAGCTCATGATCGTGCCTTTCATCGAGGGTGGCGCTTGGCTGTAGGCGAACTCGAGACCGGTCGCCGAGACCAGCACTTCGCCGAAGGTCAGCAACAGGTATGGCAGTACCTGCCAAGCGATCGAGGTTGGATCGCCGCCGTCGATGCTGAGCTGGATCAGCCCGGCGGCCACCCAGGCGAGGCCTGAGAAGGCGATACCAAAACCCATCCGGCGCAGGGCCGTAACCTGCAGCCCCAAGTGGCGCAGAAACGGATACAGCACGAGATTGTTGAACGGGATCAGCAGCATGACCAGCAGCGGATTGAGCGCCTGCATCTGGGCCGGCTCCTGCACCAGCCAACTTGGCCACCACCATGAATCATGCGGCATCAACATCGCGTTGCCTTGCAAGATCCAGGTCGAGGCTTTCTGATCGAACAGCGACCAGAATGGGGTGACCAGCGCGAACACGATGAGGATGCGCAGCACGGCGCGCACGCCATCAACGGCCGGGTCGGGATGCAATCCGCGCGCGCGTTCCAGTTGCAGCGAGGTGCCGAAACCGCCGAACAGAATGAATAGGCCGAGAGCGAGACAGAAGGTGATGACGAAGCTGAAATGTTCGGGCCACCAACCTGGCGAGATCGCCCACGCAGCAAACATGCCGACGGCCGCTACGCCACCTAGTGCGGCAAGGATCAGTCCGCTGCGGCCATTGCCCGGTGCAAGCAGCGCAGTCCGCGCGACGTTGAGTAGCGAATCGGGATTGGAGGCTACGGGCGGCACATGCACGTACTTCTTGCGTCCACTCCAGAAAATGACCGTCGCGATAAACATCAGAATGCCAGGGATACCAAATGCCCAAGCCGGGCCCCACGCGGTGAGGATGCGCGGCATCAACAAGGAGGCGAAGAACGATCCGAAGTTGATCGTCCAATAGAACGCGTCGTAGACAACTTTTGCGGTGGCCTTGTTGCGCTGGTCGAACTGGTCGCCAACGAAAGCCGATACAAGCGGTTTGATACCGCCCGAACCGAGTGCGATCAGAAACAGACCCGCGTAAAAACCGCTGCGGTTGGACTCGAAAATCGCCAAGCAGGCGTGGCCGACGCAGTACAGCAGGGACAACCACAACACCGTGTGGTACTTGCCGAAAAAGCGATCCGATATCCAGCCACCCAGCAGCGGAAAAAAATACACGCCAATAACGAAGGTGTGAAAAACATCCTTGGCGATACCTGCACGTTCGGCGATCGGCGCATACAGAAGCAACGTGGTGATCAGGAAAGGCGTGAGGATGTTGCGCATGCCGTAGAAACTGAAGCGCTCGCAGGCCTCGTTGCCAATGATGTAGGGAATCTGTCGCGGCATGCGCGCGGCGTCTTTTTCGTCGATCTCGGGCTTGCTGGGAATCGGCTTCATCGTGATTGCTGCGTCGAGTGAATTGCGGGCTACTATGCACGCTGAGCCGAGGAGCGGGAACCCTCGGCAACCACGGAGCTCGCGAGGCAGAATTATTTCCTTGGTCGTCATACCGACGTGAGTCGCGTTGAGGTTCGCAGGGGTCCAAGTAAAACTCGCTTGCGCGCTTCGCACACACGAAATAAATCGTCGACGGATCGGCATCACACGGGGAGAGATCCATGAGCGTCATCGCTGAACCTGCGCCGCAATTGACCTTGCGCGCGATCGTCCTGTCGGTCGTGCTGGTCGTCATTCTCGCGGCGGCGAATACTTATCTTGGCCTGTTCGCGGGCATGACGATCGCCTCGGCGATTCCGGCGGCGGTGGTCTCGATGGCGGTGCTTCGTCTACTCGGCGGTGGCGGCATTCTTGAAAACAACATTGTGCAGACCGGCGCATCGGCGGGTTCGTCGATTGCCTCGGGTGTGATCTTCACGATTCCGGCGCTGGTCATCCTCGGCTATTGGAAAGAATTCGAATATCAATGGGTATTCGCGATCGCCGGCCTCGGCGGTTTGCTCGGTGTGATCTTTTCGGTCCCGCTACGGCGCTCGTTGATTGTCGATCAGGGCCTAGCGTTTCCGGAGGGCAAGGCGGCCGCGGAAGTTTTGAAAACCGGCGAAAACCCGGGACAGGGTTTGAAAGTTCTCGGCATTGCAGCGGCGCTGGGCGCCTTCGCCAAGGTTGGCGCGGCCAGCGGCATGCGTTTGTTTCCGGATACTGCCGCCGGCGCCACCTACGTCGGCAAAGCAATTGCCTATATGGGCACAAACCTCTCGGCGGCGCTGCTTGGCGTCGGTTATATCGTTGGCCTCAATATCGGCATTGTTGTCCTCGTTGGCGCCATGATCGGCTGGAATATTGCCATTCCCATTTACAGCAGTTTTTTCCTGCAAACCGATCCTGCACTGGCAGCCCAGGTTGTCGGCGCCAGTGCGGAAGATGCGGCCTACATGATCTGGTCGGCGCAGATCCGCTATCTCGGTGTCGGCGCCATGTTGATTGGTGGCATCTGGACCCTGATCTCGCTGCGCAAATCGCTGTTCTCGGGAATCAAGAGCGGCCTCGATGCGACACGCTCGGGCGTCACCACCGTCGTCGCCCATACTGAAAAAGATATCCCGATGAAGTACATCGGCATTGGACTTGTGCTGTTTACCCTGCCGTTGTTGTGGCTCTATCAGAGCATCGTGCAGCAGTGGACCGCCAGTATTCCGATGACCATCATCATGATTGTCGCGGGCTTTCTATTCGTCTCCGTCTCGGCGTATATGGCCGGCCTGGTCGGTTCGTCAAACAATCCTGTCTCCGGCATCACGATTTCGACGATTCTTTTTGCCGCGCTGATTCTTGTGTTGCTACTCGGTCGTGATTCGCCGATCGGCGCGGTAGCGGCCATCATGATCGGTGCTGTCGTCTGCTGTGCCGCCTGCATCGGCGGCGACAATCTGCAGGATCTGAAATGCGGCCATATTGTCGGTGCAACTCCGTGGAAACAGCAGTTGATGCTGGCCATCGGCGCCGTGTCATCGGCCTTGATCATGGCGCCGGTCTTGAATTTGCTGCTACATGCGTATGGCATCGGCGTACCGACGGCGGAACATCCGAATCCGCTGCTCGCACCGCAAGCGAACCTGATGGCCTTGGTGGCCAAGGGCATCTTCGGCGGTGAACTGCCGTGGACAACGATCGGTATCGGCGCCGCCATCGGTGCGGTCATCATCGCCGTCGATTCCTGGCTGCAGGCCACAGGCAAGAAATTCCGTATTCCCGTGCTCGCCTGCGCCATCGGTATCTATCTGCCGATCGAATTGATGGTGCCGATCTTTCTCGGTGGCCTGCTCGCCTACATCGTCGAGCGCAAGATGGGCGGCGCAAAGGATGAGGAGCAACACGGCATCATCCATCGCAAAGGCATGTTGTTCTCAGCCGGTTTGATCACCGGCGAGGCGCTGATGGGCATCTTTATCGCCATCCCGATCGTCCTCACCGGCCGCGCCGATGTACTCGCCCTACCCGAGAACATGCAGTTCGGTGGGTGGCTCGGTTTGCTGCTTCTGAGCTTCATCGCTTGGCTGCTGTATCGCTACGCGACCAAGCCGGAAGCCGAACAAGCCTGATCGAGCCAACATGGCAAGGCGAAACCCCCGTATGTGCGCGGGGTTCGCTCTACCGACGCAATATTCCGCACTTCTGCAGGAGCCCGTTTACGGGCGAGCTTTTTGCTTCGCCTTGCCGAAAGGCTCGCCCCTGGCGGGGCTCCTACAAAAGGCAGCCATGGGACGCGGGTTTCGCTCTACCGATGCAATATTCCGCACTTCTGCAGGAGCCCGTTTACGGGCGAGCTTTTTTCTTCGCCTTGCCGAAAGGCTCGCCCCTGGCGGGGCTCCTACAAAAGGCAGTCGTTTCGCTTGTTGGTGGATCAACCCGTATTCTGAATTCCCGCCGCAATTCCGTTGACCGTGGCGATCAAGGCGTGCAATAGATCTTCATCCTTGCGCTCGGTTTCACGCCAGCGGGAGAGAAGGTCCACCTGGATCAGGCTGATTGGATCGACGTAGGGATTACGCAGGCGGATCGACTGGCGCAGGCGCAAATCGTGGGCGAGCAGCTCGTCTTCGCCCTTGAGATCGAGGATCGCCGATCGTGTGCGCTCGAACTCGGCGCAGATGTCTTCGAAAAAGGGTTCGTGCAAATCACCGGCGAGTCGTGAGTAGCGTTCGAAGATGGCGAGATCGGACTTGGCCAAAACCATTTCCACATCGTCAACGAGCTGGGCGAAGAATGGCCAGTCGCGGGTCATCTCGATCATCGCTTCGCGACCAAAGGTTTCGATGCCATGTTTAAGGCCACTGCCAACGCCGTACCAGCCGGTCAAGGCAGCCCGGTTTTGTGACCACGCGAACACCCAGGGGATTGCACGCAAGCTTTCAACGCCACCCGCGCCGCCGCGCCGCGCCGGGCGCGAGCCGATACGCAAGCGCTCGATCACATCGATCGGCGTCGCCTTGCGGAAATACTCGGTGAAGTCGACATTTTCATGCACAAATCCGCGATAGCGATTGCGCGCCTCACCGGCAATCGCCGATGCCATCGAACGCCACTGCGCTTCGCGCGGTTCTGGCGGTCGCGGACGCAGGGTGGCGCGCATCACCGCACCGGTCATTTGCTCAAGATTGCGCAAGGCGATCGCGCGGATGCCGTACTTGCGATGGATCACTTCACCTTGTTCGGTCAGGCGCAAGGTGGCATCGACCGACCCTCGCGGTGAGGCGATCACTGCGCGCTCGGTCTTGCCGCCACCGCGACTTGCGGAACCGCCGCGACCATGGAAAAAGATGATGCGCACGCCAGATTCCCTGGCCAGGCGGGTCAGTGCAATTTGCGTTTGTTGCAGGGCCCAGCGTGAGGCGACGAGGCCGCCGTCCTTCGCGCTATCGGAATAGCCGAGCATGACAATCTGTTTGTCGCCGCGCGCCGCAAGATGCGCGCGGTAGGCCGAATCGGCGAACAACGAGGTGACCACGGCTTCGGCCGCGTTGAGGTCGGCCACGGTTTCAAACAACGGCGCGACATCGAGCGGCACATTGCCGGATCCATCCACACAATCGGCGATGCGCGCCAAAGCAATGACCGCCAGTGCATCAGCGGCACTGCGACTCATGCTGACGATGTACGGACCGAACGCCTGCTCGCCGTAGCGTGGGCGCAAATGTGCAACGGTGCGGAAAACCGCCAGCGTTTTGCGCGCGATTTCATCATTGCTCGCTTGCACCGCGCTCGGATCAGCCAGCACCGCTTTCAGAAGCGTGACGCGCTCATCGACCTCACGTGTTGGCCAATCGGAATCCTTGAGCAATGCGCCCAACGCCGCATCGTGGATGCCCGAATCCTGACGTAGATCGAGAGTGGCCAGATGAAAACCGAAGGTTTCCGCACGCCGCAGCAAACGCCGCGCAGCAAACCAGCCGGCGTGAACGCCGCGGTTATCCGCGAGGCTCTTGACCACGATGCGAATGTCCTCGATAAAGGCTGTTGCATCGGCGTAGCCACCTTCCTGGCCGCGCTCGGTTTCAGCCAGGCGCTCGCGAACCAGCTTGAGAAACTGTCGATACGGCATATCCTCGTGACGAGCACGCAGACGCGCCGATGCGCTCGGCAGCATTGCGCGATAGACATCGGTTCGCGCAAGCAGATCGCCCGAACACCCGACGCGCGACAAGGAATGACTCAGTAATCGACCCAGTTGGAACACCTCGCGCCGATACAGCTTCAGCACTTGGCGACGCTGCGTCGCCAGCGTGGCGGCAATGGTCTCCGCGCCAACGTTTGGATTGCCGTCCATGTCGCCGCCCACCCAATTGCCAAAACGCAACAAAGTAGGCAGATCAACCTGAGTTGGATCATCGGCCAGCGCATCGGCAAACACTTCGTAAAACACCGGCACCACGCGATAGAGCACATCCGTCAGATAGAACCCGACATTCTCCAGTTCGTCGCTGACGCTGGGCTTGTCTAGGGCGAACTCGGCGGTTTGCCACGACGCGGTCAGTGCCATGCGCATGCGTTCGAGATCCGAGCGCCGCTCGACCGGTGTGCGCCCGCCATCGATATCGGCGACCAACGCGCGAACGACCTCGGTTTCTTTTTCCAGCAATGCTCGCCTGACCGCTTCGGTCGGATGCGCAGTAAACACCGGCTCGATACTCAAGCGCGCCAGGCAATCGCGCAACGCGTCCTCGCTGATGCCGCTTTCTCGCAACGAGCTGACCACATCCCGCAAGCCACCGGGCTGCGGTGCGGCGTCGACCATTTCGTAGTGTCGACGGCGACGGATTCTGTGAACACGTTCGGCCACGTTGACCGCACCAAAGTAAGTGGAAAATGCGCGTACCAGAGCGGTTGCGTGGGCCACATCGACGCCAGAAAGTTCGACCGACATGGCATCCGTATTGGCGTTTGATTGGCGTCGTTCAATCGCCGCGACGCGGATGCGTTCGACCTCATCAAAAAACGCCTCACCTTCCTGTTCGGCGAGGATTTCACCGACCAGCGAACCGACGCGATTGACATCATCACGCAGGGCTTTGTCGGTATCGGGAAGATCGATCGAGCGCAGGCTGTCTGCGGTATCACTAAGGGGATTGGTCATCCGCCAAGCCTACCTTGTTGCAGCGCGGCATTACAGCCGAGAGAGACCCCAGCCTTGGTACGTGCTCTATGTAGGAGCCCCGCCCGGGGCGAGCTTTCCGACAAGGCCAACGGGAAAGCTCGCCCCTGGCGAGGCTCCTACGAAATGCGCCGAAGCTGCGCGCCGCCTGCGATGGCTTTTGCTTCGTTGCGGCTATTGCGCCGCCTTGATGCTCACCGCCTTGAACAAGGCGTCGGCTTGATACAAACGATCACCACGAATGGTCGTTCGTACCTTGCGGATATCGGCCATGTTGATGGTCGGGTCGCCGTCGATGAGGATCAGGTCGGAGACATAGCCCGGAGCGACGCGGCCATAGTCATCCTCGCGGCTCATCACTTCCGCGCTGCCAGTGGTGGCGATGCGCAACACGTCCATTGGTGGGATGCCAGCCTCGACATAAAGCTCGAATTCGCGCGGCAAGGTCATGCCGGCAAGGTTGTCGGTACCGGCGACGATAGTCACACCGTGGCGATACAACACGCCGACAAGATTGACCATGTTCTGGTAAGAATCACGGAACAACGCTTGCTGCCCGGCCTTCATGTCGAGGCCACCCGTGCCGGAGCGGAACTGTCGCTGCCAAGTCGTCGGAAAACGATCGGCGATCGCGGCAAACCCAGGACCCGGCACGCCGGGGCGGCTCAGGAACATGTCCTCGAACGTACCGACCGTCGGATCGACCACGATGTGTTTGTCTTTGAGCAACTGGATGAATTCACGCACCGGCGGCGAGCTGAGATCGAGCGCGGCTCCGTATTCGGCGACCGCGGTGAAACGCGCCGGCGTGCGCGTGTCCTGCACTTTGTCGAACATGAAATTGAGAAACAGCATATTGATGTGCTGGATCTCGTCGGCTCCGTTCTCGACAAACTGACGTGCGGTCATGAAGGCCGGCACATGGCCACTCACACGCATGCCCTGCTCATGCGCCGCCTTGGCGATGATCGGCATCAACTCAGGTTTCACCGAGCTATAGATCTTGATCTGCTCGTGCCCGGTTTGCTTGTACATCTTTACTGCATCAAGCGCTTCCTGCTCGGTATCGACGAGCACCTTGGTCGGCCCGGCAAACGGACCTTTGCCATCAATGATCCCTGCGCGGATGATGCGCGGACCGATATCCTTGCCCGCCTCAATGGCGTCGATTACTGCCTTGAGTGTATCGACCTGATTGGCCATGTCGCGCACGGTCGTCACGCCCGAGGCCAGATCAAGCAGGCCATCGGCACCACCGGAATAGTGGACGTGCATATCCCATAAGCCCGGCATCAGAAAACGACCACCGCCATCGAGCTCCTCGACGCCGTCCAGCGACGAAACATTCGCCGATCCGATCGAAACAATTCTGCCGTCATCGATCAATACCGAGCGACCATCGACTACCTCACCACTCGGCGGATCGAATACGCGCACATTGCGGATCAGCAGTGGCGCGGTCAGCGTGCGCGTGAGCTCGTTGGCACGTGTTTCGGCAAGCTGCTTTTCTTCCTGCTGCTGGCGCGCGCCGATTGTGCCGATTGAATCTTCATAGCCTTCGCGGATCAGCGTGCTCCAGCCCGAGTAGGCGGCGAAGAAGCGTTGATCCTGATCGAGCCAGACGTAGCTCGGCAGCAGATCGAGGCCGCTGATCGCATATAGATCGACGGTTTTCGATCCGTTTTTGCCCTTGACCTCGGTACTGGCCAGCTTGTGGATACTCGCCTCGCCCGCCGGAATCAGCGATAGCTTCTGACCGGGCGCCTTGAGCAAGGCGCGCACGAGCAAAATCGAATCTTCCGGAACCTGGTTGAGACCGAGGAAGAAAGCCGGGCCGGATAGCGTGCGCTTTTCATCCTCGGACGCATTTTTCCACGCGAGTGCATCACCCTGGCGCGTATAGCTTTCGGACACCGGCGCCTTGAGATAGTCGACACCTTTCAATTCGATCGCAGTCGGCAGCGCGTTGGCATCAAGCGAGTAGCTCGCATCGAGCTTCGGCCCGCGACCGCGATCGTTGAACTCGAAATGCACGGCGAGCTTTCCGCCCTCGCCGTAATGGGCCTCCTGAAAGCCGGCTTTCGCGTCCGCGACGATCAGAACACTCTTCTCGACCTGCTCAACGGCGTGTGCCGAGCCCGTGGCGGCCAGCAACGCAAACAGACAGCCATTTAATAGCGTCATCAGATTCCCCTTCTGCGAACCCGAACATTATCGCTGCAACTCGGCGCAGATACCCGCAACCGCTGCACTGGCGATGCGATCGCCCGCTTCAAAAGCGCCCGATTTAGGTTGGGGTGACCTCTCGCACTTGGCGAAATCGCTCATTCAGGACTATTGTGCGGGTCCCTTTGGCCCCAAGGAGTCTTTACATGATCCGATCCGCTCTCGCCGTCGCGCTGCTTGTCGCGTTGGCTGCCTGCTCGTCTCCATCGACGGATAGTGCACCCTCGCAAGCCGCCGCTCCCGCTGCACCCGCCGCCGCGCCCGTGGAGGCCGCACCCGTGAACGCCTTGCTCAGCGCCAGCAGCCTGCCGATGCAGGCGCCGCCTTTCGACAAGATCAGCGATGCCGACTACCAGCCGGCCATCGAGGAAGGCATGCAGCAACAGATCACCGAGATCGACAAGATCGCCAATAATCCCGAACCGCCGACATTCGACAACACGTTGCTGGCCATGGAGAAAACCGGTGAGCTGCTCACTCGCGCTGGCCGAATCTTCTTCAGCCTCGCGCAATCGAACACCAATGACACCTTGCAAGCCGCGCAGGTCGCGCTGGCTCCAAAGATGGCCGAACACGGTGATGCGATCCATCTGAACGCAAAGCTGTTCGAGCGCGTCAAGTCCGTCTACGACGCCCGCGATACCAGCGGCCTCGATCCCGTGCAGATGCGCCTGATCGAAAAAACCTACGACGATTTCGTGCGTGCCGGCGCCCAGCTCAGTGAAGCCGATCAAACCGAATTGCGCGCGCTGAACAAGGAGGAGTCGACCCTTTCCACCGAGTTCCAGAACAAGTTGCTCGCCGGCACCAATGCGGCTGCGGTCGAGGTGGATGACAAAGCCATGCTCGATGGCCTTGGCGAGGCCGGCACCACAGCGGCTGCCACGGCTGCAAAAGACAAGGGACTGGCCGATGGCAAGTACCTGCTGACATTGCAGAACACCACCCAGCAACCGGTACTTGGATCGCTCAACAATCGCGATTTGCGCTTGAAAGTGCTTGAAGCCTCGGAGACCCGATCCAGCAAGGGCGACGCCAACGATACCCGTGCAACGATCCAGCGTCTGGCCCAGCTGCGCGCGCAACGCGCCAAGCTGCTCGGCTACCCGAACTACGCGTCTTACAGCCTTGCCGATCAGATGGCCAAGACACCCGAGAACGCCATCAAGCTGATGACCGACATGGTCCCCGCCGCCACCGCGCGAGCACGCAGCGAAGCTGCCAAAATCCAGAAAGTGATCGACAAACAGAAAGGCGGATTCAAGCTCACCGCCGCAGATTGGGATCTGTACGCCGATCAGGTACGCAAAGCCGAATACGATCTTGACGATGCGGCGATCAAGCCCTACTTCGAACTCGACCGTGTGCTTAAAGATGGCGTTTTCTTCGCCGCCAACCAGCTCTACGGTCTGACCTTCAAGGAGCGCCACGACTTGCCGGTTTATCAGCCCGACGTCCGCGTGTTTGATGTGTTCGATGCCGACGGCAAGCAACTGGCCCTGTTTTACGCCGATTACTACAAGCGTCCAAGCAAGGCTGGTGGCGCGTGGATGGATGTATTCGTTGAACAGAACGGCCTGACTGGCACCAAACCGGTCGTCTACAACGTTTGCAACTTCACCAAGCCGGCCGATGGTCAGCCAGCGCTGCTCAGCTTCGACAACGTCACCACGATGTTCCACGAGTTCGGTCACGCCCTGCACGGCATGTTCTCAAACGTGAAATACCCGAGCATCGCCGGCACCAACACATCGCGCGATTTCGTCGAGTTCCCCTCGCAGTTCAACGAAAATTGGGCGCTGGATCCGAAAGTGTTCGCCAACTACGCCAAGCACTTCGAGACCGGCGAGCCGATGCCGCAGGCGTTGGTCGACAAGATCATCAAGGCACGCGCGTTCAATCAGGGCTATGCGACCGTCGAGTATCTCGGTGCCGCGCTGCTTGATCAGGCGTGGCACGAGTTGCCCGCCGACGCGCCGCTGCAGGATGTCGACAAATTCGAAGCCGATGCCCTCAAGCACTACAAGATCGATATGGCCCAGGTGCCACCACGCTACGAGACACCCTACTTCGCACACATCTGGGGCGGCGGTTATTCAGCCGGCTACTACGCCTACCTGTGGAGTGAGGTCCTCGACCATGATGCCTTCCAGTGGTTCAAGGAACACGGCGGCCTGACCCGTGAAAACGGCCAGACATTCCGTGACGAAGTGCTCTCGCGCGGCAACACTGAAGACCTTGCCAAAATGTACAAAGCATTCCGCGGCAAGGATCCCAGCGTAGAGCCCTTGCTGGAATACCGCGGTTTGAAGTAGGCAAAACTCAGCGCCGCTGAGGCGGTGATGCATCAAGAAAAAGGCCGGCCTTCGCCGGCCTTTTTCTTATCCACGTCTTCATAGCCACACGCAACCTTAGCGCCATCTCTCAACCCTTCTCATCCCTACGCAGACAGACTGCGAAGAAAGTCTGCGAAGATAGAGCCTGTCCTGGAGTTGATCCGGGAATGTCGAAGCGGACATTCGCAACGCGATTGGTGCAAACGGCAAGTTGCAGCAGTGGCGCGTCTAGCTAGCGCCTTTGCTCCTGCATCCGGACACCAGCACCACCGCCTCTCAACGCCGATCCAGCGGACTCAATACACCCGCACCACCACGATTGAGAACATGGGTATAGATCATCGTCGTAGAAACATCGGAATGACCGAGCAGTTCTTGAATCGTGCGGATATCTGAGCCCGACTCCAATAGATGCGTGGCGAAACTGTGGCGCAAGGTGTGGCAGGTGGCGTGTTTTTCGATGCCCGACTTGCGAACCGCCGTCTTCACAGCCCGCTGCAAGACAGTCTCATGCAGGTGATGGCGGCGTTCGCTGCCACTGCGCGGATCGAGACTACGCTGCGATGCCGGGAAAATGTACTGCCACGCCCACTCGCGCGCAGCTCCAATGTACTTTCGCTCCAAAGCATCCGGCAACCAAACCCGACCGAATCCTGCCTCAATATCACGCTGATGCAGCATGCGTGCCTGAGCAAGTTGCAACTTCATCGCCTCGACGCAAACAGCCGGAAATACAGATCGCCTGTCCTTGCCTCCCTTGCCGTGTCGAATGAGAATCTCGCGACGGACAAGATCGACATCCTGAACCCTCATGCGTGCGCACTCCATGAGACGAAGGCCGGCGCCATAGAGAAGGCTAGCCATCAACCAGGTGACCCCACTCATACTGCTCAGCACCAGCACAACCTCATCGCGCGAAAGCACAATCGGTAAGCGATCAGGCTTCTTTGCGCGTCGAATATCATTCATCCAAGGCAAATCCTGCCCCAGCACTTCCCGGTAGAGGAAAAGCAAAGCCGACAAGGCCTGGTTCTGGGTCGATGCGGATACCTGGCCCTTGACTGCAAGATCGGTCAGGAAACGTTCGACCTCGACTGCACCCATATCGCGCGGATGGCGCTTTCCATTTGCGAGGATGAATCGACGAGCCCAGTCTGCATAGGTCGTTTCAGTTCTGATTGAGAGTCCTAGTCGCCGCACCCGAGCACGTAGCGTGTCAAGTAGTCGCGGGCGCTCACGCCCGACACGGGTATCTTCCTGCTCACCGTTGGATGTATATTTCATCTCGAATCCCAATCTCGCAATTTCGCTAGATTAGACGGCGAGATTAGATAGCGCGATGGCAGAATGCTGTTGATTCTTGTAGGAAAAATCCTACAGAGGGGTCGCAGCAGCGCAGATTAGGCAGCAAGATTAGATTCCATTCCGCAATCGAATAGTAGTTGGGCCGGCAATAGCTCTCAGGTCTCTGTCGGGTTCAGCGCGGCTCGTGCAGTTCGCTTCGGGTGTAGTCATCGGGCGAGTGCATAGGCATCAGCGGCGCAGTCGTTCCACGCATCTTCGTTGTTCCTCGTGGCGTTGGTCGCTCTTGGGCAAGCCCATCGGCACCAGTGGCGCAATCGCATGTCGCATCATTGCGCATGCCTTGGCGCCGGTCGTTCTCAAGCTGTCGGCCGCGCTGCGTGGTTCCTGGCTTCCTCGCGCGTTCAAGCGCGAACTTGCAACGTATCGGTCTTCCAAAGTGCATCACTTCGGCATAATCTTGGCCCAACTAATAGTTCAAGCCGACGTGTTGACACACGCGGCTTAACAAGGTGTTAGACGTACGCCCCTACCTTCTTCGTTGCTCAAGGAAAGATAAAGTGAAGCCCCTCATACTTCTGGCCCTGTTCGTAGTTTCTCAAACTGCCGTGGGGAAAAACAACATCGATCTGTCACCTGGCATAGCGGAGCTTGAAAAGGAGAACACAGCCAAGATTGGCGTCGCACTTTTCGACAAAGAAGGTCATTTCCTAGGCGGTAATCGAGCTAACGAGCGCTTTGCCATGTGCTCGACGTTTAAGCTCCCACTGGCGGCGCTTGTGTTAAGTCGTATTGATCGTGGCCAAGAGAGCGCGGATCGTAGGCTTTCCTATGACTCAAACATGATTGTCGAGTATTCGCCTGCCGCGGAGAAGTACTTGCCAACTGGCTATATGACCGTAATGGAGGCGGCTCAAGCTTCTGTTCAACTCAGTGACAATGGAACCGCCAATCTCTTGCTGAGAGAAGTAGGCGGCCCGCCCGGAGTTACACGCTATTTTCGTGACCTGGGTGACTCGATTAGCCGGCTAGACCGGAAAGAGACTGAGATGAGCAGCAATATTTCGGGCGATATAAGAGACACAACCAGCCCAGCAGCTATGGGTAAAACAATCTCACAAATTCTATACGGTGGGGCACTCAAGCCGCCTTCGGTGTTGCAGCTTAAGCGGTGGCTTATTGGCAACGAGACGGGCGATAACACTCTTAGGGCTGGCTTCCCAAAGGAGTGGATTGTGGGTGAGAAAACAGGAACATGCTCCAATGGCGGCCGCAACGACATCGGCTTCTTTGTCGTGGATGGAAGAGACTACGTTGTCGCGGTTTACACGACCGCGCCGAGCTTGACACCGGACAAACGCGATGATCTGGTTGCTTCAATCGCGCGTGTTATTCAGTCCCACATATCGACAGGGCCACACTAACAGCGTACGTCTAACAATTCATTCAAGCCGAACCCGCTTCGTAGTTTCAAGACTCAGTCTGGCCTCTCGAGCGGGTCGGCTTAATTCAGGTGTTAGGCCGCTTGTTCGACCTCAGCGCCACAACGGAGGAGCGTGCGATGCGCATAGCCAAGCAAGACATACCAGTCAGGATTGATGTGCCGGGTGCCGTGGCCCGTCAAAAG
>JBBSVJ010000020.1:0-25420 GCA_038233665.1 Lysobacterales bacterium
CGCGATCACGACTTGGGATTGCGCGCCGAATTCACCGAGGGCCGAGACAAACTGGATACCGAGCATGATGCCGACGGTGAACGCGAGCAGGCAGACAATGGCCAACGCGTCGACACCGACTTGGCGCATCTGCTCGGCGACCGCACGCAAGCGCAGGGGTTGGCCAATGCGCCAACCCATGGCAGCCAGATAGATCGATTCAACCAACAACATCGCCGCATAGCCGATGCCGCTGAGTGCATCGACCGAAATCCGGCCAATCTTCGCAAGGGGACGGGTCAAGGCGTCCAAGTCGGCTAACCAATGGCCTCGGGAATTGCGGCGACGTCGGCGACGATCGGAAACACCCGATCGAGGCGCGCCAACTCAAGCACCGCACGAACCGCATCGCTGATGGCGACCAGGGCAAAACCGCTGCCGCTGGTGCGTGCATTCTGGAAACCTTCCACAAGCGCCGCGATGCCCGATGAATCGATATAGCTGACTTCGCTCAGGATTACTCCGACCCGGCGGCTTTCAGCGAGGGCCGAGAGTACGGCTTCCCGCACCTGCTGGGACCAGGACAGATCAACCTCGCCGCTCAAGCGGATCAAGGTGCATCCGTCAATGGTTTCCGTTGCTACCGCGTTCATTCGTGATCTTCCCCTTTGGATTTCATGACGCCAATTTTTTTGCGCATGATCAGCCGGTTGCCGCAGCCATCTGGCCGCGTTTTTATGCTCCAGTCGTCCATGACCGTATCGATCAAGGCCACTCCCAGCCCCCCACTGCGGCATTCACCGAGCGGCTTTGCGCGCACGCAATCCGGATCAACCAAGGGTGCTGAGTCGACCAGGCGGAATTCAAGTTTGCCATTATCGTTGCTGACGCGCAGATCGATATCGCCGGAGCACGCCGGCCCGTACGCGTGACGAATGATATTGCAGCACGCCTCGTCGACAGCTAGCACCAGTTTGTCCCGGACCTCGGCATCCACACCGGCATCATCGAGCGCCCCACGCAACAACGAGCGGATCTCGCGCATTTGTTCGGGCTGGGCCGGGAACCGCCGCTTGAGCAAAATTTCCGGACCATGCATTTGCATGCGTTCGATCAGCAACAAGGTCGTGTCATCAACCAGTCGAAGTTGCTTGAGTTCGGAAAAAATTCCGCGCAAACGGGGCTCGGCAGATGCGCCGGCGTGGCGACTGATCAATTGGCGCACACCTTCCGATCCGATGGTGCGTCGCTGCGCATCACGCACATCGGTCACCCCATCTGAAAAGCAATACAGCGAACCGCCCTGCAGATCGATCACTTGCGATTCGAAGGTCATGCCACTGAGGATTCCGAGGGGTGCGCCGCCGGAGAGATATTCCGTGAACTCGCCATTGCGGTAAAGCATGGCCGGAGGAAAACCCGCAGCGGCAATTTCCACACGCTCGGCATTGCGATCGCAATGACCAACCAAGGCACAAACGAATCGACCATCGAGACTGCTGTGACATAACTCTTCATTGACCCGCACCAGCCATTCCGAGGGCGGCGTGGAATCCTTGCCGACCCAACGCAGCAACGAGGCAACGCGCACCATCAGCAAGGCGGCATCGAGACCCTTGCCGGATACATCGCCGATAAAGAAACCGATGCGGCCATCGGGCAAATCGAAATAATCGTAGAAATCTCCTGAAATCTCATGTGCCGGCAGGTTGACCCCAAGCAGCGGGAAACCATCACGGCGGCGTTTCGGCAGCAGTGACTTCTGCATGCGCCGGGCCAGATCGAATTCACGCTTCATGCGCGCCTGCTGGACCAACTCGTTGGCCATGCGCGCATTGTTGATCGCCAGTGACGTGGGCGCGGCAACCAGGCGCAGGATCTCGGCATCGTCCGCGCTGAACGAGCCGCCGCTGCGTTTATTGACCACTTCGAGCGCGCCGATAGGGCCCTTGGCGGTCGCCAACGGCGCACAGAGCAAGCTGCGTGTGACGAAGCCGGTATCGGAATCATTACTGCGGTCCACGCGCGAATCGCTCAGTGCATCAGCGACGACCTGATTGCGATTCTCGGCAACCGCACGACCGACCACGCCTTGCCCCAGCGGAATGCGCAAACCGGCGATATCGATGGGGCCGACACAGACTTTGCATTCAAGCATCTTGCCGTCCTCATCAAGCAGGAACAGCGATGCCGCTTCGGCATCCATGAACTCGGCGATCCGATTGACCGCCTCAGTCAGGGTCTGGCGCAAATCCAGCGATACCGCCAGCGTTTCAGAAAGATCGGCAAGAAAGGCCAGCGCGCGCGCTTCGCTGACCGCCGGCACCGGCGCTTCAATGGCCGACACCGAATTCATTTGTCGTTGCGCTCGACCGCTCGCTGCGCACGTCGCTCGCGCCAGCGACGCAACCCCCAGAGCGTCATGATCGGCCCCGACAGCACGTACAGCGCGGCAATCGCAAACAACATGCGCGCGGGATCCAGGGCGAGCGCGACAAAAATCAGCACCACGGCCGGAATCCAGATGAAAGGCACCCGGTCAGACATCGGCCAAGCCTTGAAACTGAAGTAGCGGACATTGCTGACCATCAACAACCCCGCGACAACCGCAATCACCGGGGTAATGAACTGGACATCGAATCCGCTGCGCTCGAATTTTTCGACCGACCAGACAAAACTCATGCACAAACCTGCCGCCGCAGGGCTTGCCAAGCCCTGAAAGTAGCGCTTGTCGATGACCCCGACCTGGGTGTTGAAACGAGCCAGACGCAAGGCCGCGCATGCGGCATAGATGAATGCAGCCGCCCAGCCGACCTTGCCCCAGACCGGTCCGTATTCGGCCAGCGAGGACAGCGACCAGGTGTACATGACAAGTGCCGGAGCCAGACCAAAGCTGACCAGATCCGACAAGGAATCGTACTGAACGCCAAAATCGCTCTGCGTGTTGGTCATGCGCGCAACCCGACCATCCAGCCCATCCAGGATGCCAGCGATGAAAACGGCCAAAGCGGCTTCTGAATAGCGGCCACCGATACCGGCAACGATCGCGTAGAACCCGGAGAACATGGCCGCCGTGGTGAACAGGTTGGGTAGCAGGTAAATACCGCGTGGTCGCTTGCGTGGCGCGGAGGGTGTTTCTTGCATGCGCAATGCCATAGAAGAAAGTGAGATGAGTTTAACTGATCGTTGCGATTTACCGCCGAAGTGCTTGTCAGATAACGAAACTAGTGCTATCCAGTGTCCTGTTTCGGGGCCCAACAGTCGGCTCGCACCGACGCGGAGAAAATCATGAAGCCCATCTCGATTGTACTGATCCTTGCCTGCCTGAGCGCCGTCCCTGCGGTGGCACAACAGGTTTATTCGTGGACCGATAGCAATGGCACCAAGCATTTCTCGGACACTCCACCTCCGTCCAACATTCAAGGCGCGACGAAGCTGAATGTGCACAACGGGGTAACCAGCGCCGAAGCACCACCGGTTGAAGAAGCGAAAACCGAAGGCCAGTCGATGGCTGCGGCAGCCGGTTACAGCGAAGATGAGATCAAGCGCAACTGTGCAGCCGCGCAAAAGAATCTCGGCATCTACAATGCCTCGCTACCTGACGATGATGCCTTGCCGGAAACCCAGGTCAATTATCAGATGAATCTGAACAAGACCAAGGATCAGATCAAACTGTTCTGCGGCTGATCAGTGCCGCTGCACGACATGCCGACAGCTTGATTCTTACTGGTTCCAGAAGGTGCGTGGCCCGAGTCATTGCAAGCCATGCGCCAATCTCCAGCGGGCGACCGAATGCGATCGTCGCCCCTGCGGTGAAAATGCCCGCGCTTCTGTAAACTCGCTGATCCACTGCGATCGAAGCGATGCCATGCGCCTATCCCGATTTCATCTCGCCACCGTCAAGGAAGTTCCCGCCGACGCCGAAATCATCAGCCACAAGCTGATGCTGCGCGCCGGCATGGTCCGCAAGCTCGCCTCGGGTATCTACACCTGGTCACCACTTGGCTTGCGCGTGCTGCGCAAGGTCGAAGCCGTGGTGCGCGAGGAGATGAACCGCGCCGGCGCGATCGAACTCTCTATGCCGTCGATCCAGCCGCAGGAGTTGTGGGAAGAAACCGGTCGTTGGCAAAAATTCGGTGGCCAGTTGCTCAAGATCAAGGATCGCAAGGAGGCCGGTTACTGCTATGGCCCCACCCACGAGGAAGTGATCACTGATTTCGCTCGCCACGAGCTCAAATCCTACAAGCAGTTGCCAATCAATTTCTATCAGATCCAGACCAAGTTCCGCGATGAGATCCGGCCACGCTTCGGGGTCATGCGAGCACGCGAGTTCCTCATGAAGGATGCCTATTCGTTCCATATCGATGGCGAGAGCCTGGCCGCCGAATACGAGAACATGGTCGATGCCTATACACGCATCTTCACGCGCCTGGGTTTGCGTTTCCGTGCCGTTGATGCCGACACTGGCGCAATCGGCGGCAGCGCCTCGAACGAGTTTCATGTGCTCGCAGATTCGGGCGAGGACGCGATCGCATTTTCCTCGGATTCCAACTATGCGGCGAACGTCGAGAAGGCTGTCTCGATGGCTCCGATCAGCCAACGGCCGAGTGCGGGTGGCGCAGTGCAGACGGTCGACACGCCCACCCAAAAGACCATATCCGACCTTTCGACTTTTCTAGGCGTCGATCCGAGTCATTGCATCAAGACCATGCTAGTGCGCGGCAAGAACGGTCTGGTCGCCTTGTGCGTGCGCGGCGACCATGAACTCAATGAGATCAAAGTATCGCGCCTTGAGGAGCTTGCCGACGAGATGAACCTTGCCGATGAGGCTGAAATCGAAAAGGTGGTCGGCTGCAAGCCCGGCTTTATCGGCCCGGTCGGGTTGCCCGAGTCCATTCCGGTCATCGTCGATCGCGACGCCGCGCTGGTTGCCGATTTTGTCTGCGGCGCGAATGCCGAAGGCAAGCACCTTCGTGATGCCAACTGGGAGCGCGATGCCCGGATTACGCGGATTGCCGATTTGCGCAAGGTGGTCGAAGGCGATGCGTCGCCGGATGGTCGCGGCAGCTTGTCGATTGCGCGTGGCATCGAAGTTGGCCATGTTTTTCAACTCGGCAGCAAGTATGCCGAGGCGCTCGGTGCTAGCGTGCTCGATGATCAGGGCAAGGCACGCACGTTGTCGATGGGCTGCTACGGAATTGGCGTCAGCCGCATCGTGGCGGCAGCGATCGAGCAAAACAACGATGACGCGGGCATCATCTGGCCCGAGGCGATGGCGCCTTGGCACGTGGTGATCTGCCCGATCAACATGGTACAGAGTGCGGCCGTTCGTGAGGAGGCCGAGCGTCTTTACGAGGAACTTGGCACGCGCGGCTTCGAAGTTGCGCTGGATGATCGCGGGCTGCGTCCGGGCCCGATGTTTGCCGACGCCGAATTGATTGGCATCCCGCATCGCATTGTCATTGGCGATCGTGGCTTGGCCGCCGGCACTTACGAATATCGGCGCCGCGGCGAAGCCGAGAACCGCTCGCTGTCTCGTGACGAATTACTCGCCTTGTTTGACTGAGCGTGCTCGCTGGCCCCACCGGATCGTTCATGAATGCGCCAGGCCAGAGTGAATAGATCTGATGATTTCTCGCAGACTGATCGAGGGGGAGCGCGCTTGAGTCTCCCCTCTGATCCGCTCCCCCAAGCCGAACACCGACGGCGCTTGCTCAGCCGCGAGCTGAGATCGATTTTGCCTCTTGCGTTGGCGGTGATCCTGATTGTCATCGCAGTGGTCGTGGTGGGTCACGAAACCGAACACCATCTCATGGCGATCGAGGCCTGGATCGAGCAGCTCGGACCTTGGGGCCGGCTGGCGTTTGTCGGCATGGTCATTGTCGGCACTACCCTGCTTATCCCAGAATCGCTTTTTGGCCTCGCTGCGGGGGCTTTGTTCAGCCTGCTCTGGGGTATCGGCTTGCTGCTCATTGCCAACATGCTGGCGGCAGCCCTGCAATATTTTCTTGCCCGCCGCCTGCTGCATAAACCGATTCAGCAAGCGCTGGAAACTCGCCCCTTGTTGCACGCGATCCAGAGAGCGGTCATCGGCAATGAGTTGCGCCTGCAATTCCTGTTGCGTTTGACCCCGCTGAATCCTGCCTTGGTGAGCTACCTGCTCGGTGCCGCCGGGGTGCGGTTCGGTGGATTCATGTTGGCCAGCCTGACCCTGGTTTCACACTTCGCCATCGAGGTTTATCTCGGACATGTCGGCAAGCAACTGGTCACCGGAGGCTTCGATAGCGGCCAAGGCGTACAGCTGCACGAATGGCTGATCTACGCAGGCAGCGCGATCGGCGTGATCGCCGTCGTCCTCGTATCTAAAGCCGCGCATCGGGCCGTGCTTCGAGAGATCAGCCAATCACGCAACGACGTTGACAATGCACCTTGAGGCTCGCTCGAGTTGACCTCGACGCTCATCTTGATCGGTCATTGGTTGATCATTGTCGCGTTGTCTCTGCGCGTGATCAGCCGACGCTGGCCGGTCGGCGTTTCCAGCGCGTGGCTGGTGGTGATCATCAGCGTTCCATTTTTCGGTGCCGCACTCTACCTGTTGTTCGGAGAGAAGCGACTTGGCTCCCGACGCTCAGCGCGCATGCACGCCAGCACGGCGGCGCTGAGTACTTGGCAGGCCGGCTTGGCTACTCTGGCCACGGATCGCAGCGCCAAATCCGAGCTGGAGCGTAGCTCCATCGAGCGCCTTGCCGAATCACTGTTCGGGTTCCCCGTGCAGGATGCCGAAGACATTGCGTTGTTCGATTCGGCACAAGCCCTGTTTGCCTCATTGGTCGCCGACATCGACACCGCGACCTCGCGTTGCAATCTGTCGTTCTATATCTGGGATGAACAGGGCTGGGCACGAGACGTCATCAATGCCCTTGTCCGTGCCGCCGGACGGGGCGTCCGTTGCAGAGCCTTGTGCGACGCGATCGGCAGCAAGGCCTTTCTTGCCAGCGCGCAAGCCGCGCGCATGCGTGATGCCGGGATTGAGATCCGTGCAGCGCTGCCAACCGGCCTGTTGGCCTCGTTGTTTTCCAGGGCCGACCTGCGCAACCACCGCAAGATCGCCACCGTCGACAGTGCAATCGCCTACACCGGCAGTCAGAACCTGGTCGATCCGCGCACCTTCAAACAATCCGCGCATGTTGGCGAGTGGGTCGACGCGATGATTCGCATTAGCGGTCCTGCGAGCGCTTCCCTGGATGGCGTGTTTGAATCCGACTGGGCGATCGAAAGTGGCAAACCGTTCGAGGCACCTCTGCCGAGCGCGCCAAATCACGAAAATGGCGCGCGACTCCAGATCGCCCCCTCAGGACCGGGTCTCAAGCCCGAGGCGATCCGTCAGCTATTGCTGACCGCAATCTACGAGGCGCGCCGGGAAATCATCATCACGACTCCGTATTTCGTTCCTGACGACTCGCTTTTGCTGGCCTTGCGCTCGGCGGCCGAACGCGGCGTCGCGGTGACCCTCGTCGTTCCGGCGCAAAACGACTCGGTACTGGTCCGTTATGCGAGTGCCGCGACCTACGCCGACCTGTTGAATGCGGGCGCCCGCATTGCTTCTTTCAATGGCGGCCTGTTGCACACCAAGAGCATCACCATCGATCAGCACACGAGTGTTTTCGGCTCGGTCAATGTGGACATGCGCAGCCTGTGGTTGAATTTCGAGATTTCGTTGCTGGTCTACGATGCCGCTTTCTGCGCAAAGCTGCAGACTCTGCAGCTTTGCTATATCGAGCAGTCAAGTTGGATCGATCGCGATGAATGGCAGCGTCGTCCGCGCTCACAAATATTTCTCGAAGACTTTCTGCGCCTGCTCGGCCCGCTGCTCTAGCCGGCGGAAGAATCAGGCTCCGGGGCCACAATCAATGCAATGGGGTGGCGGTTTCGGGCCCAACCCGAGCGTCTTGTTGAGCAGGCGCAAAGCCGAGCGCAGACCCTCCTCGATCACCGGATGGTAGAACGGCAGTTCGAGCACTTCACCCACCGTCATGCGCATCTGGATGACCCAAGCGAGCAAATGGGCCAGGTGCTCATTTTCAGGACCGATCATTTCGGCGCCGAGTAAACGTCCGGTGCCGTTTTCGCCATAGACCCGCAGCAACCCCTGATTGACCAACATGACCCGTGATCGCCCCTGATCCTCGAACGAGACTTCGCCCACTGCGAAATCAATGTTCGCAGCAACCAGCTCCTGGTGGCGTTGACCGGCAAACGCGACCTGCGGATCGCTGAATACAATCCCGAGCGGTGAACGTCGCGCGTGTCCAATAACCTCGGGATAATGCGCCGCGTTTTGTCCGGCCATCCGACCTTCGTCGGCTGCCTCATGCAGAACGGGTCGATCCGCCGCAGAATCACCCGCGATGAAGATGTGTTTTTCACTGGTCTGCATGGTCAGCGGATCGAACTGCGGGATCCCTTGGGAATCGAGCTTGATGCCGCTGTCGCCCAAGCCCAGGCGATCGACATTTGAAACGCGCCCGGTTGCCGCAAGCAGCCATTCGAAACGCTCGCTGCGCGCGATGCCTTGGTCATCGCTGAATTGCACGAGCACGCACTCACCGTCACGGCTGATGCGCACGTCGCGTGCGTCGAGGCTGGATGGAATCTCCGCGGCAAAGATACGCGCGGCATAGCGGAGGACGTCAGGATCTGAAATCCCGGCGACACCACCGCCACGACCGAACAGATGCACGCGCACCGCCAGACGATGCAGGGCCTGGCCCAGTTCGATGCCGACCACCCCTGCCCCGAACACGGCAGCCGATTTGGGCAAATCGTGCCAGTCGAACACATCGTCGTTGACGATCAAGCGATCGCCGGCCGCCTTGAGCGATTCGGGAATATTCGGGCGCGAACCGGTCGCGATGACGATGCGCTCGGCGCGAATGCGTTCAACGCCGGATGACGCCTCGACGCCCGCGTCGGGCGGATCCAGTCGCAGCGTATGCGCATCCTCGAAGGATGCTCTTGCACGAACAATGTGCTGCTGATCAAAGCCATCAACCGCCTCCTCGACGAAACCGACGAATCGATCACGCTCGAAACGCACGCGGCGCATCAAGGCCACGCCATCAACTTCGCCAGTACAACTTGCGATACCGAACTCTGGCAACACCTGCAAGCGATGCCGCGCGTGTGCCGGAGCGATCAGCAGTTTCGAGGGCATGCAACCGACCCGAGCGCAGGTCGTACCGAAGGCGCCTGCCTCGATCAGGGCAATGCGATCGGTGGCTTTGCGCACCTCACGATAGGCGGACATGCCGGCCGTTCCTGCGCCGATAATGGCGACGTCGACGTGGCGAACGGTCATCGAATGCTCCTGCTTGCTGGGTAGCGTGAGGATAGCGCCTACGGACCGACCGCAGCACGGACCGCCCTCAGGATGCGGCGACGCAGCACGGACTGCCGTATGATGGCGCCCCATTTTCGTGGTCTCCGCAGATATCTTGCGGAGCACTCAAAACCGTCATCAAGGAGCCCTCAATGGCTTTGCAACTCGTCTCCACCGGCAAGGATGTGCCGAACGAAATCAACGTCATCATCGAGATTCCGAAGGACGCTGAGCCCGTCAAGTACGAGGTCGACAAGGCCACCGGCGCGATTTTTGTCGATCGCGTGCTGTCTACGCCGATGCGCTATCCGTGCAACTACGGTTACCTTCCGCAAACCTTGGGCGGCGATGGCGATCCGCTCGATGTGCTGGTGATCCTGCCCTTGCCGCTGGTGCCCGGTTCGGCGATCCGTTGCCGTCCGGTTGGCGTACTGCGCATGTCCGATGAAGCAGGTGCTGACGAAAAGCTCGTCGCCGTGCCGATTCCCAAGGTGTTTGAGGGCTACGCCCACATCAACGATATCGAACAGGTGTCCAAGCACTGGCTCGAACGCATCGGTCACTTTTTCGAGCATTACAAGGATCTCGAAAAGGGCAAATGGGTCAAGCTCGAAGGCTGGGGCAATGCCGACGCCGCGAAACAGGAAATCCTCGCCGGCGTGCAACGCCACCTCGATGCAGAAGGCTGAGCAAGCGCTGGATCAAGCGAGAAGCTTCTGATAATCGGGATGCTTCTCGATCCACGAGGCCACGTACGAGCAGGCAGGCACCACCTGCCAGCCCTGCTCCTTGGCCGTATCGAGTGAAAATCTGGCCAACTCGCTGGCAATACCGCGGCCGCCAAGACTGGCTGGTACGCCGGTGTGGGTAATCGTCATCGTGTCGCCGGAGCGTTGATAATCGATCACACACTCCTGCCCTTCGACGACTGCAACAAAACGCTTGGCGGAAGACTCGTGCACAATTTCGATAGTCATCGGCGTTTCCTTGTTTGATCCGGAGTGGATGGCCTGAGGGTTTCTGTTTTGGCCGGCGCGGTCAAGCGCTTTCCCCGAAACACTGCAAATGCTGACTCCATGATGCTGCCAACGAGATCACCTCGGTTCGCGTATTCATCGAGCGGTACTGTGTGCATATCGCGCCGCTCGGCATTGCGCAGATGCGAGATCGCGACAAGCAGCGCGATGCGATACATCCAGGTTGAAAACGCGCGCGCTTCGTCGCAACCAGGAAACGCGCGCCATAACTGTGCACTGATCTTCTGCGCCAAGTCGGCGCGATCATCGGCCAGTCGCGCATAGCTGTTGGCGACCTTGAAGACGATCTTGCGATGCTGCTCAATCAGCTCGGCAAATCGCGCCCGCTGTGAACCTGTTGCCCTGAATACCATCGTTTGCATCATCCTGATGCCTGCCTGATTTTGCCGGTGTCTGTGCATGATTCGCAGCAGAGCACGGAAAATCACATTGCTCGGTCGGGAGTGGGCAGTTGGACTGTGGAGCCAGGATGTCCGAACGAACAGCGCAGCTGGCCCATAAGGGCAAGCCGCAGGAAGTGGCGTGTCAAAGGAGAGTGAGGAAAGGCGAAGAAGTTGCAAGACGCGGCATCACTCGCGATCCTGCTGTCTTGAGACCAACAGCATCGCGGCGAATAGCGCCTACCATCCCGGCTTGCCAATTAGCTTGCCGATTGACGCAAAAACTACCCGCGCTTGAGCAACTCACGCAACTCAATCAGGGCCGCGTTGGCGCGCGAAATATAGTTGGCCAGCACCAGCGAATGGTTGCCGAAGAAACCGAATGGCGAACCGTTCAAGACCATCGGACTGCTCAAGGGTTTCTGTGCTTCTTCAATCTCGCGGATCACCTGCTCGAGGCTGATCATAGCGTTCTTGTCGCGCAGCACCGGGCCAAAATCCACGCGGATCGCTTCGAGCTGCTCGCGTAGTGCCCAGGTATAGCCGCGCGCCTCGTAGAAGTTGTCGTCGATTTTCGTCCACGGGGTTTTGACAATGCGCGAACTGGCTGTCGGCGTCGACTGCTGTGCGTTCGCATCGTTGGCCAGATCGGTATCAATACGCATCTGCCCAACACTTGCCGAGAGGCGCTGGGAAAGCGAGCCAAGGCGGGTCGATACGACCGCGAGGAAATCGACCAGGTTATCCGCACGCGCATAAAACTGCGCATCATCCTGGTTGTTGTCGGCCAGCCGCGCCGCATAGCTGTCGATACGCTCGATCGCCTTGCGATACTGACTTTCCGAGCTTGGCAGCAGCCATCGATCATTCGGCGAGCTGATCAGCGGCTCAGCCTCCTTCAGATCCTTGTCTTCGACCGACTGCGTCTGTGATCGGCTGAATTCATTGCGCATGGCGCGGGTCAGATCGCGTGAGGCGGTGACAACGCCGAATTCCCAGTTCGGAATATTGTCCATCAACACCCCTGGCGACAGCTTGTCATTGCTCAAGTAGCCACCGCGCTTGTCGAGCATGACTTCAACGCCGTGCACGAGCGCACTGGTAGTCGCCGAGCCAACCACGACGGGTTGCTGTTTCGCCGTCGCGCGTTGTTGGGTGATCTTGATCGGGTCGAAATAATCCGGCTCGGTATCCCACCACCACATCAGGGCGAGAATCAGCGCCAGAACGACCAAAACTACGGCAATCGCGCCGCCGAGTTTCCAGGATGAGCGAGGCGAGACGGATGTTTCCATGAGAACTCCTTGATGGGCGATCGAGCACCGGCAGGGTTCTTGATTAAAGCACCACAGCCGAACCCGATGCGATCGACGCCATCCATCTTCGCATGCCGCTCATGAATCAGGCAGGCATTGATGATGCGATCGCCGCTCAGGCCGCTCGCTCGGCCGAAAAATCCAGAGAGGCCCCTTGAAACCAATGGATGGAGGCGTGCCTTGTAGGAATATTCCTACACGACAACGCGACGAAACCCCAGTGACAGTCGCGTCGGGTTGGCCGATGATGAAATTTCACTTGCAGCAAACCTCGTTGCCATTCCGTTGCCCGAGCAGCGATCGCCGCAGTTTCAGGAAATCATCATGAGAAAAGAAGCCCGCGAAACACTCGCCGCAATAAAGACGCTGACCCGCCTCGAAGCATGGATCCGCTGCGCCAAGGCTGAACTTGCCAGTTCGCCAAAAGACGAACTGCTTGCCGAGTTCATCCGCGTCAACGAGCGATTGCTTGTAGAAGAACGCAGAAAGTTGCTCGCCGCCTGATGCTCGCCTTTGTCTTATCGTTTGGCGTTGAGCGCACCGGCGAGCACGCTTGCCGGAACATCTTCGCTGCCGCGACTGCGTGAAAGGACATGAATGCCGCCGCGGGTGGTGCCAATCGCGCGCTCCAGCACTGTGGAAAATCCGAATGGAACACCATCCAGGGTGATCTCACCACGAGCCAGGAAATAGCTGCTGGTAACCCCAAGACCGGTGATATCGATGTTGATAACGCCTTGTTGCGCCACCTCGTTCAAAGCCGTTTTGACATCAGCCCAGCGCGCCTGATGGTTCTGCCGGATCCGCTCGGCGAGCACCGCCGTCATGCGTGAATCGATGCTCATCAATACCGCGGTCGTTGCCGTGTTCAAGTTGATCGAGGTGCCCGGCGGCAGCGCGCAAACTTCAGGCGCGAGCCGCGCGTAAACCTCACCGCTGACGCCACGCACCAAGCGCAGCTCGGAGACATGTGCGAAAGCCCGATTCGCGGTCCTATAGGGAACGGCTTGGGCCAAGTAGGCGTTGTCTTCTGCGCCTCCCTCAGGATCGATACTTCCATCGCTATCAAGCCAATCGACGATTGCACCGCGAAGTGATGGATCGAGTTGCAAGGCGACCAGCAGATTTTGCATGCGCTTGCGCCAGATCCCTGTTGGGTCCGCTGCGAGATTGTTGAGGTTGAAGCATCCATTTAGATCGCTCATGCGCGCGCTGATGCGCCCGCCAGGCACCTCCTGCGGTGGCAAGGGCACCGCCCAGGAATCGCTGAATGTGTCGATCGCGCGATTGTCTTCGCTATCGCGTTGCAACACTTGAGCCGCATAGGCTTCGAGTCCTTCGGAGTAGGCGATTGCCTGCTCGCCGCGAAGCACATTGCGAGTCCGCGCATAGGCCAGCTCACCGCGATCGAGAAGGGACGCAATCAAGATCACCGCCAGCGCGACGGCTAACAAGGCGATCAGCAGGGCGACGCCGCGCTGGCGGTCTGGGCCGTTCATGGCCGCTTACCCGCGGGCCCGAGCAGCGGCAGAGGTTCAGTCGGCAGAATCGGCGTGTCGATCGTACCGTTCGCACCCACGCCTTTGAGTGGAATAGTCGATGGCAGGCCAACCACTCGTCGCAACTCGCCGAAATCATCGAGCTGCAGGCGCAACTCGATGGCACGCGGCAACTCTTCAGGCGGCGTGTCACGCGGCGGCCATTGCTCGCGCCAGCTGCCGTCGGCAGCCAGATAGCGCAGACGCAGCTCGCTGATCTGATCAAGCAGCTCACGCCATTCGGGCGCGCTGCCAGCGGCACGATCAAGCACCGCATAACGGCCGCGGCGCAGCGTGTTGTTGTCGATTGCGTAAAGCACGCGCTCGATATTGCTGCGCGGTTCGGCACGCGGATTGGCGAAGCCGAGGCGGCTCAATTCGATGCGATTGCTGGTGCCAAGCAAGGCCGGAACCAACTCGCCATAGTTGCCGCGAAGCGGTCGCGAAATGGCTTGACGAAGATCACGCTCAAGATCACTCATGCTGCGTTCGATCTGCGCAAACCGATCCTGTTCTGCAGCCAGCGCGCTGCGGGTGCGCGCAATCTGGCTCAATGCTCCCCAGCTTATCGCCGCCATCGCGGCAAAGATCACCAGGGCAACGAGAATTTCGATCAATGTGAAACCGCCTCGACGAGCGAGCGTGGGACGCACAGGGAAGGTCATGGCGAAGGCTCAATGCTGCCAAAGCCGTTCAAACTCGCACTCGGCTCGGCGGCTTCTCCGACAAAGACTAGAACATCCAGGCGACGCATGGCCGGGTCATCGGTGGCTTTGACCTCAAGCGTCCAGCGCCAGTCGAGGTTGGCGAAGCGAGTCCGCCCATCGCGCTTTCCAACCGCAGGAAACGGCGTTCCGATGCGCGTTTCATTGAGGACGTTCGAGGCAACCCAAGCCGCCAGCGTGCGTTCACGCAAACCATCAAAACGATTGATCTCCCCGCCTGCCGTACGGGTCAGAGCGAGCAGCGCGAGCGAAACCACAACGAGCGCGATCAACACTTCAAGCAAAGTGAATCCTCTCGACCGGCTCATGGCTGAAGTGCCAGCGTATCAATCTTGATGCTGCCGTCCGTCTCGCCGCGGATCTCATAGCGACTGGGCGCGTCGCCGAGCTGCATGCGCAATACGAAGGGCGACAGCTCGCCCGATGAAAAGCAGACCACTTGAGGAGACTCGCTTTCATCACCGGCCAAGCGTACTTCTCGACCATCGCGGTAGAGGCTCAGTTGCAGCCCGGAAACCCAAGTGCGCGGGCGCAACTCATCTTTCTGTTCGCTCGCCATCCAGCCGTCGAATCCGAGCATGGCAAACGCATAGCCATTGCTGCTGATACGAACTCCGATCTCGCGGCCGGTCAACTCGGCCTCGGTGCAGGCATGAGCCAGCAGCGCCTGGAACCGCTCCGACTCGCGAGTCAGTTGGCGCTCGCCACCAGCGGTCGCAATGCTGATCGTGACTGCCAACGCGAGCACCGCCACGATGACGACGACGACGAGAATTTCGATCAGCGAAAATCCGGCAGATGCGGTAGCGAGCCCTTGGCAGAGACGAAGGTGCGGATTCTCCAGCGCTGATTTTTGCCTTGGCTCACGGATTGGATTTGCCACTGAAGGTCCGCGTGTTGGCAATTCCCTTCGCTGACGCAAAGCAGCGATGTCTTTGCACATCCGACGCTTGCACGAAAATACCCACACGTTCATGGATTCGCGGTCAGCACACTGGTAAAAACCACATCAGTTTTCCCAATTTCCAATATCAGCATCATCGCCATCACCACCGGGTCGGCCATCGGCTCCGTAGCTGTAGATGTCGATATCTCCATGCTGCCCGGGTTGCTGGTATTGATAGGGATGATCCCAGGGATCCTTCGGCAAGCGATCGAGGTAAGGGCCCTTCCAGTTGGGCGCTTCAGGTGATCCAGACGGCTTGACGACCAGTGCTTGCAGGCCTTGTTCGCCACTCGGGAAACGATGATTGTCGAGCTTGTACATGCTCAAGGCCGTTGTCACACCTTGCAGATCCTGTTTTACGCGGACAATACGCGCCTCGGCCGGTCGTTCCATCACCCGCGGCACAACAATCGCCGCAAGAATGCCGAGAATGACAACCACGACAAGGATTTCGATGAGGGTGAATCCGCGCGCGCGCGCGCCGCCCGAACGGTTCAGCCGTTCGACTGTTGAAAGCCGGGATTTGGCAACCTGAAGCGTGGATCTTGTAGTTTCCCAACGCGCGGCGCGAGCCGGCTGCTGAACTCGATAAGCGGCAATACGATTAACCATGTAAGCGGGCTCGATCAGGTTTTGCATGATGGCGGCTTGTGCGGAGGCGGGTTGGGCGTTGATCATAGCAAAGCCATGTCGAACTCCCCCGCCCCCCGAAACCTGTCGCTGGCGACGCGCGATCTTGCCGTTGTCTGGCATCCGTGTACGCAGATGCACGATCACGAAACGATTCCGATGCTCGCCATCGAGCGCGCTGAAGGCGCCTGGTTGCATGCTTCTGATGGACGACGTTACCTCGATGCGGTCAGTTCCTGGTGGACGAATATCTTCGGTCACCGACATCCGCGCATTGTCGCCGGCCTCAAGGACCAACTCGACCAGCTCGATCACATCATGCTCGCTGGCATGACCCACGAACCTGCCGTTGCGCTGGCTGAGCAATTGGTTTCTGTCGCCCCGCCGGGATTGTCACGGGTCTTCTATGCCGACAACGGATCGAGCGCGGTCGAAGTTGCCCTGAAAATGAGTTTTCATTATTGGCGCAATCATGGCCAGCAGGGGAGAACTCGTTTTATCGCGTTGAGTGGTGGCTATCACGGCGAAACCGTTGGCGCGCTTTCTGTTAGCGATGTTGCCTTGTATCGGGCAACTTACGCGCCCCTTTTATTTGAGCCGATTCTCGCACCTTCACCGGATGCCTATCAGCGCGAAGCGGGAGAATCCGCCGCCGATCATGCAACGCGGCGTCTGCTGGGAATGCGCAAGCTGCTGGAGACGCATGCACTCGAAGTGGCCGCGATCATTGTCGAGCCACTGGTGCAATGCGCGGGCGGCATGCGCATGTATCACGTCGACTATCTGCGCGGCTTGCGCGCGCTGTGTGACGAGTTCGGCGTACATCTCATTGCCGATGAAATCGCGGTCGGTTTCGGCCGGACGGGCACGTTGTTTGCTTGTGAGCAAGCATCCATCACGCCGGATTTCCTGTGCTTGTCGAAAGGACTTACCGGCGGCACGTTGCCGCTGTCCGCCGTGCTCACCAACGACCGTGTTCATGACGCTTTTTATGCGCAGTACTCAGCAGGCAAAGCATTTCTTCACTCGCACAGCTATACCGGCAATGCACTCGCCTGCCGTGCCGCGCTGGAGACCCTGGCCATATTCAGGGATGAACCGATATTTGAACGGAACCGGATTTTGGCTGCGCATCTTGCGTCGAGACTGGCCGCGCTGGCTGACCACCCACATGTTTCGGATATCCGTCAGACTGGCATGATCGCAGCGGTCGAGCTGGTGCGGGACAGAAAAACTCGAGCGGAATTTCCTTCCAGCGAACGCCGCGGATTACGCGTTTATCTGCATGGCTTGGAGCGCGGCGTTATCTTGCGTCCACTCGGCAACGTGGTCTATTTCATGCCACCTTATTGCATGACGCTGGCCGAGATTGATCTGATGGTCGACGTTGCCATCGAGGGAATCGAGAAAGCCGTCGCCTGAGCACGCTGATTTGGTTTGCTGTACTTCAGGCCGCAAGTAGTGACGGCATTGCTCTGATTGCACCCGGTTGACAGCAATAATGGTGACGATTAAAGCGTGCCTGGCGATCGCTCGCCCGGCCCATGAAAACTTCACATTAGAGTCCGCTCATGCGAATCCCAAGAATCCATGTGTTCGAACCCCTGCAGATAGGGTCCGAACTGCTGCTGCCCGCGCAAGCGGGCGAGCATCTGGCCCGCGTGCTACGCCTCGAGTGCGGACATCCGATCATCCTCTTCAACGGCGATGGGCGTGAGTTCCGAGGCGAAATCAGTCAACTGGGCAAACGCACGGTGCATGCTCGGGTTCTCGCGCTTGGCGATGCGAAAGATAGGGAAAGTCCGCTCGATTTGACGCTCGCGCAGGGCGTAGCGCGCGGCGACAAAATGGATCTGGTCTTGCAGAAAGCAACCGAACTTGGCATCAACCGCATCATTCCACTGATCACCGACCGAACCGAGGTCAAGCTTGATGCGGAACGAACGGCGCGGCGTTTGGCGCATTGGCAGGCAGTCATCGCCGCCGCCTGCGAGCAATCCGGTCGGGTTCGACTACCCAAACTTGATGCGCCGATCAGGATCGCTACCTGGGCCTCGTCATTGGCGGCAAGCGACGGCCTGCGACTTGCCCTTGATCCACACGGCACGGCATCGCCTCGCACACTTCCATCATTCCACTCAGCGGTGCTCGTGGTCGGCCCTGAAGGCGGCTTGTCGAACCAGGATCTGAGCCTGCTCGAACAGGCTGACTTCATCGGTCTGCGTTTGGGTCCACGGATTTTGCGCACGGAAACAGCTGGCCTGGCGGCGATTACCGCTTTGCAGGCCATTCATGGTGATCTATGAGTGAATCGAAAAGGGCAGAAGATTTAAACGGCGTTGGTGACGTCCGCGATCAACCGCTCGATGGCAACCAGATCGGGAATAATGGCGTTGTCGTCGCGAACCAGAACTTCTGAATGGACGCCGGGGGCTATTTCAGTATTGTCGCCCGTGGTCAGCAACAACTCCGAGGTGATGGTGGTCAGGCGCGGGAAGCCTTGGGCAAGCATGGCGATAAATGGCATTTTTGCGTTGCCACTGAGCGCTTTCAGAACGGTCACTCGAGAGTTGCGCGTGTCTTCCTCCGTCGCATGCCCAGCCAACATCGGCAACGAGAACAACGGTAGGCGCCAACCGCGCCAGCTCAAACGCCCAAACAGCCAAGCGGGAGCGCCTTCGATCTTTTCAGGGACCGTGTAAGTGATCACCTCGGCGACCGTTGCATTGGGCAACAGAACACGTCCGCCGGTGACCGGAATCATGACGCCACGAATTTCGCGGGGGAGATCGTTCATCATGGTTTCCTCAAGATTTTGTCGTGCAGTTCAAGACTTCGAGCAGTTTGCTGGCAAGCGCCTTAGGTGAGCCGATAAAGCTGACCACACCGGTTTCTATCACACCATCGACCATTGAACTGATAACACAGGTTTCAGGATCCTGGGCGAAAACCGAGCCACCAATTTCGGTCAGATAGCGGCTTCCTTCTGCGCCATCTTCTGCCATGCCGGAGAAGATGATGGCGCCAGCCTTCGCGCCGAATCGATCGGCCACATCCTGCAAAACCTGATCAATGGACGGCAGATTTGGAAGCTCGGATGACGACTGCGATTCCAGGGTAACAACACCGGCGCGATCAACGCGCATGCGATGGGTCGTAGGGACGATCAGCAGATCACCATGCCCAACTCGCTCACCGTGCGAAGGCGTGCGCACGGTCAACTTGGTTGATCGAACCAACTGCTGGGCCATGATTTCCATGAATTCCGCTCCCATGTGCTGGGCCAGCAGAAAAAGCGCCGGGCAATTGGCGGGGATCTCGGCGAGAAATTCGCGCACCGCTTCTGGTCCGCCAATCGATGCTCCGAGCACCCAAACGCGGCTGACTGCCGTCTTGTTGCTGGTATCCAGCCACGATTCGGTTTCGACACCCGAGCCGAGCCCTGCGTTTGAACCTGGCGCCACAGCCTCTTCGAGCGGAATCAGCTCAAGTGAAAAACTCGCTTCTGAAACATCGCTTGTCGCCTGCTCCGCTTCGGGAGCCAGAAAATCGGACGCGCTGATCGTCTCTATGCCGAATGATGCCGGTTCTACCGGGATGTCGGCATCGCTGATCTGTTTGCCATGTTCGTCGTCGTCAGTGTTTTCAAGCTCCCAAGCAAAGGCTGATTCAAAAACTGGAGCTTTGGCCTGGTCGCCTGAGTCTTGCGCCGGCGAGACTGCCGTTGGCGCGTCGCTAAGATCAAAATCGAGTAGTTGAAGATCCGCCAATTCACTGCCGGCGGCGGCTTGGTCACTTTCCAACGACTCGCTGATGTCGGATCGTGCGGAGACTGCAGGATCTTCCTTGTCTAAGTCCGCCTCGACCGTCTCGATGACGATGTCTTCTCCATCGGCAAAATCATCGAGATCGCCAAAACCGAGAATCTCATCATCCCCCGAGTTGGATTCTTGACGTGCTGGTGGACTCGCGCTCAGTTCTTCCTCGTCACTGTCCAGATCCAGATCAAAATCCAGATCAAAGCTCGGTGCGTCCGGGGTCCCGGTCAGCGTTTCGGTGGTGGACGGTTCAAGCGCAGCAATCTCGTCGACCTCATCGAATTCCGAGAGATCGAGCCCATGGCGTTCGGCGACTTCGCTGCCCGTGCCTGACGAGGTCTCAAGGCCAGTTGGCTGAGCGTTGATCTCTTCCTCAGACTCCAGGTCGGGGTCAGCGAGCAATTTGGCAAGGTCGCCAAAATCATCGTCTTCGCCGAGGTCCGCATGGTCAGTTGCGCTTAGGCTCTCCGTCGGTGCACCTTCAGGCTCTACTGCGGGGTAATCCTCATCGATGGCAGCGTCGGCCGCGACTTCGGTTGGCGTTTCGAGAACGATCTGCGTCGATGAGTCGACAGCAATCGATGAGGGTGCAGCAGGCATGACGCGATCGGGCACCGGTTCAGCGCCTTCGGGACGCGGCGGATCAGCGTTTTCCGTGCCCAGTATTTTCGCCGCGAGATGTCTCGCCCAGCGCGCTTGCTCCCAACCCGAGAGCTGACTCGACACCTGTGATTCATCAAAGATGACGGTGTAGCGCTCGTCGTCCAGCAAGGCATAGACGTCATCGAGATGGGCCTCCACCTCGGAGTCGAGATTAACCACGACCACGCTGGCACCGGATTGCTCCAATGCGTCGCGATCAAGATCGGCAGCCTGAGACTCGTAAACGATCGGCGTGCCGGATTCAGCCAGAGCATCGCGCAGATGTCGTCCGGACTCACCTGCTTGGGAAAGCAGGGCAATCGATATCGTATTGTCAGACATCGGCGCTCTTGGACCTCAGGGTTTCCTGGACTTGAGCAAGCAAATCGGCTTCCTGGTAGGGCTTTCCGAGGTAGCGCTCAACGCCGATTTCAAGGGCGCGCTGGCGATGCTTCTCGCCGGTACGCGAAGTGACCATGATGATGGGTACGTGCTTCAGGCGGGAATCGTTGCGCATGTAGGTAGCCAGCTCGTAGCCGTCCATACGCGGCATCTCGATGTCGAGCAACATCAAATCCGGAATCGTTTCCTGCAGCTTTTCAACAGCGTCGAGACCATCCTTCGCAGTAACGACTTCCATATCGGCGCGCTCCAAAACGCGCGTGGTGACCTTGCGCATAGTGATCGAGTCATCGACCACCATGATCATGGTCTTGCGCACGACCTCGGGCGCTTTCGGAGCCTGCAAGATCTCGGCCGTTTCCAGCATTTCACCAGCGGCGACGCTGGCACGCAGCGAGGCGACACGACGCACCAATGGCGCGAGATCCAGAATCATGATGACCGAACCGTCACCCATGATCGTTGCACCGAAAATACCGGGTACCGAACTGATCTGCGGACCGACCGATTTGACCACGATCTCTCGCGATCCAACGACGGCGTCAATCCGAACAGCAGCACGCTGATCGCCGGTTCGCGTCATCAGCAAGGGCAGCTGGGTTTCATCGACGATCCGACCCTGGGCCACGCCGAGCAATTGTGAAAGTTCATAAATATTGAAATCTTCGCCGGCATAGGCGTAGGTTTTTTCTCCGCCGCTCAGGCGATTGTTGTAGTCGTCCAGACCAATACGTACGACGCCCTGGACTGACGACATCGGCACGGCGTAGGTCGATTCGCCGAGCTTCACAAGAATCGCTTGGGTGACCGCAAGGGTGAATGGCAAGCGAACAGTGAACGTGCTGCCGGTGCCGGGGATCGAGTCGATAACCAGCGAGCCACCGAGCTGCTTGATCTCGCTATGAACGACGTCCATGCCAACGCCGCGACCGGATAGCTGGGTGACTTGTTCAGCGGTGGAGAACCCGGTTTCGAGAATAAACCCATAAAGATCACGATCAGAAAGCTTCGCGTCGGGACTCAACATGCCTTGGGCAATGGCCTTGCGCCGGATCGCATCCCGATCCATGCCGCGTCCATCATCACTGATGCGCAGGACAACTTCGGTCGACTCGCGCGAAACACGGATCGTCACGGTGCCGTCAATCGGCTTGTTCGCATCAAGGCGCTGTTGTGGCGTTTCGATGCCATGCGCTAGCGCGTTTCGCAGCATGTGCTCGAATGGCGCTTTCATGCGCTCGAGCAAATTTCGATCCATTTCGCCCTGGGCACCCTCGACTTTCAGCTGGGCGCGCTTGCCTAGCTCTTGGGCGGCTTGGCGGACCGTACGGCGCAGTGAGGGAACCATCGAGTCGAACGGCACCATGCGCGTGCGCATGAGACCTTCCTGCAGGTCGGAGCTGACTCGCGATTGCTGCAAAAGCAGGGTTTCTGACTGACGCGTCAGATCATCGAGCAAGCCCTGAATCGAGACCAGATCCGAGACCGACTCACCGAGTGCACGCGAGTACTGCTGCAGCTGTGAGAAGCGGTCAAGCTCAAGCGGATCGAAGACTTGCTCGATACCTTCATGATGCTCACGTTGGTAACGGGCGATGATTTGCGCTTCGGTCTCGATTTCGAGTTTGCGCAGCTGTTCACGCAGTCGGCTAACCGTTTGTTCAAATTCGATGAGGTTGAAACGGAACGTCGAAATTTGCTGTTCGAGACGCGAACGGTAGATTGAAACCTCACCAGCGTAATTGACCAGCGAGTCGAGCAGATCCGAACGAACGCGGATCATTTCCTGCGGAGCGCGCGGCTCGTCTTCAAACTCGGCCGTCGGCAAAGGACGCACCGGAACCGGTGCTTTTACCGTTTTGGCTTCAGTTACCGCCAGCGCGTGGTCTTCGCGATCAGGCGTCAGCACGGCCGCCTCGGCCAAGGTTTCGCCCGCAACCAGGTTTTCCAGCCTGGAAATCATGTTTTCAGGCGTTGCGATCGCCGAGCGCTGCGCGATCCGTTGAACCAAGCCGTGCAGACTGTCGTAGCTGCGCTCCAACGCTTCAATGGCCGTGATGTCCATGCTGCGATGGCCATCAAAGGTGGCATCCAGCAGCGACTCCATCGCGTGGGTCAGATCGCCGATCGGGGAGATACCCGCCATGCGAGCGCCACCCTTGAGGGTATGCAGATCACGCTGGAGACTGACAATGATTTCCCGGTCCTGCGGCGCGTCGCGCAACTGGGCCATGACTGAATCGGAATGATCAAGGATGTCGTTACCTTCCTGGACAAAGATATCAAGCAGATCCTCGTCCATCTCCGGTAATTCAAGACGTCCCGTCGGTTGTGCATCCTTCGCATAGACGTAGGCAGACGACTCGATCGCCATCGCATCGATCGCTTCACGCTCCCTCTCGTCTTCACTCTCCTCGGCAGATTCCGAATGCTCAGCCGATTCTTGTTCGGCGGGCAGTGGTTCGTCTATTTCCTTCTTGGCAGTTTCTGCCTCCACCTCTATTTCGTCCGTGGAACCGACTGCCTCTTCAGGTTCCGAGGATGTCTCGCTCGCATGGAATTCATCGTCATCGCGCTCATCAGAATCTGGGGTTTCGACGTCAGGACGCTCGATACCGGATTCGGAGATGACGATTTCCTCTACCTCAACGTCATCCGGGATGCTATCCAGAATGGTTTCTTGCGCGACCCCGGAATCATCGGCCTCGGCCGATGATTCCTCGTCTGCGGTCAGTTCGAGATCGCTGAGATCGAATGCATTCGAAATGTCCAATTCATCAAGCGCAACGCTATCGCCTTCAATCGATTTTTCCTCGAACGTGAGCGTCTCGGCGTCTGAATGGTTTGCCTTGAGCTCTTTGTCCGGGAGATCTGACAAGACCCTGGCGGCCTCCACCAAGGCATCAAAATCGGTATCCGCAGGCACGCCCGGTGGCGGCTTCGAAGCATTGGTGTTTGCTTGCGCATCCGCATCGGCGAACGAGTTGGCAGTGTCTTGCATGCCCTCGATCAGTGCTTCTGTCAGGTCCGCTTGCTCTTCCTCTTCGCCAGAGTCCGCACTCTCGCTGGTCAAATCGGCTTGCGTCTGCCCAAAAATTTCATCCTGCGCATCCGCCGGGCTCTCGTCTTCATCGAGATCGAGCTCATCTTCCTGGTGGTAGAACTGCAGCGCACTTTCGGGCTCGTGCAAGGTATCGCGCAGATTGATGATGCGGTCGGCCAGCTCGTCGGTGTTCGGAAGGTTGGTGTCGCCTCGATCGAGGCAGTCCATCACCTGGCGAACCATGCTTGCCGATTCTCCGAGTACGGCAATACCTTCTTCATCAATTGGAGTCGCACTTGCACGCATTCGCTTGAGATATCCCTCCAAGGGCGAAAGCAAATGCGCGAGCGATTCGATTTCGACCATCGCGATCGCACCGCTCAAGGTGTGTGCCGCGCGAAGTACCGGCTCGGAAACCGTCATTTGCTGGTTGCCGGCTTGAGCAAGAAATTCATCGACAACGCTCAAATGCATCGCCGTTTCGCTCTTCAGAATATCGAACAGAACCGGATCCAGCCCCGGCAAGGGACCCGCGACAATTTCAATGGGTGGTTCCACTTCGAGTTCGACAGGCACAGGCAGGTCTGCGACCACCACCTCGGCGCGGGGCGGCGCTGGAATTCGGCGCTTGACGATATGTTTTACGATGCGTTTGACGGTCTCGCGAGCAACTTGTCGCGTCGGCACTGAGACAAGTTCACCTTCACTCAGTCGCTCGGCGGTTTCGATGATGGCCTGCAGGTCCACATCGGGCGCTCCATCACCGCGAAGTGCAGCGAGCTGACCCGGCAAGGCGCCGATCGCGTGCTCAACCAAGGCCATTGCCTGGGCGGACGGCGCGATTGAGCGATCGAGAACGTGATTGAGCATGGTCTCGACTTTCCAACTGAATTCACCCAGCGAAAGTGCGCCAACCAGTCGACCCGAGCCTTTCAGCGTATGAAAAGAGCGGCGGATTGGCTTGACCTGTTCGAGATCATCCGGCTTCGCCCGCCATAAAGGCAGTTGCGCGCTCAGGTTGTCGATTTCTTCCTGAACTTCTTCGATAAAAACATCGCGGATCTCATCGTCGATTTCGTTCGATGCACTGATCTGGAAACTTGCATCGCTTGCATTTGTGCCGACTTCCTCTTCAACCTCTTCCTCGATTTCCTCCTCGATTTCAATCCAGCGACTGCCGTCGGAGTCGACCTCGACTCCGGGCTCGTCGATCAGCTCATCCGTTTGTGCCGAGCCTTCACGATCATGCGTGGTTTCAGCGAGGCGAAGCCCGTCAACGTCATGCTCGGCAACAATATCGTGGCCGGCCTCACCGACAATAAGACCGCTCAGGTCTTCTCCTTCGGCGATTTCAATGACTCGATCGAGCTCCTCAGGCGAATCTACGCTGCCGGGCCCTTGCATCGTCGGAGATTCAGCATCATCCGACTCGGCGAAATCGAGGCCGTCGAGATTGACTTCGCCTGAATCCTGATCAGAGTCAGGCCGAAGTGCTTCACTCTGTCCGAGCGGCAGGTGCTCGCCCCAGCTTGGATAATCCGACATGGCGCTGTTGTCACTCGCTCCGTCGAGATCGATGGCACGC
>JBBSVJ010000021.1:0-24811 GCA_038233665.1 Lysobacterales bacterium
ACACTCAAAAGTACAAGCACGACACAACATTCAATCCCGACCCACTCATGACATCGATCGAGTCGTCCATATCAAGTTGTCGATAAGGCGCACGCCGCCCAACCGGGCGGCAATCAAGATAACCAAGACGTGGTCCGTATCCACGGTGGGCTGGCCGAGATCCTCAGCGCGGCGAATGCTGACATAGATCGGCTCGAACCCTGCATCGCTGAGACGCTTCATTGCGGCAGACTCAATTCCTTCAACCCATTCCATCCTTGATGGCTGGAGCCCCTTCAAGGTCGAGGTTTTGGATGGAATGACGCCAGCGGTGGCCCCCGAAGAGGGTCCGACAGTCCACGTTTCTTCCAACTGATCGGCAACCCAAGTCAACGTGGCGTGGATGTTCGCAGCCCGCTCGCGTTGACCGGCATCGAGAAACTGATTGCGCGAACTCATGGCCAAGCCGTTGGCTTCTCGAACGATCGGCGCGCCGACGATCTCGACCGGAAAGCCGAGATCGGCACTCAAACGTCGAATCACCAACAGTTGCTGATAATCCTTGCTGCCAAAAATGGCCACATCCGGCTGGACCTGATTGAAGAGGCGCGCGACAACACTGGCGACACCATCGAAATGAGCCGGACGACTCGCGCCTTCAAGGATATCGCCTAAATCGGGAACACTGACGCGGACGCTATGCTCGATGCCAAACGGGTAGACGGCTTCGACTTCGGGCACAAACAGCACATCGCAGCCATTTTTTTCCAGCCCTCGCGCGTCTTGCTCTGGCGTGCGCGGATAGCGTGAAAAATCTTCATTGACACCAAATTGGGTGGGATTGACGAAAACGCTGGCGACCACGAAATCACAATGCTCGCGGATCTTCTCGACCAGAGAGTAGTGGCCTGCATGCAGGTTACCCATGGTCGGTACAAAGCCGATCCGCTTTCCGATGCGACGCTGCTCCGTAACCAGGGCTCGCAATTCGGTGACATTGCCGACGACTGTCATGGCGTCGTTCACCAGGCGTGTTCCGACCCGGGAAATGTTGAATCCTTGACCGCCTCGACATAGGCGACGAGTGCCGCATCGATCGAATCGTGTCCGCGCAGGAAATCCTTGCTGAAACGCGGTCGACGTCCCGGCGTGATTCCGAGCATGTCGTAGAGCACAAGCACCTGACCGTCGCACCCGGCACCGGCACCGATACCGATGACCGGTATCGAAACCTCCTGGGTGATACGGGTGGCCAGTTCGGCAGGGACACATTCCAGCACCAGCAGCGCCGCACCAGCAGCGGCGACGGCATGCGCATCGGCGAGCAGTCGTTCCGCATCCTCAGCCAGTTTTCCCTGAACCTTGTAACCACCAAACTTGTGTACTGATTGCGGCGTCAGACCGAGATGTCCACACACCGCGACATCACGCTCGGCCAGCGCCTTGATCACCTCCAGGGCCCAACCTGCGCCTTCCAGCTTGACCATCGCCGCGTCACCTTCGCCAATCAATCGCGCAGCCGATGCCAACGCTGTCGGCACATCGCGATAACTCATGAATGGCATATCGGCAATCAGCAGCGGAGCATGCAGTCCCCGCGCGACGGCGGCGCAGTGATAGATCACGTCATCAAGCGTCACCGGAAGGGTACTGCTGCGGCCTTGGACAACCATGCCGAGCGAATCGCCAACCAATACCGCATCAATTCCTGCCGCGTCGAAATGCGCGGCGAAGCTCGCGTCGTAGCAGGTCAGTACGGCGATCTTGTCGCCCGCATTCTTTCGCTGCTTAAGCATCGGCGCGGTGACGGAGGCACGCGGTGTCGCGGTGGTCGAGTTTGTGTACATCAGTCTTTTTTCAGAGTGGGAGAGTCAACGCGGCTCAAAATCAGTCAGACCGACTGGCTGGGGATCAAACGCCTGAAAGTCGGATACAGGTCGAGGTATCAAGGTTTGCTAGCAGTGACGATAATTCGCCATGGTCGGGCAAATTAAGCGATGGCTCAAGTTCGGACAACGGAACCAACACGAACGCTCGCTCCAGCATGCGCGGATGCGGGACGCGAAGACTATCCTCATCGATCTGTGATGCCCCATAAAGAAGCAGATCAAGGTCGATCAAACGCGGCCCCCAACGCTGCTCGCCTCGTATGCGCCCTGCTTCGATTTCGATCCGCAAAAGCTCGTGCAGCAGAACTCTCGGAGTCAGCGTGGTCTCGATCTCTGCCACGGCGTTGACGAACTCGGCTTGGTCAGTCACACCCCACGGTGGTGTTCGGTAAAATCCGGAATGCCTCAGTACGCGTGTCTGCGCTGACCGATCAAGCGCCGCCAACGCCGCTTTTATTTGCGCGATGGGATCACCCAGATTGCCACCCAAGCCCACGAACGCACGCACCGCACTCACTCGGACTCGGACTCCGTCGCCGCTGCATCAGACGTTTCACTCTTGCGTTTACGTCGCCGCGACCGCTTGCGCTTGGCTTGCGGTTCAGACTCTGCGCGAGGCGTTGTCACGCTAGCGAGGCGTTGTGACAGATGCTCACCGTCGAGTTCCTGCGCCTCGGTCCACCAATCAACCTGCTCCTGAAGCTCCGGCTCGTCGTGCGCGCGAATGACCAAAAAATCATAAGCGGCACGAAATTTCGGATGCGCGAGAAGGCGCAGGACACGCTTTTTCTGACGATGTTCGAAGCGAGACTGCAGCAACCAGATCTCGTCCATGGCAAAGGTGAATCGCTTCGGGATAGCCACGCGAGCAGCCTGCTCGCGCAGAATCCGATCAACCGCATTCACCCAGGCCACACTCGCGTCAGCACCTTCATCGGTTAAGCGTTCAGCCAAGCGACGCACCGGCTCCCAGAGCATCGCAGCAAAAAGAAATGCAGGTGTGACCGGCTTGTCGCTACGGACGCGATCGTCGGTGCTGGTAAACGTGTAACCGAGCAAGCGACCAAATTGTTCGCTATTGGGGCCTGCCAAGGCCTCGGCGGTTGAAGGAAAGAGTTGCCCGAGCAGACCAAGATTGTGCAATCGCCGCAGGCTCTCCAGGCCGTGGCCGGATAGAAACAATTTCAGGGATTCATCAAACAGACGTGCAGGCGCCATATCGGCCAGCAACGGAGCGAGTTCACGGATCGGCGCTTCGGTTTCAGCCGACAAGGTGAAATCAAGCTTGGCGGCCAACCGCGCCGCACGCAGCATACGCACCGGATCTTCGCGGTAGCGTTGCTCCGGATCACCGATCAAATGCATGCGCCGCTGGCGCAAATCTTCGATGCCGCCCACGTAATCACGCACGCTGAAATCGGAGATGTCGTAATACAGCGCGTTGATGGTGAAATCACGGCGGATCGCATCTTCCTCGATGCCGCCATAGACGTTATCGCGAACGATTCGCCCGTCGACCACGTGCCGATCGGCGTCACCCACTTCGCCAACACCGCGGAATGTGGCAACTTCGACAATCTCCCGCCCGAAAACCACATGCGCGAGGCGAAAGCGTCGGCCGATCAGACGACAGTTGCGAAACAATGCGCGAGTCTGCTCCGGCGTTGCATCGGTGGCGATATCGAAGTCTTTTGGATGACCGCCCAGGAGCAGATCACGGACGGCACCGCCGACCAGAAATGCCTTGTAGCCGGCCTCGTGCAATCGATAAAGCACACGCAAGGCACCATTGGATATGTTCTTGCGCGATATTCCGTGCTCCGCTCGCGGAATAATGCGCGGGACTAGCGGATGGTCAGCAGGATTGGAGGGGTGCGGAGACGGTGCAGTCGGGCTCATTCCGCGGTCACATTCAAGTTCAAAGGCATCGCCTGGCAATTGTCGGCAGTTACGAATTCGTTATACTACGCGCCCCGTGCGGTTTGTCCCAGACACCGCTCCCTTCGTCTAGTGGCCCAGGACACCGCCCTCTCAAGGCGGGAACACGAGTTCGAACCTCGTAGGGAGCGCCAACCGGGCGCAATTTTTAATGATTGCGGTTCAGGATGCGGTCAATGGCGGCCGCCATCGACCAGCATAGAGACGAGACCTTCCATGCCTTTCGTTGTTATTGAGAACTGCATCAAGTGCAAGTACACGGACTGCGTAGAAGTATGTCCGGTCGATTGCTTCCACGAAGGCCCGAATTTCCTCGCCATCGATCCTGAAGAATGCATCGACTGCACCTTGTGCGAGCCGGAGTGCCCGATCAACGCGATCTATCCAGAAGATGATGTTCCCGCGGGCCAGGAAGCCTTCATCCAACTCAACGCTGATTTATCGAAAATATGGCCGGTGCTGACCGAGCGCATCGAGGCCCCGGAAGACGCCAAGGAATGGGAAGACAAGCCGGACAAGCTAAAACTGCTTGAGCGCTAAACGGAGCTCGCTCCACGCCTGGCTCGCCTTAGGGAAAAGTCATCTGCGCGTGCGCAATGGCTCAATTGAATCGACAGGGCGAAGATGTCTCGCGGTGACATTCCACCAGCACACGCTGAATTCGTTTGCCTTTCAAAAATTGAACTGCAATCGATGGCTGATGCCCTGAGAGAAAACGACTCACAGGCCATTGAGTGCTGTGTAGCATTTGTGCTGGCCGATACCCGAGGTTTTTGGCATGGCCGCGCCAGAGCAATGATGTGTCGACGCTTGAAGCACTGTGAGCTTGGCCGCACCCATCGAGACAAATTGGTCTCATGCATCACGAGTCGATTGGTCAGTGGCTCATTCTCGGAGCAATTCAAGGATCAGTTGCGCTTGTCCATGTGTCTCGATTTCAAACAGACGCAATTGGCGTGCTGCAAGAGTCTCACCGGCGCCAAGGCCTATGTTCGGCGCTATGCCGAATGGGTGATTTCACATGAGCCGTCATAAATTCGCCTTGAACAATCAATTGATCTGACTGAATAAGGCCGCGAAGGACGCCAGTGAATGGGGAGACACGCGGGACAAGCGCGAACTGCTTGAGCGCTGACGCACGCGCTCGTTCGAGCATGCGCCAAGGAATCAAAATCAAACGCGGTCCATCACCTGATGTGCGCCAGCAAGTACGAGCCGCCCGGCGGATTGTTCGAATGCTGGTTGTATCCGGCTCGCCTGCGCACAGACCTTCGACCAGCAAAGATTTTCAGGACAAGCGTTGACGTAGCGTTTGCAGAACCTGGCGAGCCGCATTTGTTCCAGATTCAGTCGTCGCGCCTTCAACCGTTACCTTGCTCGCACCGTCGCTACCGCTGACACGGACGCGCAAGCCCACGACAGTCTTCACGTTCTTGTCGCCAGCCATACCCAACGTCACCACTTTTTTGAGGAGACTCGGCGATCGGGATTTCGCGCCCGTTGCGCTGATCTCGTAGGTCCGTTGCGCTGCATCGCGCGACTGGATGGTGGCAACACCTGATCGCTCCAGCGCAAGACCGATGCGAGCCCAGGTGTGATCGAGAGTGTCAGCCACCTGCATGCCGTCACCGCTCAGACTCATCGCTTCCGTGGGCGGCGCCTTGGAAGGCTCGATCCGAGCTGCGGGAACACTGGCGTCAGCCTTGATATTGGCGACCGCAGCACTTGGCTCGGGAATCGTCAGGGCACCCGTTCGATTGGGTGAATCCAGACCAGGCGGAACCTCCAGCGGCTGACCCTGGACACTCTTCTGATACGCATCACTCTTGCCGCTGCTACTGAAGCGCTCACGCAGGGAGCTGCAGGCACCGAGAGTTGATAATGCGAAAACCGCACAAAGGACGATCGAGATGGTTCGTTTCACTTGATGGTTTCCGTTGTCAATTGGGCCGGAATCAATGCGTTTGCCGCACGGATTCAAGAAATCCAGATTCTTTGAGGATACGCTCGCCTTGCGCATGATACGACTCGCTCATCGGCATCAGCGGCAGACGCAATCGGTCTGCACCAAAGCCAAGCCGGTGCAAGCACCATTTCAGAGGTATCGGATTCGGCTCAACGGCAAGAAGTTCAAACAACTCGCGCAATCCGGCTAGATGACTTGCCATTGATTGCTCGCCTCCAGTTGATGCACTTTCGCACAATGCCTGCATGGCTGCTGGCGCCACATTGGCGGCGACCGAAATCACGCCATCGGCACCTGCATGAATCGCACGTGCGCACGTCGGATCGTCACCGGAGAGGACAGCAAACGCGCCACGTTTGATCGAAAGGAGCTCACGCATGCGTGATTCCTCGGATTGTGCTTCCTTGATACCGACAATGCGATCGTTGGCCTGCAGTTGCGCGACCGCTTCCGGCAACATGTCACAGCCCGTTCGTGATGGCACGTTATAGAGAATGATCGGCAATCCGGACGATTCAGCCACCTCGGAAAAATGCCGTATCAAGCCCGCTTGGGTGGGCCGCACATAAGGCGGCGTCACCACCAGTGCGGCGTCTGCCCCAGCGGAAGCAGCAAGCCGGGTTTGCGACATGGTCTTTTGCGTCGATTGCATGCCGCTGCCAGCAATCACCGGCACGCGACCCTTGGTGACTCGCACGGCCGTCTCGATGAGCGAGACAAACTCATCTTCCGACAACGCTGCGGCTTCTCCGGTCGATCCGGCAACGACAAGAGCACGCGTACCTGCCCCGACCTGGTATTCGATCAGGCGTGCAAACGCTTCGAGATCAAGCGCATTGTCAATCGCGCGAAACGGAGTAGCGAGCGCGCAAATGCTTCCGGAAAGATTCAAGGGCTAGTCGGCGATACACAGACAGGAAACGCTGATTTTAGCCCGGAAGCTTGGTCAGGTCACGGGAATTCGCTCGGTATCCAGCGATACCGCTTCACTATTCCTCGTCATCGGGATTGCAATGGAGGATTTGTCACCGACCTGACACCCGCGCTTCCCTTGCGAGCCATCCGGGCGAACAGTATCCTCCGTGAGCAGTCAGCCCGACTGAGGTAGCCCGCAGGAACGCAGATCTTGAGCGATCGAAAGTCCCATCCGAACGCAAACGAAAACCATCTGTTGGTCAGCGTTTTCGCCAAGCCTGAGGACTCTCCGCTTTTTGCCTTGAGCAAACGCGTCAGCGACTGCGGCTGCAACGTGGTCGAAGCCCGCGTGGCCTCGTTGGGTGCGGAGGTCAGCGTCCAGGTTCTCGCCCAAGGCTCGTGGGATGCGATCGCCAAGCTCGAAAATGCACTGGCCAAGCTCGATCGCGACGGTGAGCTTCGACTGACCCACTATCGAACCAATGCGAAACAGCAGCAGAGCAATCACCTGCCCTACATTGTCGAGGTGATCGCTGCCGACAAGCCCGGCATTCTGAGCCAGCTCGCCGAATTCTTTGCCGGTCACCACATCAATATCGAACAGTTGAACTCGACACGCTACAGCGCCATGCAGACCGGCGCCGACATGTTTTCTGCGCAGATCACGATCGGCATTCCAAATACGATGCACCTGGCTGCGCTGCGCGACGATTTCCTCGAGTTCTGCGATGGATTGAATCTCGATGCAATCATGGATCCGATGAAATTCTGACTGGGATATGCATAGACCAACATGATCGAAAAGAGCGCGGTAAAGATTGGCATGCAAGTCCCCACGCTGTCGGGCAAGACAGACTCCGACGCCAGCCTTGATCTGAAATCACTTCGAGACAGCTGGGTGGTCATATACTTCTATCCTCGTGATGCAACCCCGGGGTGCACGACTGAGGCCGGTGACTTTCGCGACTTGCACGAAAAATTCCGAAAAAAGCATTGCAAGATTCTGGGAGTTTCACGCGATTCGGTCGCTTCGCATGCACGTTTCCGCGCGAAGCAAGAGTTGCCCTTCGAGCTGATTGCCGACATCGATGAAACCTGGTGCAAGGCATTCGATGTCATTCATGAAAAGGTTCTCTACGGCAAGCGCCATCTTGGCATCGTGCGCAGTACCTTTCTCATCGATCCCAAAGGAGTCCTTCGCTCGGAATGGCGTGGCGTGAAAGTTCCGGGTCATGCGGCCGCGGTTCTGGAACAATTGACGCTCGCGTGATCAACCGCACAAACCACTCTTGCGCTTCAATTCCGCCGACGTGCTGCGGTCTTCCTTTTCCATTACTTGACGAGGCTCGTACATGACTCGAGGCAAACGCATCTACGTGCTCGACACCAATGTGCTGATGCACGATCCAACGGCGCTATTTCGATTCGAAGAGCACGACATATTTATTCCGATGACCGTGCTCGAAGAACTGGATGCCGCCAAGAAAGGCATGTCCGAAGTTTCCCGAAATGCGCGTCAGGTCAGCCGGTTCATCAATGAGCTGATCGAGAGCAACAAGTCGCGCAAAATCCAGGATGGTCTGGATCTGCGTCTGCCTCAGGGTTTGCGTCTCGACCAGAACACCAAGGTCGGGCGCCTGTACTTTCAGACCCAATCCGCAGAGCTGGGCAACGGCAACAAGCGCAGGCTCGCGGACAATCTGATTCTCGCCTCGGTTATCGCCTTGCGTGAAGCGCACCCGGAAATACCGGTCGTTCTGGTGACAAAGGACATCAATCTACGCATCAAGGCGTCGATCGCGGAGATTCCCGCCGAGGATTACGAGAACGATCGGGCGATTGATGACTTTACCCTGCTCTACGCGGGTCACAATGAGATGTCGGAGGATTTCTGGGATCGCCATGCCGACTTGCGGTCATGGTCCGAGCGAGGGCATACCTTTTACGAGATGCCGACTTCCGAGGCAGAAGACTGGCATCCGCACCAGTTTCTCTACCTGCCCGGCGAGAACGGCATCGAGTTGCGCGTCCTCAAGATCAGCGATGGCAAGGCGACGCTGCAAGTGGTTGATGATTACTTCCATGGATCGCACACCGTCTGGGGAATCCAGGCACGCACCCGAGAACAAAACTTCGCGCTCAACGCGCTGATGGATCCAGAGGTCGACTTCGTCAGTCTTCTTGGTACGGCGGGCACCGGCAAGACCCTGTTGGCTCTGGCCGCGGGTCTCGCCCAGGTCATGGATCAGCAGCGCTATCGAGAGATCATCATGACCCGCGCCACCGTCTCGGTCGGTGAGGATATCGGCTTCCTGCCTGGCACGGAGGAAGAGAAGATGACCCCTTGGATGGGCGCACTGACGGACAACCTTGAAGTGCTGACCTCGCCGACAGAAGGCGGTGCTTGGGGTCGAGCAGCGACCAATGATCTGCTCGCTTCTCGCATCAAGATCCGCGCGATGAACTTCATGCGCGGGCGTACCTTTCTCAACCGCTACGTAATCATTGACGAGGCGCAGAACCTCACTCCGAAACAGATGAAAACCCTGATCACCCGCGCGGGCCCTGGAACCAAGATCGTCTGCCTTGGCAACGTCGAGCAAATCGATACGCCGTATCTTACTGAAACAACTTCAGGCCTGACCTACGCCGTGGATCGCTTCAAGTATTGGCAGCATTCTGCCCATCTGACCCTGCGTCGCGGTGAGCGATCACGACTGGCCGATATTGCGTCCGAGGTTCTTTAAGGTCCGGACTTTGAAGGCAGAGCTTAAGGCAACGCTAGTCAAGTGATGCAACCGTCACCACACCTGTCTGGGTGCAGATCGCAGCGTGCTGACGCAGATGGGCCGGCCGTCTCGGCAACCGCTCCTGCGTTGCTCTACCTCCTGCATCCATGCAGTCGCTTCAAGGCAGCGCAACAAAGAGATGCGCTCAGACATGCGTCGTCCCACTAATTGTTTTCGTTGAAACAGGTGGCATTCAGAAGATTCGCCAGCCGCACCGCACCGCACGACTCGCCAAGCCAACCAGCCCTCACTTCGCCACACAGCACTACCGGCAAACGTTCTGAAAGCCACGACGGTTGTGCCAGTTGATCAGCGTTGCTTTAATCTGGACGTACTCTGGGGAGGCCGAAAAGAGACACGAAGATGGCCCGCAAGATGCGCCGCAACAAGCGGCGATTCAATCGGGAATGAAGAATAAGAATTGAGGAAAAGCCGTGAAGCTTCGCCTCAGGAATCGCCTGTTTTCCCAAACGAGAAAGAGAATTCGCGATGCGTTGAATCGGCGTTGACGCGAGTTGCTGGCTGCGTCTCGCTGATTCCCAACGGCAACGCGCAACCGATCAAGGGAAATCACGTCCATTCGATGCACGCTTGGCCGCTATCTCGCAGGAGACTATTGAGGGGCGGGATTTTCGTCCAGACCAACGACAATAGCTCGCCCGGAAACGGGCTCCTCCAGATCAGCCACATTCTCATAGGAGGCTTCTCAGCAGTGAGGTTTTCTGCCGCGTCAACGGCGAACGCGTGGTCCTGCACAGCTCCACGTTTCTTTTCCAGCTGGGCGTATTGAACAAGCACAGCCGCTTTGCTGCTGACCACGGAAAACCGATTGGCGCTGCGAAGGGCTCTCGCGAAATTCGAATAATCGTCGAATCCAAAAAAGCTTGGCCTTGGTCGGGATTCTCTCTACCCGCTGACTGCGGAACGGCTCAACAGCAACTCAGAACCGCCATCCCCACGCGGCCTGATATTCGAACTGGCTGCCGGTCGTGCGCGCGTTCGAGCGATCGCTGGGTACGCCGAGAAAATACGGTGCACTCGAATAGATGGCCTGCACGCTCAAGCTTGCGCGCTTTCCGGTGCTGCGCGAGTAGCCGAGACCGATCGTATGGTCAGCCGGATTCGACTCCAGCGCATTTCTCAAGAGCGATGAGGTCGGCGACGGTTGCTGGCGGGTCGTATAGCGCAGCTCGATGTGACCAAAACGCGAATCGCTCCAGTTCAACGCGGCCGAGTAGACGGTCAAATCCTGCCACGCGAAAACCGGACTGGCACCCGATCCAAGCAAAGCGAGGAAACGACGCGGCAAGGCCGGGCTCGTAAACGGGGTAACCTCGCTGTACATCACTCGTTGCGCGCCGAAATCGACACTCGTCGAGGGCGACAGCGAATAACTGACGCCGACGCTTGCGCTTCCGGGAATATCAAATTGTCCGGGATCGGTATAGACGCCACGAATTGAGTTCAGCGCATCCATATTGACGTGCGACTGATAAGCCGCACTCCAGCTCAAGCGATTCGAAAGCGCATTGCCGATATCAAACCGCAGACCGGCGCCATAAGAGGTTTCACCAAGCATCACGGGCCACAACGGCGTACCGTTTCCCAGTGAGGATTCGCCCAGGCCGAGACTGGCATAGCGCTGATAGGCAAGAATCGCGGTAACACCCAGCGACCCCGCAGCTCCCCATTGACCAGTGAACGATGGCGCGATAACCGTTCGTTTGAGGCCAGGTTCTGGCAGCTCTGCGCGAACGTCAAGCAGTGGGCCGGCCAACGCTCGGGTTCTTCCGTCAACAACTTCGTTTGCGACTGACAAATTCAAACTGCCAATCGCTTGACCGCTGGATGAGTGAAGCACCAGGGAAAAATCAGCCAAGGCCTGCGCGTCGGTAATTTGAGGAACCGCGCGATCAACCGAGGGTGCCCAGGAAAAGCTGGGGGTAATGCTGGACAGGGCATAGTTGCGCCAGCGATGCGGAACGCTTGCATCACTTTCACCGGCAACAGTTGGCCGTGGCGAAGCATCGATAAGCATCGACGCATTGGCCGAACAAGAAAGCGGGAGCGTCAGCGCAATGCTGATCGCTCCCATCAAAGTTGCTGTTGCTGCTGTTCGCCGCTGCATTGCCCTGTTGCTGCGGTTAGGGAAGGTGTGTGGTACTGGTTGCGGATATTGGGGTAAAAGCAACAGCGGGTCAAGTACGCAACAGATTAGAGTTGCGCCTTATTTCCTGAAACCGTACAAGGTCTTGGAGCATACAGCTCGGTTACGCGCGGGGGCGGTCGCGCCCCTGTCTGTTGCACAAAACCAACACGACGCCCTTGAACAGCACACGCGACTGATCGCCGATCTCCCTGACCATTGCAGGCTCGTACTCCGGCGGAAACGCTGGGATCCAAGCCGACTCACTTAGCTTTGCGGCTTTCTGCGTGCTGGGATCCGTGCAAGTGCCGCTTTCGCTGTGTAAAACACGCCAGATTTCAGTGCCATGGAATCGACGGCACGAACGCGGTGCCATAATCTTTTTTCAGTTGCGCACATCGACGCCGAAGGCCACGCCTCCGCCCGCACACCGGGGTCAGCCATCGCGGCCGACGGAGCCAACGGCTCGACATTGAAGGTCGTCATTGCCAAGCCAATCAATTTCGTCGATCGCCCCTTGTCACTGGCCTTTCGACCTGGCCGCGGCAGCGTTGTCGTTCTCGACCGCTTAACTCCGGCCAGACCGCCCCTCAAGCGCTGATGCGTTCGATCAAGGCGTCGGTGAACGTAGTCGTGCTGCCTTTCCCACCGAGGTCAGGGGTCAGTCGATCTTGCGCTGCCAAGGTGGCACGAATCGCCTCGCGCACCTGCCGAGCTTGATCCTCGTGACCGATATGACTGAGCATCTGCGCTGCACCAAGCAACAATGCACAGGGATTGGCGATGCCCTTGCCAGCAATATCCGGTGCAGAGCCATGCACCGCTTCGAAAATCGCCACATCGCGCCCGATATTGGCTCCCGGCGCAAGCCCCAAGCCTCCGACCAGTCCGGCGCACAGATCTGAAATGATGTCACCGAACAGATTGGTGGTAACGATCACATCAAACTGCTGCGGATTCATGACCAGTTGCATGCAGGTATTGTCGACGATCATCTCGTTGAATCCGATGTCGCTGTAGTCCTTGGCGACTTCACGAGCAACCTTGAGGAACAAACCCGAGGTCGTCTTCATGATATTCGCCTTGTGCACCGCCGTGACCTTCTTGCGTTGCTGCTTTCGAGCCAGTTCGAAGGCATAACGAACGATGCGCTCACAGCCATGGCGCGAGTTGCGGATCAACGATTGCGCGTGCTCGCCATCTTCGGACAGAGTCTGCCCTTCCGAACCGTAGGCGCCTTCGGTGTTCTCGCGCACGGTGATGATGTCGATATTCTCGTAGCGCGCCTTGGTACCCGGGAAAGTGATCGCCGGGCGCACGTTCGCATACAGATCGAAACGTTTGCGCAACTCGACATTCAGCGAACTGAAACCGCCACCAATGGGCGTGGTCAGCGGCCCCTTGAGGGCAATCTTGTGACGAGTGATCGCATCCACGGTGGCTTGGGGCAACAGTTCCCCGGTACTCTGCTGCGCAGCAACCCCCGCTTCGACGTACTCGTAGTCAAGCCCAACCTTCAGCGCATCGAGGATACGCACCACCGAATCGACAATTTCAGGGCCGATACCATCACCACGAACAACTGCAATTGTCTGACTCATCGGTGTCTCAACTCCACAAAACTGGCTTGCCGAACTCGGCAATGGGCGCGCATTATCCGAAAATGATGGCGTATCGCACAACCAACTCCCTTACATCGATCTCGGTCGGTCGCTGCTGCATGCTGTTTGGCGCATTGGCGTTTGCCGTGTTCAGCCCGAACCGGGCGGCAGCGGTCGGGCGTGTCGACGACGATATACAGGTTCGCCTTGAGCGAGCTTCTGAGTATGCGCCTCAATGGCCACCCGACCTTGTCATCGAAGGTCTGTGGACCAGTACCTGTCTGCCCACGGTCCTCGACACGCATCTGCGCGATCGAAGCATTGATATTGAAATGGAGGCCGCAAACGGTCACTGCGCGGAAGCATCAACCCCATTCAGATTGAAGGTCAATCCAGCCAGAGAGGCTGGCTTGCAAGAGCTTGCGCTCGGCGTCTATCAGCTGCGCATATTTCTCAGGCAAGCGGGCGGCGGCAGTGAATTGATCGCATTCCGCCTGCTTCGCTCTGGTGCGCTTGATCCGCACTCACGACCCGAAAACGGCTTCTGGTGGTCAATTCCAACGCTCGACGAAAAGCCGGCGCTGACCGGCAATGGCCTGTCAATCGAGCAACAGGGCGAGAATCTCGCGGTTACCTGGCTAAGTTATGAGGGTGGCCGTCCAGTCTGGTATTTCGGCAGCACACCCATGTACGGAAGCCTTGCGCATGTCGACTTGGTGCGTATGGTGGGTGGAGGTGAGGCATTTTCTGGTCCAAACAGCGCGCCAGATGCCGAACCGGGGCTTTCGATCAACCTGCAGTTTATTTCGCCTTCCCATGCCAACGCGTGGCTAGTCCAACACACTCCGCTGGAAGGCAACACCATCGAGGTTCAGCCCCTCAATCTGGCCCGCCTGCCCTTCGCCGGAGGGCACCCGGGCTCCAACTGGCAGGGTCAGTGGGCGTTGGTCATCGGTAACGCCGAGCAAGCACGCATCATTGAGTTCAGCACGCTCGCCACGGCCGATGCGGAAACTTTTCAGGTATCCGACCGACTCGGCAGCGTATCGCTGCGCTGCCGACTTGACCGCGTCGGCAAACACGCGTTACCGGCATTGTGCTCGCTTTCCGATGGCGCCGATATTCTCGCCGACTTCGACCAGGTCGGGCTCGATCGCCTGTCTGGACTCAATGCCGATGGCGAGCCCGTACGCTTGGTGCGCTTGCCTCAGTAAGTCGTCAACTTTCCGCTTGAGCGACGATCTCTGCCAGCTTGCCACTGCGATCGGCTGCAACCAAGTCATCAAAACCGCCGATATGCGTGTCGTTGATGAAAATCTGAGGCACTGAGCGTCGGCCACCCGTGCGCGTCAGCATGGCCTCGCGACCTTGTGCATCGGTATCTATGCGAATCTCCGTGTAATCGAAACCCTTCTGCTTGAGCAGATTTTTGGCTGCGACACAGTAGGGACAGATTGCTGTGGTGTACATCTCGACTGAAACCATCTCGTGAACCTCTGATTGGATGCTCGATCTTATCGGATGAGGGCAATGTCACTCGTTTCCAATGGTGAAATCCCGGCGCGTCTGGTTGATCCGACAAAATACGGGTCATCACGGCAACTTAAGGAGTACCGCGCTAGACTGGCAACATGTTCTCCAGATTGAGGTCGACATGGTTTGCGGAGTGGCGTTGAAATGCTCAAGCTGAAGTGGCTTCCCATGCTGATGACGGCGGCAATCGCCGGTGCAGCGGGTGCTCAGCAAAATGGCGTGCGCTTGCCTGATATCGGCAGCTCGGCGGCAAGCGTCATGTCGCCCACGGAAATGAAGGATTACGGCTCATCGATGCTGCATCAGATGCGCTCGTACAATCTGGTGCTCGACGATCCGCTGGTCAGTGACTATCTTCATTCGCTGGGTTACCGCCTAGTTTCTTTCAGTGACCGACCCGATCTTGAATTCACGTTTTTCGTCGTACGTAGCAACGAGATCAATGCGTTTGCTGCCCCCGGGGGCTACATCGGCGTCAATATCGGCCTGATGAATGCGATGGCCACCGAGGATGAACTCGCTGCTGTCATTGCTCACGAGATCGCCCACGTCACTCAGCAGCATCTGCTGCGCGCGTTCGAGGACTCGCGCAAAAGCACCATTCCGATTGCGCTGGCCATGCTCGGTGCACTGGTTGCCACAGCCGGTCGCAGTGACGATGCCAGTCAGGCCGCGTTGATGAGCGGTATCTCGCTGATCCAGCAACGCGCGATCAACTTCACTCGCTACGATGAAATCGAGGCGGACCGAGTCGGCATCCAGAGTCTCGCGCGCGCCGGCTACGATCCTTTGGCGATGGCCGATACGTTTTCCATGATGCAGCGGGTCATGCGGGTGAACGGGATCGATGTTCCAGAATTTCTGCGTACCCATCCGGTTGATGTCAATCGAATCGCCGATGCGAAAGCGCGCGCCGTCAAGCTTGAAAAAGATCATGGCACTCCGCTGCCCTCGATAGGTGTCGCCAGCAGTGCGGTGATCGTGCCTCAACTCGCGACAAGCCCTTCGGAGCTTAATCTGCAGTTGCCTAACGGATCTGCTCAGCCAGCCCTGGAAACTGCAGCGACTGACAGCAACTACTTCGAGCTCATGCGCGAACGTGCACGGGTACTCAACGCCGATTCGGCGAATACGATCCTGCGTTACTACAGCGATGAGCTGAAGCGGAATCCAAAAGCCGACACCGTTGCAAACCGCTACGGCCATGCGCTGGCTTTGACTCGCGCTCGTCAACCGGAGAAAGCGCTGAATGAGTTCGTCGATCTGATCGAAAATCAGCCGGATAGTCCGGTTTTTCAACTCGGCATGGCCGAAGCGCAAGACCAGGCGGGACAAAAAGCCAAGGCGTTCGAGCGCTATCAGCGCTTGAGCACCAACCATCCGGGTAATCGCGCGATTACCCTGGCATTTACCGAAGCCTTGCTGGCCAAGGGCGATAGGCCATCCGCACTGCGCGCGCAAGACCTGTTGCGCCCGCTGCTCAATCTTTACGCTGAGGACCCGGATCTGCAGCGCAGCTATGCACGCGCCAACGAATTGGCTGGTGACAAGGTACGCGCGGCCGAAGCCTACGCAGAGTGGGCCTTTCTCAATGGTCATGCCGAAGATGCCTTGAACCAGCTCAAGACGCTCTCCAGCAAGCAGGACTTGAGTTACTACCAGCGAGCACGGGTTGACGCGCTTATTACCGCGATGACGCCGGCCGTTCTCGAATTGCGCAAGAGTGAACGGCACACGCCGGACAGCGACGAAAGCGGTAGCTTTTCGCGCATTCCGACAACCTCACTCGATTGCCGCGTGCGCTCCTGCGACGGCCTGTCACGGCGCCGTAACATTCCTCCGCTGCAATAGCGATGCTCTGAACGGGGTTTCAGTCGTGATCCGAGAGGCCGATCGGTGACGCTTCAACAGACTGCGCTCACGCTTGGAGTTCGCGCCAGGGGGCCGCAAAAGGGCATGCACCGAACTTGCAGCACCCTGACTCGTCGCAAGGAGACCATCCCGGCCTCCAACTCAAGACTTCTGTGCAAAAATACATACTTATTGTAGAAGACGAGCCTGCCATCCGTGACATGGTCGCGTTTGCTCTGCGCAAGGCCGGGATGGAGCCGATTCACGCAGCAGATGCGCGTGCCGCCCAAGCCGCCATCGGTGATCGGATTCCCGATTTGATTCTGCTCGACTGGATGTTGCCCGGCATGACAGGAATCGATCTGGCTCGTCGCCTGCGACGCGAAGAGGCGACCCGGGATATTCCGATCATCATGTTGACCGCGCGTGGCGAGGAGGTCGATCGTGTCAGCGGACTCGATGCCGGCGTTGACGACTATGTTGTCAAACCTTTCTCGGCGCGAGAACTGATTGCGCGCATTCGCGCCGTAATTCGTCGCACTCATGGCGAAGACAACGAGGGTGTCATTGAAATTGCAGGTTTGCGGATCGACAGCGCTGCCCATCGCGTGCACGCCGGCGACCAGTCCATCCCGATCGGGCCCACTGAGTATCGCCTGCTTCACTTCTTCATGACTCACCCCGAACGGGTCTACTCGCGCAGTCAGCTGCTGGATCATGTCTGGGGCGGGGGCGTCTACGTTGAGGAACGCACTGTGGATGTGCATATACGACGCTTGCGCATGACCCTGACTCCGTTCGGGCTGGAGGGGTGCGTTCAGACCGTCCGAGGTTCAGGCTATCGGTTTTCATCCAGCTCATGAGCGAGGATTCAAAACGTCGGCGGCAACTCTTCGACAGGCTGCGTGGTTTCGAAAATGCCGCCATGGCCCTGCCGGATGCACTCGTCGCGATGGATGTCGAGCATCGCCTACGCTGGTTCAATTCGGCCGCGGGCAGCATGCTCGGCCTGGTTTATCCGGCCGATATTGGTCGCTTGGTCGGCGACGCGATCGCCATTCCGGAGCTCGGTGAATGGATAGCCAGTGGTGCAGCCAATCCCTTGTCTGACGTGTCGGTTCCGTCGAATCCGGATCACCGGCTCAGCTTGCGTCTGATTCCCTATGCCGAGGATCAAACCATGTTGCTCGCTCGTGATGACAGCCAGTTGTTGCGCCTGGAAAAAATGCGCCGAGACTTCGTCGCCAATGTGTCGCATGAACTACGCACGCCCTTGACCGTCGTCCACGGCTACCTTGACCTGATTGAGCCCGAACAAATCCCCGAATACGAGTCAATCATCCGTGAATTGCGCAGTCAATCGCGGCGCATGACGCAGATCGTCGAAGATTTGCTGACGTTGTCGCGACTGGATGCCGAAGAGGCGCTGCCGATGGATAGGGTCTCGATACGCGCCATGGTCACCTCTCTGAAGCGCGATGCCGAAGGCCTGAGCCAGGGGCGTCACGCCATCACCTGCGAGGTGCACGGCGAGCACGACCTGCAAGGCTCTTCGAAAGACCTCTTCAGTGCTTTCTCGAACCTGGTCAGCAATGCCGTACGCTATACGCCGACCGGTGGAAAGATCAGCATCATCTGGTCGAGTGATGAAAACGGCGGCCAATTGCGAGTCGTTGACAGCGGTCACGGCGTTTCGGCTGAACATATTCCACGCTTGACCGAACGCTTCTATCGGGTTTCAACCAGCCGATCGCGTGAAACCGGCGGTACCGGTCTTGGTTTGTCCATCGTCAAACATGTGTTGCAGTTGCATGATGCGTACCTGGAGATTCGAAGCGAGCTGGGCATCGGCAGTACATTTTGTTGTTTCTTCGCCGCCAACCACTTGTTGTTGCCTGAGCACGACCTGGAGGAAACCTGAGTGAATTCGATGAAGCAGGAGAGCGCTGATCACGCGTCAATCGCGGCGGGCGAAGGCGTAGCGCACTTGTCGGCGCCGTCCACCATCGACGAGCTTCCCGAGTTCAGCGATCCCGCGCTCTATCTCAACCGGGAGTTGGCTCAAATCGAATTCAACTCGCGCGTGATGGCGCAGGCTGAGGATCCGCGCAATCCACTACTCGAACGTCTGCGCTTCATGTGTATCTCGTGTACCAACCTCGATGAATTCTTCGAGGTGCGGGTCGCCGTGCTCAAGCACCATCACGCATTCGGCGAAGGCCAACCACGTGCCGACGCGATGTCGATCACTCAAATCCTTGGCCTTATTCGAGAGCGGACTCTGCTGCTGGTCAAAAAGCAATATTCATTCTGGAACGACACGCTGCTCCCGGAACTGAAGCGCGAGGGGATCCATTTTCTTACCCGCAAGGTCTGGACGAACAAGCAGAAGCGCTGGCTACAGGGTTATTTCCGCAATGAAACCCTGCCTGTGCTGTCACCGCTCGGTCTCGATCCGGCCCATCCTTTCCCGCGCATTCTCAACAAAAGCCTGACTCTGGCGGTGGTTCTGGCCGGAAAAGACGCGTTCGGTCGCGAAGGCCATATGGCCTTGTTGCGCGCGCCGCGTTCGCTTCCTCGGATCATCCGACTGCCCGAAGAAATTTCAGAAGGCAGCACTTCGTTCGTGTTTCTATCGGATCTTCTGCACGAATTCATGGATGAGTTGTTTCCGGGCATGCAGGTCAAAGGCTCGTACCAGTTTCGCGTTACCCGCAACAGCGAACTCTTCGTCGATGAGGAAGAAGTCGAAAATCTCGCCCTCGCCTTGCGCGACGAGTTGCGCGGTCGCGGATACGCAAAAGCCGTTCGGCTTGAGGTCGGAGCCAACTGTCCACGCGCGATTACCCAACTGCTGGAACAGAATTTTGAACTCAGCGATCAGGACGTCTATCTGTGCGAAGGTCCTGTCAACGTCAGTCGCAGCATCGCGATCTACGATCAAATCGACCGGCCTGATCTGAAATATCCCGTATTCTTGCAACGGGTCCGGCCCCCTATCGTCGACGGCGACAGCCTCTTTGCAGCGATCCGCGAGCGCGACATCCTGTTGCATCATCCGTTTGATTCATTTGCGACCGTCAGTGAGTTGGTCAAACAGGCCAGCGTCGATCCTGATGTTCTCGCGATCAAGCAGACCCTGTATCGCGCCGGCACGGATTCGCAATTGGTCGATCATCTGATCGAGGCCGCCAGACAAGGCAAGGACGTCACCGTTGTCGTAGAGCTGCGCGCGCGCTTCGATGAAGAAGCCAACTTGCGTCTTGCCAATCGTCTGCAGGAAGTCGGCGTGCAAGTGGTTTATGGCGTCGTCGGCTTCAAGACCCATGCCAAAATGCTGCTGATCGTGCGCCGTGAAGGGGACGGTCTGCGCCGTTATGTTCATTTGTCGACAGGAAACTACCATCAGGTTACCTCTCGCCTGTATACGGATTTCGGCCTGATGACTGCACATCCTGGCATTGGCGAAGATGCGCACTTGTTGTTTCTGCAGCTTTCCGGACTCGGGCCGATCATTCACCTCAAGCACCTGATGCACTCGCCATTCACCCTGCACAAAGGCCTGATATCAAAGATCGAACGTGAAACCGAGCATGCCCGTTGCGGAAAAAAAGCTCGCATCATCGCCAAGTTCAACGCGCTCAACGAGCCGGCCGTGATCAAGAAGCTGTATGCAGCGTCCTGCGCAGGGGTCGAGATAGACCTGATCGTTCGCGGCGCCTGCACGTTGCGCCCGGGAATCCCTGGGGTTTCAGAAAATATCCGCGTGCGCTCGATCGTCGGACGCTTTCTTGAACACAGTCGCGTCTACTGGTTCCAGAACGATGATGCGCCGGAAATCTATTGCTCGAGTGCTGATTGGCTCGATCGCAATTTATTGCGCCGGGTTGAAACCTGCTTTCCCATTCTCGACCGCAAATTGGCCGAACGCGTGTTCGAGGAATCCTTGCAAAACTATCTGGCCGACAACATGCAAGCCTGGCTGCTTGAGCCCGATGGCAGTTACACCCAGGTTTCATCCGCTGGTGAAGCGCCTCACTCGGCACAGTCCTATCTGCTTGAAAAGCTCTGCTCGTGAAAACCATCGAATTCCCTGACGAGATTCGCGAAGGTGATCTGATCGCCGCCGCCGATATCGGCTCGAACAGTTTCCATCTGGTCGTCGCCCGTTACACGCATGGCGAGCTCCGCGTGATCGATCGATTACGCGAAAGCGTTCGCCTCTCCGCAGGGCTGCGCAAGGACGGAAGCTTGACCCGCGAACGGCGAGAAGTGGCGTTTCGCTGTCTCTCGCGTTTCGGCCAGCGCCTGGCTGGCTTCGAGCCTGGCCATGTTCGTGCCGTTGCCACCAATGCGGTCCGCCAACTCGCGCATCCGCAAGCGTTTCTCTTACCCGCGGAAACTGCATTGGGCCATCCAATCGAGATTGTTTCAGGCCGAGAGGAAGCGCGCCTAATTTATCAAGGGGTCGCACGCGGCCTGCCCTCGACTGAAAACAAGCGATTGGTCATCGATATCGGCGGTGGCAGTACCGAATTCATCATTGGTCGCGGCTACGAAGCGTTGGAGCGTGAGAGTCTGCAGGTCGGCTGCATTGCCAGCACCCTGCGCTTTTTCCAAGACGGAATAATCACCGCACGACGATGGAAACAGGCGCAGACCGAGATTGCCGTGGAGCTTCAGCAATTCGGCGCGCACTACCGCGAACGCGGCTGGAGCGAGGCAATCGGCTCTTCCGGAACAATGAAGGCCATCGACAGCATCGTCCAGACCAATGGGTGGTCGGAACAAGGCATCACCGACGAATCGCTGACCCATCTGCGCGATGTATTGATTGCAGCAGGCAGCAGCCAGGAGCTGCAGTTGCCGGGACTTTCGAGCGACCGCGTCAACGTCATTGTGGGCGGCGTGGCCATTCTCGATACCGTATTCAAGACCTTTGGCCTGACGCAGATGAATGTCTGCGAGACCGCGATGCGCGAAGGTCTTCTTTACGACATGCTCGGTCGCGCGCTGCATACCGATTCGCGAAATACCAGCATTCGCGCGTTGGCTGAACGTTATGAAGTGGACGAAATCCAGGCCGATCGCGTCGCCGAAACGGCCAACGGGTTATTCACTCAGGTCAGCCAAAGTTGGAAGCTTGATGTGCCTGCACAAGAAATTCTGGACTGGTGCGCACACATCCACGAGATTGGTCTGACGATTGCCCACAGTCAGCATCAAATCCACGGCGCGTACATTATCGGGCACTCCGATCTTTCCGGTTTCAGTCGTCAGGATCAGCAACAGATGGCGGCCATTCTGCGTTCTCATCGACGCAAACCGGATGCCGATGGTCTACGAGGTTTGCCACCGCGCATGCAGCCCGAAACGCAGCGCCTTGTCGCGCTGCTTCGACTTGCCGTGTTGCTTCATCGTGCGCGCAGCGATGAGCCGCTTCCACCGATACATTTGCTCGCCAGCGACAATCAGATGACACTGGAGTTGCCTTCAGCATGGCTGGAAAACCATCCCATGACACGTATCGATCTGGAAAAAGAGCGCGACTACCTCAAGCAGATCGAGATCATGCTAGTTGTCCCCAAATCAGCCAAACGCGCGCTGGCGGCCGATCCATGATGCGTTGCGTGCAGAAGAAACTTTCCGGCCATCAGCGCAGTCTGTGAGGGTCGAACCTTGGACTCCAGGACAGCAGTGCGATGAAAAAATGGCTCAAAGACAACCGCGGCGTCCTCGTTTTCATTGTCTGTCTGGGATTGTTCCGTACCGCAATCGCCGACTGGAATCCGGTGCCGACCGGGTCGATGCGGCCGACGATCCTTGAAGGTGATGTGGTTCTGGTCAACCGTCTTGCCTATGACCTCAAGGTGCCTTTGACCGATTATTCACTGGTTCAGCTGGGCGATCCCGAGCGCGGTGACATTGTCACCTTCAGCTCGCCAAAAGATGGCACGCGCTTGATCAAACGCCTTGTCGCTCTGCCTGGCGATGTTGTGGAGCTACGCGCCAATCGACTCTTCATCAATCAGCAAGCCGCCGAATATTCCAACGAATCCGAGTTTCGAGAGCCGATCGGCCTCGGACGATTCGTTACTGCAACGCGGGTCACCGAAGCGGTTGACGGCAGCCAACGCTCGGTACAATTTCTGCCCGTGCTTGATCCAAAAAGCAATTTCGGTCCTGTCGTCGTCCCTGACAACCAATATTTCATGATGGGTGACAATCGCGACAACAGCGAAGATTCCCGATACATCGGATTTGTCCCGCGCGACCTGATCATCGGTCGCGCCGGACATATTCTCGTTTCTGCCGACATCAAGCACGATTGGAAGCCGCGCTTCGATCGAACGATAAGCCCGCTGAACTGATCCCAGGGCTGAACGATCCTGTTACTTGTGAAAGCCGGCCTTGCCGACTTGCTCGGGCACCTGTGCCACACGCAGAATTTTCGAGGTGTCATAACCGTAGCCGCGCATCTTATCGATCAGTTGCGCATACAAAGTGTCCGACATCACCGGCTCACGTGCGAAAACCCAGGCAAGCTTGCGATCGGGTTGTCCGATCAAGGCCCATGAATAGTCGTCCGCGACTTCGAGGACGAGATAATCCGCCTTGAAGATGCCGAAAAAGCGAATCCGCCAGAAGGCGTTCGACGTGTTCGGCTGAACCAAGCCGGTGGACTCAAGTGTCTTGACCTTGTCACTCTCGTCGAAGGATTTGCGATAGCGATAAACGGTATCGATGTTGCCGTTTTCGTTCAGAGAATAGACGTCTTCGCTGGCAACATCTCCCCGCTCGCCGATATAGTCAACGCGGCCAATCACGTGCCAGGCGCCCATGTAGCGTTGCAGATCGATCGAGGCAGAGGATTTCAATTCTGGCTTCTTCTCGGCGCTCGTGGCGCAACCTGCAAGCAAGCTCATCAGTACCGCTCCTAGCAGCAAAAATCCTCTTCTCATGACTTTCTCACCGTCGATATGGGAAGCAGGCATCGTGCGCTGTGACGCATGAAGATCGGCTGACAGCTGAACGACATCAATTCGTTCTGGATAAAGCGCCGTCCCCGCGCTAACCTCGCGCGCCTATGACCGACCCTATCCGAAACGACTTTACTCTCGAACCCGACGATGGCGAACGGCTGTCGAATCTTGTCGGGCCCTTGGACGAACATTTGCGTCAGATCGAGCTGCGACTCGGCGTCGAAATCGCCAATCGCGGCAGCGTGTTTCGCGTACTGGGCGATCAGCGACCGGTGCAGCTGGCCTGTCGAGTCTTGCGTGATCTCTACGCCTTGACCGAGACCGAGATTCTGGATGCCGCTCAGATCAACCTGCATTTGCAGGAATCCGGCATTGAGGCGATGGCCATTGATGCGGCCGAAGGCGTCCAAGAGGTCGCCATCAAGGTCAAACGCGGCATGGTCAAGGGCCGCGGCCCGAATCAAGCCCGCTATCTTCACGCGATCGCCACACATGACATCAATTTCGGCATTGGCCCGGCTGGTACCGGCAAGACCTATTTGGCCGTTGCGATGGCCGTCGATGCACTCAACGACAATCGCGCTCAGCGCCTGATCCTCGTGCGGCCCGCGGTCGAAGCCGGTGAGAAGCTTGGGTTTCTGCCTGGCGATCTGACCCAGAAGGTCGATCCCTATCTGCGCCCGCTGTATGACGCGTTATACGAAATGCTCGGCATCGAACGCGTGACCAAGCTGATCGAACGCAACGTCATCGAGATCGCCCCGCTCGCTTACATGCGCGGACGCACACTTAATGACTCGTTCGTTATTCTTGACGAGGCGCAGAACACAACCGTCGAACAAATGAAAATGTTTCTGACCCGTATCGGCTTCGGTTCGATTGCCGTGGTCACCGGTGACGTGACCCAGACCGACCTGCCCAGGCAGATCCGCTCGGGCCTTCGCGATGCCGCCGACGTGTTGCGCGATGTCGATGGCATCAGCTTCACGTATTTCACATCCAAAGATGTGGTGCGTCACCCTCTCGTGCAACGCATCGTGCAGGCGTACGAGGCGCGCGAAGACGAGCTTGAGAAGGCAAAGGCGGAGCAGACAAAATGACGGCGCGTCGCGTGCGTGAGTCGATCATCGCCACCTTGCTGTTTCCATCACTGGCCTTCGCACAGAGCCTCAGTGGGCCGGAAAGCATCGAGTACCACGCGCGACTCGATCGCACCTTGAT
>JBBSVJ010000022.1:0-24697 GCA_038233665.1 Lysobacterales bacterium
ACCATCCAGCACATAGGAAAAAATCTCCATGTCGCGGTGCCCGTGGGTACCAAAACCCTTGCCTGCGGCGACGCGGTCTTCGTTGATCACGCGCAGGTCGGAAAAGCCTACTTCATCGGGATTGCGGTATTCGGCGAACGAAAAGGTGTGGCGCGAGCTGAGCCAACCGTGCTCGGCGACGCCGCGGTCAGCAGCCTTGCGGACTTCTATCGTCATGGTGTTTCTCCGTGTTGATGTGATGTCGGGCCGGTGTACTCCCCCGAAACTGAAGTAATCAAGCAGAGGAATGCAGACGTTGCTGCAACTCGAGAGTGATATTAGAGTCGCCGCGTGATTCAATAAAGCATCCGAACCACTTAATACTGTCAACCCCAGAGGGACAATGAACCAGCTCGAAGACATGCGGATTTTCGCCGAGACCGTGGATGCACACAGCTTTACCGCCGCCGCTGATCGGCTGGGGCTGTCCAAGCAATTCGTCAGCAAGCGCATCGCTGCGCTGGAGAAGCGGTTGGGTGCGCGATTGCTGGAGCGTTCGACACGGCAGCTACGCGTGACCGATTTGGGGCTGGCTTTTCACGAGCGCGCCCTGCGTATCTTGCAGGAGGTCGATTCCGCCGAGCAGATGATCACCAATCAAACCGCGACGCCTCGTGGCGTTTTGCGATTGAGCGCGCCGATGACCTTCGGAACCTTGCATCTGGGTCCGCTGATACCGACGTTTATGCAGCGACACCCGGACGTGTCGTTGGAACTGGACCTCAGCGACCGTGCGGTTGACCTGATCGGCGAGGGTTACGACATGGCGGTGCGCATCGGTACTCTGGCCGACTCCAGCCTGATTGCGCGTCGGATCACCTCGGTGCAGTTGATCACCTGCGCAAGTCCCGACTACTTGCGCGAACATGGCATCCCGATCGCGCCGGACCAACTTGCTGCGCACGCCTGCCTCACTTACGGCCAAACCCGCCACGGCGAGTGGGCGTTTCGTGTGGGCGGACGACTCCGCAAGATCTCGGTGAACGGTCCGATGCGCTCCAACAATGGCGAAATGTTGCGAGACGCGGCAATCGCCGGCCTGGGAATTATCGTCATGCCCGACTTCATCGTCGCCGCCGCGTTGGCGGACGGACGGCTGGTAGAAGTTCTGGAGACGTTCCGCTGTGAAGGATTGACCATGTATGCGGTGTATCCACAGCATCGCGAATCCTCGTTGCTGGTACGAGCGTTCAGTGATTTCCTGGTCGAGCGCTTCGGAGAGCCCGCTGCGCGATCGTCGTAACATCTAGTCGTAACATCGACCGGTCTTGCGTTTCGAACGCACGCTGGTTCGAGCTGCAAATCCGCCCGCTCTGAATCGGCCCATATGAAAGGAGGCGCGAGGGTCTATCTTCAGGTCTTGAAACTTGAATTTCGACCTTCCCTTGAGACTTTTCCGAATGTCCGATAAGAGTCGATTTCGGCCCCTCGTTTCGCGCACATTTTGAATCGGACTTGAGAAATGTCTTTTCGAGACGCCTTTGTCCGATTGCGAGCGTGATGACACCAGAGAACCTCAGGCTCTCGATTGAATAGGCGGCAATCTTGGCTCACCGCAGTATCAGAAGCTGTAGATTCAGCGCGGACTTTCTCGGGCTGTTAGAGCGTTCTCAAACGCAGAACGAATTGCACAAACAGATGAACGGAATCGCTAGGCGCCATAGAACACCGCATCGTTGATCGGCTTTTCATGGATGGTCAAGGTCTTTTCATGCCGCGCGAAAAGCATCGTGACTGAAGCCACTTCCCGCAAGTCGGCGGGGCCAAACCCCTACCATTTTCAACAAAATGACCGCCTACCCAAGTCTTTCGGCGACAATCCAAAACACCACAATTAGCACAAATGTTTTCCTGCCAGATCTCAAAGTCCAGCTTAAAGGAGGCTCAACACCCCGGCGATCGTCGCTGTCATAAAGGTTGCCAGTGATCCGCCGAGCACGGCTCTGAGGCCCATGCGGGCGAGATCCGGGCGACGGCTTGGGGCAAGGCCGCCAATGCCGCCGATCTGGATCGCGATCGACGAGAAGTTGGCGAAGCCACACAAGGCATAAGTGGCGATCAAGCGACTGTGTTCGGTCAACTGGTCCATTTTGCTGGCCATGTCGACATAGGCAACAAATTCGTTGATGACGACCTTCTGGCCGATAAAGCTGCCGACCAGGGTCGCATCCTGCCATGGCACGCCGATGACCCAGGCGATCGGCGCGAGAACCCAACCGAACAAGGTCTGCAGAGACAGCTCGACCGGGTGCCCGAGCTGCAGCGCAAGCCAGCCATTGATCGAGGAGGTCGGATCAGTGCTCCAGACATGTGCACCGAGCCACTGGAAAGGTGCGTTGAGCATGGCGATAAGCGCGATGAAAGCAAGCAACATGGCACCCACGTTGAGGGCCAGACGCAAGCCGTCGGCAGCGCCGGTAGCGGCGGCATCGATTACGTTGGCGGTGGTCTTTTCAACTTCGATTTTGACCTGGCCACGGGTCAACGGCTCCTCGGTCTCGGGAATCAGGATTTTTGCCAGCATCAGTGTGGCCGGTGCGGCCATGATGCTCGCCGTTAGAAGATGGGTGGCAAAGAAAATGCGCTGGCCCTCATCTTCACCACCAAGCAAGCCGACATAGGCTGCCATGACCGAGCCGGCAATATGCGCCATGCCGCCGATCATCACGGTCATGAGCTCGGACTGGGTCATGCGCTCGATATAAGGCTTGATCGTCAACGGTGCTTCGGTCTGTCCGATGAATACGCTCGCGCACACCGAGGTGGTTTCCGCGCCCGATACATTCATGACTTTGGTGATCACCCAGGTCATGCCCTTGACGATGACCTGCATGATGCCGAGGTGATACAAAACGCCGGTCAGTGCGGCGAAAAAGATGATCGTCGGCAATACCTGGATGGCGAATACAAAACCAAACTTCGAAACATCCATGAAGCCGCCGAAGATGAAATCGGAACCGGCGCGGACATAGTCGAGCAGCTTCACAAAGCCGGTGGCGATGCCATTGAAGATCTCGCGACCGAACGGAAGCTTGAGGACCAGCGAGGCGAATACGATCTGCAAGAGCACGCCGGTACCGACCAGTTTCCAGCTGATGGCCCGCCGATTGGTCGAGAAAAGTACGGCTATGGAAAGAAGAACAGCAAGGCCGAACAGACCGAACGCGATATGGCCGATAGCATCTAACATGGGTGGGCTCCCCTCAAGCGAGGGCCGAGGTTAGAGCACGCGCGCGGCCACACGCAAGAACCATCGCGGCCAGAGCGCTTTCTTCAAGCGCCGAGCGCAGCTTGTGGATAGAATCCGCCGCCAGTGCGCGATTATCGCCGCACTCCTTTGCCCGAGCGTACGCCATGTCAAAACGATCGATCAGTCGCATTCGCTATACACTCGGCAGCGCCGCGAAAAAACATTCGCAAGGGGTTCGCGAGACGGTCGATGAGACCTCCGGATTGCTCGCCAGTAGCGGCGAACTCCGGTTTGGTCAGGGCTTGATAGCGACCATTCTCGCGCTGAGCCTTGGTTTTCTCTGCCTGCTCGGCGTACTCGCATTCCACTTTCCGCAATATCTGACCACGCCCGAATTGCGCCATCAGTACTCGGTCGACGTGCTGCGCCAGGCGATGTTCTTTGCCTTGCTGCTTGCCGGCGCACTGTCACTGGCAAATATTGTGCTCGGGATTCGCCGAAAGCTGAATCTACTGGCCTTCGCTATCGTCATTATTGCTGTCGTGTTCGGTGGCTCACGCGTTCCGGTCGGCAATTTTCCCGACAACACGCCCTACATCGGCCTGGACTGGTTCATCCTCGACCTGCTCGGCTCAACCTTGATTTTTGTCGCCTTCGAGAAGTTGCTGCCGCTGCGCAAGGGACAATCGGTATTTCGACGCGAGTGGCAAACCGATCTCAAACATTTCGCGGTCAATCATTTTCTCGTCGGCCTGATCCTGTTGACGGTCAACTTCGTCATCCATCATGGTTTTGGTTGGATGGTCCAGCACGATTTCCAGCTGGCCGTGCAAAGCATCTCGTTTTTGCCCCAAGTTCTGCTGTGCATTCTCGTCGCCGATCTCTCGCAATACTGGACCCATCGCGCTTACCACGAGATTCCATTCCTGTGGAAATTTCACTCGGTCCACCACAGCACCAAGACGATGGATTGGCTGGCCGGTTCACGTCAGCACATTCTCGAAGTGATTGTGACTCGCGTACTGGTGGTCGCTCCGTTGTTTGTAATCGGTTTCAGTGAGGCCGTGATCAATGTCTACATTATCGTGGTCGGCTTCCAGGCAGTGCTCAATCACGCCAATGTCGGCGCGCCATGGGGGCCGTTGAGATACCTGATCGTGACACCGGACTTCCATCATTGGCACCACGCATCCGACGACGAGGCCATCGATCGCAATTACGCCGCGCATTACGCCTTCATCGATTATCTCTTTGGCACCGCGGTCAAGGCCGATCGCAAGCTACCCGATCAGTACGGCGTGGTCGGCGATTACATGCCGGATGGCTTTGTCGCCCAACAGATGTTTCCGTTTCGGGCCAAGCCGGAAGATTGAGTTCGCAATACAGAGTCCTGCGGCAGAACGGATGCAGAGATCGGCATCAGGCGCGGCTTGCAGTTAGAGTGCCTTACTTGTTTTAGAGAATGGCGTGGACGATGCAGATCAATGGCTTGTTTCCGGTGGCGTTTGGATACGATCAACATCCCGATGCGGCGCGATTGAATGGCGCATTGCGCGATTTGTTCATCACGCGCGAAGCCGAAGGTCGGCGGCACGCCAATCCCGGCCCGATCACCCTGCGCAACGAGCAGGTGTTCGAGAGCCACTTCCATCTTTTCTCATGGCCTGATCGCGAAATCACCGAGCTTCGCGAATTTTGTCTTTCGCGCGTGGCGCAGATTGCCAGCGAATTGAATGGCTACGATGCACATACCCGTGCACGTCTCGATATCAAGACCGACGCGTGGTTTCACGTTACCCGTCGTGGTGGCTTTTTTGGTGTCCACAACCACCCATTGGCCAGCTGGTCGGGCGTCTACTGCGTGAGCGCCGGCGAGCACGATGCCAATCAGCCCGACAGTGGTCTGCTCAACTTCATCCACCCGCATATTGGCCAATCGATGTATCTCGATGCCGGCAACGAACGCTTGAAACAACCGTTTGGCATCCAGAATTACGGACTCCCGCTGCAAGCGGGCCAGCTTGTTATTTTTCCCTCGTGGTTGCTGCACCAGGTGCTGCCGTTCTATGGCGAAGGCGAGCGAATCACCGTGGCCTTCAATTGCGCGATGAGCCTGCGCTGAGGTTCTTCGTACGATCCCGTTTACCGGCCAGCCCTCGTTCAACTAGCATGAAAGCTCGCCCCTGGCGGGGCTCCTACAAAACCCAACGGCGACTTGCGTGTTGAGTGCCTGCTAAAATGCCGGGTTTGCCGGTCTCCCTGCCGGCCACGTTTTGGCGCGCCGTTTGCCGCCGTTGAGGTTCATTGCATGTCCGTCGCCTCCAGCTCGTTGTTGCCCGCCATCGATACCGACTACACCCTAGATCACAAATACACGCGCCGTGAAGGGCGCATCTATCTTTCTGGTGTGCAGGCTTTGGTGCGTCTGCCGCTGATGCAGCAGATGCGTGACCGCGCCGCCAACATTCATACGGCGGGTTTCATTTCCGGCTATCGCGGATCGCCGCTGGGTGGACTTGATCTCGAACTATGGAAGGCGAAGAAGCATCTCAAGGCATCGGATATCGAGTTCACGCCGGGGCTCAACGAGGATCTCGGCGCGACCATGGTCTGGGGCACGCAGCAAACCAATCTGTTCGAAGGCGCCAAGTTCGATGGCGTGTTTTCGATGTGGTACGGCAAGGGCCCGGGTGTCGATCGCTGTGGCGATGTGTTCAAGCACGGCAATGCCGCAGGTACCTCGAAGTTTGGCGGCGTGCTGGCACTGGCGGCCGACGATCATGCCTGCCGCTCATCGACGTTGCCGCATGGGTCCGAACTCGAATTTGTTTCCGCGATGATGCCGATCCTGAATCCGGCCGGGGTCCAGGACATCCTCGATATGGGCATGCTTGGCTGGGCCATGTCGCGCTTCACCGGGCGCTGGGTCGGCTTCAAAACGATCGCCGAGACGGTTGAATCCTCAGCCTCGGTCAGTGTGAATCCGCATCAACTCGATATCGTCATTCCACAGGACTTCATCCTTCCTGATGGCGGCTTGAATATCCGCTGGCCCGATCCGCCGCTGAATCAGGAAATGCGACTGCACCAATACGCTGTGCAGGCAGCGACCGCGTTCGCGCGCGTAAATCACATTGATCGCATCGTGTTCGATTCGCCAAAAGCTCGCCTCGGCATTGTCACGACGGGCAAGAGTTATCTCGATGTGCTGCAGGCGCTTGAATACCTGGGCATCGACGAAAGAGATGCACGCGAAATTGGCATCCGAGTCTACAAGATCGGTATGACCTGGCCGCTTGAGCCGGTTGGTATCCGCGCTTTTGCCGAAGGCCTTGAAGACGTCATTGTCGTCGAGGAGAAGCGCTCGTTCATCGAATCGCAGATGAAAGAATACATGTACAACTGGACAACGCGCCCTAGCGTTATCGGCAAGTACGACGAGGAAGGCAACTGGGTGCTGCCGAGCACCAACGAACTGACCCCGGCCATGATCGCGTTGGTCATCGCCAAGCGTCTCGCGCGCTTCTTCACCAGCGAGGCGATCCGCTCTCGCGTGGCGTGGATCCAGGCCAAGGAGCAAGAGCTGACCTTGCCGCGCGCGAATTTCCCGCGTGCCGCGCATTACTGCTCGGGTTGCCCGCACAACACCTCAACCGCCGTGCCGGAAGGCTCGCGCGCACATGGCGGTATCGGTTGCCACTACATGGTCACCTGGATGGATCGAAGCACCGATACGTTTTCGCATATGGGTGGCGAGGGCGCGACCTGGTGCGGGCAGGCGCCGTTTACCGAAACCAAGCACATCTTCCAGAACCTCGGCGATGGCACGTACTTCCATTCCGGGTCACTGGCGATTCGCCAGGCGATTGCGGCCAAGGTCAACATCACCTACAAGATTCTCTACAACGACGCAGTCGCGATGACTGGTGGCCAGCCGGTCGACGGCACTTTGACGGTGCCTGACATCGCCCATCAAATGCGCGCCGAAGGCGTGCAGACGATCATCGTCGTCTCCGATGACATCGAGAAGTGGTCGAAACCTGAGATCTTCCCGGTCGGCGTTGAATTCGTCCATCGCGACGAACTCGATGCCGTGCAAAAACGCATGCGTGATATGCCGGGCACGACGATCCTGATTTACGACCAAACGTGCGCAACTGAAAAACGGCGTCGACGCAAGCGTGGAAAGCTTGAGGATCCGAAGAAGCGCGTCTTCATCAACACGCTGGCCTGCGAAGGCTGTGGCGATTGTGGCGAGAAGTCGTTTTGCGTATCGGTGCTACCAAAGGCAACTGAGTACGGACGCAAGCGCGAGATCGATCAGTCCGGCTGCAACAAGGATTATTCATGCGTGAAGGGCTTTTGCCCGAGCTTCGTCACCGTTCACGGTGGCGGCGTCAAAAAGACCAAGAAAGCCGGATCCAGCGAAGTTGACTTCGGCAGTTTGCCGATGCCGACGTTTGCCTCTAGCTTCGAGCGCCCGTGGAACATCCTCGTCACCGGCATCGGTGGCACTGGTGTGGTCACGATCGGCGCGCTGATCGGCATGGCCGCGCATCTTGAAGGCAAGGGCAGCACCGTGCTCGATCAGACCGGCCTCGCCCAAAAGGGCGGCGCGGTTACTTGCCATCTGCGCATCGCCAAAAAGCCGGAGGATATCCACGCCGTGCGCATAGCCGCCGGTGAAGCCGATCTCGTGCTCGGCTGCGACATGGTCGTGGTCAACGATTACTGGGCGCTGTCGAAGATCCGTGCAAAGCGCTCGAACGTCGTCCTCAATACCTACGAGGCGATGCCGGGCACATTCACGACCAAGCCGGACCTGCAGTTTCCGGCGCAGAAGATCATCGATGCCGTGCGTACCGCACTTGAAGGTGACGAACCCGAGTTGATCGATGCCACCCAACTCGGCACCGCCCTGCTCGGCGACACCATCGCGGCCAACCTGTTCATGCTCGGCTATGCCTGGCAGAAAGGCTGGGTACCGGTCAGCCTCGACTCGTTGATGCGCGCGATCGAACTCAATGGTGCTGCGATCGAAATGAACAAGACCGCATTCAACTGGGGCCGTATGGGCGCGCATGATGTTGCGGAGGTGCGCAAAGCCGCAGGTGTTGGCGCGGCGAAGCTGCCGTCCGGTGCGATTCCGCTCAACTTGCCGGTGCATCCGGCTGGCGCCAGAATCAAACCTGATGGAGGCGCCACGCCGAGCGGTGCGGAAGCGCTCGACGATCTCAGTATCAGCACGTCGCTCGACGAACAGATCGCCCGTCGCATCGACTTCCTCACCGGCTACCAGAACGCGGACTACGCGAAGAAGTATAAAGTGCTGGTCGACAAGGTGCGCACTGTCGAACATCAGAAGACGCCAGGCTTCACCAGCCTGACCCAAGCCGTCGCGCGCTATGCGTTCAAGTTGATGGCCTACAAGGATGAGTACGAGGTCGCGCGTCTCTACACCAGTGGCGATTTCGAGAAGAAGATCCGCGAAACTTTTGAAGGCGACTACAAGATCCACTTCCATCTGGCTCCGCCGCTGCTCGCCAAGAAGGATGCAGACGGCCATTTGCGCAAGGCCGAATACGGCCCCTGGGTGTTCAAGGCATTCCGCATGCTGGCCAAACTGAAAGGCCTGCGTGGCGGCGCCCTCGATATTTTCGGCTACAGCGCCGAGCGCAAGATGGAACGCCAACTGATCGCCGACTACTTCAAACACGTCGATGAACTACTGGCCGGACTCGATGGCGAAAATCATGCGCTAGCCGTCGATATTGCTTCTATCCCTGAGCACATTCGAGGCTACGGTCACGTCAAGGAGCGCTTCTATGCCGACGCGATGAAACGGCAGGACGATTTGCTCAGTGCATGGCGGAATCCTTCGGTGGCTCGCAGCGCCGCTTAAACAGTAGCGTCAGCCCTAAGAATCTATTCAAGACGATTCTGCAACCGTTTATCTTCCATTCGACCGCTGATCTTCCATTCGGAATACCGAAGAAAGCGGCTAAATGCAGCAGAATCGCCTTGACTATCTATTTATGAATCCATTCAATCAGTGCGGTGACTGATGAACGACAACAGCGCTTGGAATCCTTGCTGCGATCGCGCGGCGCACAAACTGCGGGAGCAATCGCCGAAGAACTCGGCATCAGCCACCCCAACGTTTCACGCCTGATATCGGCTGCAGGCTCGTGCATCGTGCGCATCGGTCGGGTGCGCACAACACGTTATGCGCTGACCCGTGAGCTTGCTCGTGCAGGCAGTCATTGGCCGCTGTATCGGGTCGACGCCGAAGGCACGCCCCACACCCTCGGTGAATTTCACGCGCTGCATGGCAACGGGTTCTTTTTTGAGCCGAACGGATCACGCCCAGTCATGACACACGGGGACTTTGCCATCGGTCTTTTCCCGGGTTTGCCGTGGTTTCTCGATGATCAACGCCCGCAGGGTTTTCTCGGGCGCCGCTTCGCGCGAAGGGTCGCTGATGAGATCGGTGCGTCGGAAGATCTTCTGCACTGGCGTGCAGATGACATCGTGCTTGCGCTACTAAGCTACGGCAAGGATGCGCCTGGTGATTTGATTCTCGGGGAAGCTGCGCTCAAGAAAGCCATGCAAGGCATCATCGCGCCTGCAGACACGATTGCGCTGAAGCAGCGCGCGGCACGCTATCCACAATTGGCCGAAGCCGCGTTGCGTGGCGAAGATGTTGGCTCCTTGGCCGGCGGCGAACAAGCCAAGTTTGCAGTGTCGCTTCAATCAGGCGAAAGCACGACACCGGTCATCGTCAAGTTCAGCGAAAGCACGCAAACACGAGCTGGCCGACGCTGGGCCGATCTGCTGATCGGCGAACATCACGCCAGCTCAGTGCTGAATGAATTCGCGTTGCCTGCTGCGCACAACGACATCATCGAGTCGCAAGGTCGCGTGTTTCTGCAATCAACCCGTTTTGATCGCACGCCTGCGCGTGGGCGACAGGGATTCGTGTCCCTCGCTGCACTCGATACGGCTTTTTACGGAAATGGCAATACCGACTGGTGGCGGCTCGCCCCTCATCTCGTCCTCGATGGTTGGATTGATGAAATGGATGCACAGCGACTACGCGTCATCAGCTGGTTCGGACTACTCATCGGCAACTCGGACATGCATCTTGGAAACGCCGCGCTGCATCTCAGCGACCAGCGGCCGCTCAGCCTTGCGCCTGTTTACGACATGTTACCGATGCGTTTTCGACCCACCAACGGCGGCGAGATTGTCGAGCGCCGTTATGAGATCGCCCTGCCGGCACCCGAGCAGAAAGCCGACTGGCTAGCCGCGGCGCCGATGGCCAGAAAATTCTGGCAGCGGATCCAGGACGATCCCCGCATCTCGCGGCCGTTCCATGCGATTGCCATCGATGCGGGCCTGACCCTGGATCGCTCCCTGCGCCATTTTGCATCTTGATCGAGCTTTCGCAGTCGGGACAACCGCCGATGCACGAGGTACATATTCGTTGGCGTCGATTCCCGGTGGAACTCGACCTTGATGTCCGGCAGGCATCTCCCGCTCGATGATAAAGGTCGCGCTCACTCGCTCGCTTCGCGACCTCACATGGTCGGCAACTTCGATTCGTAGCGCATCTGCGGGCGAAAATTTGTCAACAAACGCTTGTAAACCTCCACGCAGATTCCCAGTCGATCAGCGACATTGAGAGACGAGATTGGCCTGCATCGCTCGCACCTACTTTGCGATCGGCGCTGCTGTTCTACCCGGGTCCGACGGATCAATGCGTATGCGGCCACGTCAATCGTTGGACATCCTGCGGACCATCTGCGTTGGATTCTGAATTGGCCACTATTGATCCGTCGCGAACCATCCAGGCTGCGGGATTAGCCGGCAATCCGCACATCACTGACTAAGGAATCCGCACCGTCAGTCAATTTGAGACCTCTTGGCATTCAATCTCGTGGCTGGGATCACAAAATCACACCCGCTCCTGCGGCACATTGGGGGTAAGACGCTCATTCGAGGATCCACCCATGCCGGTTACATTCGACGCTGATGAATTCGACAGTGCACTGCGGCAGTTCAATCAGTCCAGCACCGAGCCACTTTCGATTGCAAAATCCGGCATGGTTATGCCGATCAGCACGCGGGACCACGGTGACGAGTTCAAGTTACGCATCATCACGGCGCGCACCAAGCTGAAGCTAATGCGTGATCGCAGCGATGCTTTGCGTGATTCACTGCAGCGCTTTCGCATGCAGGAGCACAACTCCAATCGGGCCTGACCGACGGAGCAAAAACTCTCTTCGTCTCGGAGGTCGACAGCCGCATAACGCCGATTCAATACAAGCGAGTCAAGACGAAACCCAGCGGTCTTTTCCAACCTCGGCGGATTGATGCATGGCGACGAAGCGGCACCCGAATCGGCGGGTGAATTCACGCATCTACGGAAATACGGGCTAGTAGACTGCTGACGTTTTGCGCGGCGCATGACTTCTGCCTCCCGGAAGTTGATGGCGGAGCCGCTACAATCTGGGTTCCATCGCGCTCAAGGTTCGCCATGATCGGACGTCTGATTGTTTTTGCCGCACTTGCCGCTTCGAGCACCTTGGCCATCGCCCAAGTTGATCCAGGTTCATTTGACCATCTCGACTGGCGTCTGGTCGGTCCGTTCCGCGGAGGCCGCGTGCTCGCCGCCGCTGGCGTTCCGGGCCAACCAGAGCATTTCTATTTCGGCTCGGTGAATGGTGGAGTCTGGGAATCGGAGGACGCCGGTCGCACCTGGAAACCGATATTCGACGATCAACCAATAGGCTCAATCGGTGCGCTGGCGATTGCGCCGTCCGATCCGAATGTCATCTATGTCGGCAGCGGTGAAGCCGACATGCGTTCGGCGATCTCACAGGGCGACGGCATCTACAAGTCGATCGACGCCGGCAAGACCTGGCACAACATCGGGCTTGAGGATTCCCAGCAGATCGGTCGCATCATCATCGATCCCGATGATGCCAAGCGCGTCTATGTCGCCGTACTCGGCCACGCTTACGGACCGAACACGCAACGTGGCGTATTCCGTTCGATCGACGGAGGCGCGCATTGGCAGAAGATTCTCGGCAAGGACGACGCTACCGGCGCCATCGATCTGGCCTTCGAGCCCGGCAACCCCGAAGTCATCTACGCCGCAATGTGGCAGGCACGGCGAACACCGTGGAATATCTATCCACCGGCCAGCGGCCCAGGCTCAGGCTTGTACAAATCGGTCGACGGTGGCGATTCGTGGAAGCCGATCAGCGGTCATGGTTTCGCCAAAGGAAAGCTCGGCCGTATCGGTGTCGCCATCGCACCGAATCAACCGAATCGCGTCTACGCGATCGTCGATGGTGATGAGGGCGGACTGTATCGCTCCGATGATTCCGGTGCCACCTGGAAGCGCACCAGCGACGACAACCGGATCTGGAATCGCGGCTGGTATTTCGGCCGCATCACGATTGATCCAACGAATGCCGATCGCGTCTACGCGTTGAATACAATTGTGCTGGAGTCAGATGATGGCGGCAGCACGTTCATTCCGCTCAAAGGTGACAACACCGGCGATGATTTCCACGATCTGTGGATCGATCCGAGCGCGCCGCAAAGGCGCGTTCTCGCCGTCGATCAAGGCGCGATTGTCAGCGTCAATGGCGGCGAGAGCTGGTCAAGCTGGCACAACCAACCGACCGCGCAGATGTATCACATCATCACCGACGATCGCTTTCCGTATCGCATCTATGGCGCGCAGCAGGATTCCGGCGCGATTGCCCTGCCGAGCCGCGGCAACTCGCGCAATGGCGTGACGATGATGCAGTTCAAGGAAGTCACCGCAGGTGGCGAATCGGGCATGATCGCACCTGATCCGCGTGATCCGGACATCATCTACGGTGGCCGCGTCGACAAGCTCGATCTACGCACCGAGCAAACCCGTTCGGTCGATCCAACACTCGCCGAGCCGGATCTCTATCGCAACACCTGGACCCTGCCACTGGCTTTCGACGCACGCGATCCGGGCACGCTCTACTACGGCAACCAGAAAATCTGGCGCACGACCAATGGCGGTGAACACTGGCAGGCAATCAGTCCCGATCTGACCCGCGAGAATCCGCCGGTACCGGCCAATCTCGACGAGGTCACTGCCGCCAACAACCTCGGCAACGGATCACGACGTGGTGTCGTCTACGCCATCGCTTCCTCACCGATCAAGGACAAGCGCATCTGGGCCGGCACCGACGACGGCCTGATTTGGCGTACCGATGATGCAGGTGAAAACTGGGACAATGTCACGCCGAAGGCGCTGACTGCCTGGTCGAAAGTCGGCATCATCGAGCCCTCGCATTTCGATGCCGATACCGCCTATGTCGCGATCGACCGTCACCGCATCGAAGATCGCAAACCCTACGTCTATCGCACGAGCGATGCCGGCAAGAGCTGGCAGCTGATCGTCAACGGCATCCGCGATGGCGATTTCGTCAATGCAGTACGCGAGGATCCGAAGCGGCGCGGATTACTTTATGCCGCAACCGAACTCGGCATGTATCTGTCCTTCGACGACGGCGCGCACTGGCAGACCCTGCAGAAGAACCTGCCACGCACCTCGGTTCGCGATATCGATGTGCATGGCGATGATCTGGTCATCGGCACCCATGGTCGCGGCATCTGGATCCTCGACAATATCAGCGCGCTTCGCCAACTCGATCCGTCGAAAGCATCGACAACTCGACTATTCGAGCCCGCCACTGCGATCCGTTATCGCGAAGCCGAATTCACCGGCACGCCCTTTCCGAAAGACGAGCCGATGGCGGCGAACCCGACGAGCGGCGCGCAAATCGATTACCGCCTCGCCGAAGAGGCAAAGTCACCGGTTCAACTGGTGATCAAGGACGCGGCAGGAGAGCGGGTGCGGGAGTGGAAAAGTTCGGATGTTCCCTCTGCGATCGACCTTTCACAGATCGGATCGGCACCGGAATGGGTCAAACAGCCAACTCCGCTCGCGAGCACAAAAGGCATGCATCGCTTCGTCTGGTCACTGCACTATCCATCAGCCACTGAGAGCAAGGATCCCTTCGCCGATGGAATCTGGGCCCCACCCGGCCGCTACAGCGCCGAACTGACCGTCGATGGCAAAACCTATACGCAGAGTTTCGCAGTGACCGCCGATCCACGCATCAAACTCGCGGACAGCGCCTATCAAGCCAGCTTCGACCTCGCGCGCAAGATCGAAGCGCTGCAAGTTCGCATCAGCGCAGCCAGCGAAGAAGCCGGTGCATTACGAAAATCGCTGACTGAAAAGCGCGCATCGACAACTGACGCCGCCACGCGGAAGAAGCTCGATGCATTCGAGATCCGACTCAACACAATCACCGGCAGCACACCGGCAGCCAATCCGTTCAATGCCTGGTCGGTGCCACCGACATCCACGCATAGCCTTAGCTGGCTGGAGCGCGCTCTGGGACAGCTGTTGGTTGCCGTGGATGGCGCCGATGCAATGCCTTCTGCGGATGCCAAAGCGGGTGCCGAGAGACTGTCCGAGCTTGTTGAAAAGTCGCTGCAGGAATGGAAGAAATTTCGCGCAAGCGGCCCCTTCGAATGATCCCCCGGAGCGACCTTCAGGAAGTCTTCGGGTAACCGAACGCGCTTCGCGCCAGCTCGAACGGGCGATCACTCCCTTGCTCACTTTCGCCGACGGAACCAATGGAGTGCCGTCGCCGTCGGCCGATAGTGGCGGAACGAACTTGGATTATTTCACTAGCTTGCGTATTCCATTTGTAGCGGGATACTGGATCGCTATTGTCGCCCGTGGAACGAATAGTGGGATCCGAACGCATGGGCGAAATCCGTCAGTTATAGGGCGGCAAGGTGGAGCGGTCTACGATGATCAGGCCATCGTAGCTACCAGCAAGTACATCCCTTTCCTCGTACGCCCCCCAGTTATAGAACCTTATTTGTCGGTGCAGCCAATCATCTCCGGCACCCGGTGCGTCAGCTCGAGGTATTCGCAGATACATTGCGCCGAGGCGCAGGCTGTATGCATAGGATTCAAGGGACCCTTGCAAGGGTCGTTCGACAGCAAGCGTGGATCGACCATTGAGGGCTGAGGCTCCTCTGAGCATGAAAATTCCTACGCTAGACAAGCGGTCACCCCACTGCGCGCGCAGGTAGCTGCCCATCGGCTGATTGCCTCGCGGGTCCGGAAAGTGGTTGGAAATGTGCAGGTTGTGCGCCCATACGATGATTTTTTCGTTTGGATAGGCGAACTCCGCCAGACGAGTAATGTTTCCGGCCATCAACGGATCACGAATCTCGGCATATGCGGCCGCGTCCTGGAGAAAGCTGCGAAAGTTGCGAAGCCGACCACTCAGGGTTTCCACGGTCAGCCAGGCGAACACGATCTCCTGGCGATCCGGACTGTCCAGGGGGGTTTCTTCCACAAGAGCAAGCAAACGCTGGGTTGTTTCTTGAAGACGCTGATAGCTTGTTGCCGCGTGCCCATCAAACGCCGGGCATGTGGACTGATTCGCTCTGCTACACGCGCGCAGTAGGCGCGAATCACTCGCGGTATCGATGATCGCAGACCGCGCCGCATTGGTCAGATCAGGATCTATTCGATCAAGAATGGGAGAAATCCATGCCATTGCCGTATCGCTCGAATCAAAACCCGATGAATCCTGAATATCGAATCCGGCGAGTCGCAAGGGTTGCGCGGTCTGCCGGGTTGCGCGGATATAGCGCGCCAGTTCGTTGAGATCTTCGGTATCCCAGACCGTGAATGCGCATGCGATGCCAGTGCGTGGTGGTGGCGCAGCCGTGTCCAGCGCCTTGTCCTGAATATGACATCCGCTCAGCGAAGACTCCATGGCGATCACGTTGAATCCCAGCGACTCATGCAGATACTTGATGATTCGCACCTTGACGGCGCTGAACTCCCCCGACCCATGCGAACTCTCGCCCAATTGAACGATTCGCTTTCCTTCCAGTTCATTCGACAGGAAGCTTAGGTCGGAAAAGTCGGCGTCGTAGACGATGGAACGAATCGGGAAATGGTTTTCCTGCAGCCACGCCTGTTCATCTGCCGACGGTGGGGTCAAGCCGGCGGCGGAGGCGATCGGCGGAGTTCCCAGCTCGGTATCGGAGAGCAGCTTTTGCTGTCGGAGATCCGGCGTACCCTGTGCCGGTGGGTTGGGTGTGCTGTCGGGGGGATTCGGTGTCTGTGACGTCCCTGAGTTGCCGCCTCCGCCGCAGCCTTCCAACCATGCGACAACAACTGAAAGCAAAAGAAGTCTAGCTACAAGTAAACCCATTCGTGGCGCGCCATTGTAAAACGTTGAAATAGCGAACAAGGCAATTCTCCCAAGAAATTTGGTGGGACGCATCGGAAGGCAAGCGCAACGCGAGCCACAATGCGAAAAATAGTGTGTTGAGACGTCTCAACTGATACTACAAAGATCTACGTACGATAGCAATCGTATATTGCGAATGCGGATGGCTGGTGTTCGCTACGACCCACCCCTGAGGCTATCGATATAGAGTGACACGGCCGCACACTTGTTTTTACACATGATGCGTCGATTGAAAAACATCTGCTGACGCGACGCTGTCAGCAGGCTTCTACGTTCGTGGGCGACGCGCGACGATTCGGGCATGCGCCGCTGATGTTCAATGCCGAAGAACTCGGAGCACTCGTCGTTGGTACCCGATTTGTGTGTGCCTTCGCCGGCGTGCGACCCGCGTCGGCAGCGCACGCCGCGCTGACAAAGATCGAGACGGTTTTTGCCTGATGAACTGAGGGCGCGCTCAAAGCGCTCGCACCTCTTTGCGCCAAGAGACTGGTCGACGCCGCGCACATTGATCGATCCGTTGCACGAAGCGATCGAGCAGAGTCAGGTCGTGCAGCTCAACGATCGCGATGATGTCGGCACATCCAGCCTTCGCGAGGTTGAGCCACGATGCCTTGGGTTCTGGGGAGTCGCATGGACGCTGGGTACGTGGTGTCGTCTGCGCTCGGATTTCCGCAACTTCCATTCCGACCGCGTCGCCGAACTCACTGCGAGCAACCAGGTTGTTCAAAGCTCCCCGAGCGGGGGTCTCCATGCCACCGTCGAATCAGCAGGTGTCGCCTCCGTGCAAACCCTGGATGAACGCGATCAAATGATGCGCAAGGTAATTGCCTTCAATACGGCGCGCGTGCGATCGCGTGTTTCGAGTTTGTCGAGGATGTCGGAAACGTAGTTCTTGACTGTGCCTTCAGCGAGGAAGATCGAGCGTGCGATCTCCTTGTTCGAGTAGCCGCCAGCAAGCAGGCGCAGGATGGCGACTTCGCGTTCGCTGAAGTTGGCCTTGGGTACCTCCTGCTCGTGATAGGCATAGCGCGCGCGGACCGGATCGGTGGCGATCGGTTGCAACAGGGACTCCCCGCGCGCGACCGCGCGGATCGCATCATGCAGATCCTCGGGAGCGGCATCCTTGAGCAGAAAACCCTGTGCGTCGGCATCGACCGCTTCGAGCAGCAAGGCGCTGTCATCGAATGTGGTCAGCAAGATCACCGGTGTCGTGTTACCTGTCGCACGCAGTTGGCGCAAAGCTTCTGGCCCTGACATTCCGGCCATGCGCACGTCGGAAAGAATCACATCGACGGCTTGGGATTTGAGTGCATCAATCAACTCCCCGCCATCACTCGCCTCAATGACAACGACCAGATCGCCGAAACTTTCAAGCAAGGCTTTGAGGCCTGCGCGCACCAGAGCCTGATCATCGGCAAGTGCGATGCGTAGCGGTGCGCTCACGTAGCTGGCACCCAGGCATTCAATCGAAATCCTTTCGTAGCATTGAACTCGATGCCTCCGCCGATATCTTCGAGGCGTTCGCACATGCCGCTGATGCCATGGCCAATGCACAATGCTTTTGTGCCCCGTCCGTCATCGCGAATCTCAAGCACGATGCGATTATCCTCACGAGATAATTTCAACCAGACGTTGTCCGCCGAAGAATGTCGCGCGGCATTGGTCAAACCTTCCTGGGCGACGCGCAACAAGACCTGAGCCTGATCGAGATTATCGACGCGCGTATTCTCCGCCAGATCGAGGTGTACTTTCGGCTTCGGAATCGGCGCTGCCAGCTCTTCGATCGCGCGACGCAGATCGAGGCCGTCGTTGTGGCGCATCTGGCCGACCACACCGCGAATATCGCCGAGCAATTCGTCAGCGAGTGAGGCCGCGGTCATCACTGCGGGCGGCGCACCGGCCGGATCACGCGCGAGCAAGGACAACTGGAGTTTCAGTGCGGTCAACTTGTGTCCGGCAACATCATGCAGTTCGCGGGCCAGACGCAGGCGCTCGCGATCGCGCGCACTTTCCTCAAGCAGGGAACGCGTGGCAAGCAAATGTGCATTGACCAGCGCCAACTCATCGCGAGCAGATTCGGCGTGCTTGGCGTAGATCCCGGTGGTCGCGGCGAACACCTGAAATCCGGCGTAGACCAAGGTCAAGGTCAGCGGCACATCGCTCTGCCAGTAGTGTCTGAAAACCAGATAAAGAAGGATATCGATCGCCACCGCAATGATCGCCAACTGGCGAACAGAAACCTTCGTCGCCAACTGCGCAATCGCGATGACCAGTAGCACCGGCGCAAACCCTCGCCGATCAAGTACGCAGACGAAAAGACTGCTGACAATCTGTATCGCAATCAATGCAAGAATCGGCCAGGAGCGCGTGCTTTCGCTGGTCACGCTGCCAATCATGCTGACGAAAAATATCAGCAGCAATATCGCCATCAACAGTTTCTGGCTCGGCGTTCCATGTCCGATCATCACGCTGGCAACGGCCATCCAGGTGACGATGGCCGACAGGCAAAGCGGTTGCAGCAATTTCCGCCAATTCATTGCGATGTTCATGCGAGTTCCGTGCCTGCGTTGTCTACAGCATCGACCGTCAATCGCCTCGACTCAAGCAATAAACGCCAATTGGTGACTTCCGGCAGGTCGAATCGATGACCGTCGGCATCTGTTCGATCGAGGTTGCGTATCGCAGGCTTGCACCGTGGTCGTTGTCGACGAGGCGCGATCACCCAACTCCCATCCGCCATGAGGTCGTCACGTCATGCTCGTTATGATTCTCTCGAAAACCCCACTCTGGGTTTTTGCGTTGTTCGCCTTGCTGATTTGGCTGGGCGTGTGCCAATTGAGCGTGCGCTGGGTATCGATTCATCGCGTTTGGCTCACACCGATCGTCTTCATTGTTTGGGGTTTGTCCGGCCTGGTTCTGCGCAACACAGGCTCGATGGCAGCCCTTTTGCCGTGGCTGGCCGCCGCGATCGTCGGCACGCTGATCGGTCTGTCGCGTCGCAACACGCTTGAGATCGATCGTGCGCGCAGCCGGGTCATGCGACCTGGCAGTGCGTTGCCGCTGCTGCGCAATGTTGTCGTATTCAGCGCTCACTATGTTTTGAATGTCGCCGCTGCATTCCATCCAGGACAGCATTCAATCATGCAGGCAGACATGGCCGTATCGGGACTGTTTGCGGGCTACTTTGTCGGTTGGCTGAGTCGCTTCTCGCAGCATTACTTCGCTACGGGTGTTGTCGAGGGTGGCTCGTCCGAAACAGGACCACGGGCCGGCGAATCGCTCGCGCACTGACGCAAAGCCTCAGCGCAATGGATGTCTATCCGGAATAGCGCCTTCAGCCTCGATGTTTCTGGCCAAATCGATGCAACCATTTCGCACGCGAGCGTTCCCAACAAAAGCTATGCAACTCAGAGCGCGGCGCGTCTTGCGGACGATGCAAGTGTGCCATTGCTCACTTGAAGTGTCGCAGTGGCGTGCGATCATTCAGGTCGTTGTCGATCTGGGGATTCAAGATGAAACTGCTTTCTCGCGGCCTGCTCGGCCTTGGATTTTTCGTGGCGCTAGGCGGATCGGTGCACGCTGATCAGCCGGCAGTCTCCTCGGCAGATCAGCAGTTCAAGGCGATTTACGAGAAGGAATGGGATTGGCGAAAGCTTGAATTCCCGGGCATTGATGAAGACAAGGAAAGCCACATTCGCGTCGATCATCTCCCGCGTGTCGACGCCGCGACCCAGAAAAAACGCCTCGCCATTTGGGACAATGTGCTCAAGCAGCTCGATGCCGTGAAGAAAAGCGAGCTCTCGGCAGCCGAGCAGATCAACTACGCCGTCTACCGGCCGCAGATCGAAAACTTCGCCGCCGGCATTCGATTCGCTGACTATGAAATGCCCTTCAATTCGGATTCCTCGTTCTGGTCGAACCTCGGCTTCATGACGCGGGAACCGCTGCGCACGGTCGAAGATGCCGAAGACTACATTGCTCGCTTGAAGGATGTGCCGCGCTATTTCGACGCGCAAATCGTCAACATGCAGGCGGGTCTCAAACGCGGTTTCAGCGTGCCGCGAGCGGTATTGCCGGGTCGCGATACTTCGATTGCTGCGGTAGCCGATCTCGGCAACGCCGAAGAGAGCGAGTTCTACAAGCCATTCAAAGACTTGCCAGTTTCGATTCCACCCGCACGCCAGCAACAACTGCGCAACGAGTGCGTTGCCGCGATCCGCCAACAGGTGATTCCGGCCTACGCCAAGCTGCTCGATTTCTTTCGCAATCAATACATGAAAAAGGCGCGGAAAACGCTGGCGGCCGAAGTAATGCCGAACGGCGCTTCGTGGTATCGCCAGCAGATCCGCGAATACACCACACTCGATTTGACGGCCGAGCAAATCCACAAGATCGGACTCGATGAAGTCGATCGCATCCACAAGGAAATGTTGGAGACAATGAAGGAAGCGAAATTCGACGGCAGCTTCACCGAATTTCTTGCGTTCCTTCGCACCGATCCGCAGTTTTATGCGAAGACACCCGAGGAACTGCTGATGCGCGCCGCGTGGATTGCCAAGCGCGTCGATGCCAAGCTCGCGCGGTTTTTTGGTTTGCTGCCGCGCGGGCGCTTCGGCATTGAGCCAGTGCCCGCGGATATCGCGCCGTTCTGGACGGCTGGTCGTGGCGGCGCATCCACCTATTGGCTGAACACCTACGACCTGCCCTCGCGTCCGCTGTACAACTTGCCCGCCTTGACCTTGCACGAATCAGCACCAGGCCATTCGTTTCAGGGCTCGTTGGTCAACGAACAGAGCGCGCAGCCGGCGTTTCGGCGCAACAGTTATATTTCTGCCTATGGCGAAGGTTGGGGCTTGTATTCCGAAAAGCTCGGCATCGACATGGGCATCTACACCACGCCTTACGAAAACTTCGGCCGGCTGACTTATGAAATGTGGCGCGCGTGCCGGCTGGTTATAGATACCGGCGTGCATCACAAGGGCTGGAGTCGCGACAAGGCGCTCGCGTATCTTCGCGACCGCACCGCGCTCAGCGAGCACGAGATCACCACCGAGGTTGATCGCTATATTTCCTGGCCCGCGCAGGCGCTCAGCTACAAGCTCGGCGAAATTCGCATAGTTGCACTGCGTGCCGAGGCCGAAAAGGCACTAGGTGTTGATTTTGATATCCGCGCCTTCCACGATGCCGTGCTCGCCCAAGGCTCGGTGCCGCTGAACATACTCGACGAGCAGATCCATCAGTTCATCGCCATGAGCAAGGCGACTGAGGATAAGAAGAAGACGGCTGCAAAACAGTAATTGATCGGAATCACTACGCCGGAAGTGCACAACATATGCGAGACGGCATACCTTCGAATGGAGGAGCCCGTTTACGGGCGAGCTCTTCTCCAGCACAAAGCGAAGGCTCGCCCGTAAACGGGCTCCTACCGAGCGGTGATTTTGTATGGCGTTGCGTACGCGGGTTCAGTTCTTTTCGGGTAGCTTCGGTTTGTCGATTTGTTCCTTTACGGCCTTTCTTTCCGCTTGCTCGGCAGCGGCCTGTTTGGCCCATTGCTCGATCAACTCTGCGCGCGCCCCGCGTCGACTGGGAGGTTCCGCCTCGGAGGGTGCTTCGACGGCTTCGGGATTGCCCGTATCGATCGTGCGCAACAGGCGGTCGATCTGCAAAGCGAGCACGGCATCAACGGCGGGGGCGAACTGATCCAGGCCACTGCTACTGGCACCATTGACGCGGTAGTCGACATCCAGACGCGTCGTGTCATCGTCGGCCGCTTGTAGCTTGAAGGTGAGAACTCCGTTCAAGGCATATTCCTGCAATGGCCCCAGCGCCGTATCGAGGCGCAGCATTTCGTTCTTGATGGCCATGATTACCCGGCCATGCTCGGCGCTGCCATTCGCCCAGTGCTCGCAGAAACAACCGCCAGCCTCGGCCTTCAAGCTGAGGTTTCCGGCCTTGCCCGACCAGGTATGTTCGGCACTCCACCAGCGCGCGACATCGGTAATTGCGACATAGGCCTTCACCGGTGGCGCTTCAAGCTGTGCCGAGAATTCGATCAGGAAATGATCGGCTGAACTCTCGGCAACTTCTGCCTTGGCGTTGAGCGAGAGCAAGAGGCCGAGCGCAATGGCGCAGATCGCTGATTTCATGAAGTTCTCAGACGTGGGTGAGCGCAAGTCATGGCGTTGTCACAGTCTCGTTGTTACGCGCTGAGTAATGCTGCGACACGCATCAATCACGCGTCCGCATCGGTCGCCCAGCCTTCGCCACTGCCGCGATTGAACAGCGCATCGGTATCAAGCACGTCGCCTGCCGGAATCGATCCCTGATCGGCAAGGCGCTCATAGATCGGCACAAAATCCGGACGTGTGGCATCCATCAACTGCTCGAAACTATCGATGACAAAATAAGTTTTCTGGAAGGTATCGATGCGATAGCGGGTTCGCATGATGCGCTCGAGATCGAAGCCGATACGATTGGGCGAAGCCGATTCCAGACAATGAATTGATTCGCCTTTCGAGGAGACAATGCCCGATCCGTAGATGCGCAACTCGCCGTTCTGGCGGATCAGGCCAAACTCGACCGTGTACCAGTAGAGCCGAGTCAGATTGACCAGCGCCTCGGCACTGATGCCATGTGCCTTGACCCCGCCACGGCCATACGCTGCCATGTAGTCGGCGAACATCGGATTGAGCAGCAACGGCACGTGACCGAACAGGTCATGGAACATGTCAGGCTCGGCAATGTAGTCGATCTGATCCGGGCGACGAATCCACCAGGTGACCGGAAACCGACGGTTGGCCAGATGATCGAAAAAATCGAGCTCGGGCAGCAGCCCTTCGACGCCGATCAGCTTCCAGCCGGTGGTCTTCGCCAACAGTTCGTTGATTTCCTCGAAGCGCGGAATTTCGTCGGCCGACATGCCGAAGCGCTCCTGATTCTCGATGAACTCGGCGCAGGCTCGGCCTTTCAATATCTCGCGCTGGCGCTTGAACAAGGTCGACCAGGTGGCGTGATCTTCGGCGGTGTAGCTGTCCCAGGGCTGATCGACAATGGTGGTCGTGTAGACCGGCACGTAACCCTTGTCGGTCAGCTGGTTTTCGACGCGGCGCGGTTCGGCGGCCATGTTTTCAATCCTTGTCAGTTTGAGCGTCCATGCTATCGAGTTCGCTACGCAACAGGCTTGCAAATTTAGCCGCAATATCCTGAATCACGCACCTTTAATGCGCGTAAGATCGACTCGACGCAATAATTGATCGTAACCATGACAAACACACTCGATCGTACCGATCTGCGCATTCTCGCCCTGCTCCAGCGCAACGGTCGCGCAACCAATACAGACATTGCCGACTCCGTGAGTCTTTCGGCCTCCGCGTGTCTGCGCCGAATCCAGAAACTAGAGGCCGATGGGGTCATCGCCGGTTACGCCGCACTGGTGGATCCGCTCGCGGTCGGCCTCGGTTTGCAGGCCTTTGTCCGCGTGCAGCTGGAAAGACATGGCAGCGACGCGGTGCAGCACTTTGTCGATCGTGTGCAGAGCTGGAGCGAGGTTATCGCCTGCCATGCGCTGACTGGCGAAATGGATTATTTAATGCATATTGTGGTCAGCGATCTCGAGCATTTTTCGAATTTCCTGCTCGACAGATTGCTCAACGAAACCGGCGTTGCCGACGTCAATTCGAGCTTCGTTCTGCGTACTGTCAAACAGACCCGAGAGTTGCCGATCGCGGTCAGCTAAGCGATCACTGCAGAGTCTGGCGCGATCCGTCCTTGCCTGGAAACTGGAGGATGCGCCCAGCTTCCGATGTTTCGGACTCGCGCTGCCAAAGCACCGGCACGTTCTGCGGTTGCGGCAGTTCTAGTTCGCTAACGAGTGCGGCCGGCTCCTCATCGTCCTCATCCTCCCAGCTATACCGTTTACGTAGTGGTTTTGGATCGAGCCGGAAAAGCAGGATGGCGGCCAACACCCCGGCCACTGCACCCGCCAAATGGTACTCGAAGGATATATTTTCCTCGCGCGGCAGCACGGTCAGCACCAGGCCGCCATAAAAAAAGAACACGACCATTGATATGGCCAAGCCAAGTCGGTCGCGCCGCAGCAAGCCGATCAGGAACAGGAAGA
>JBBSVJ010000023.1:0-24662 GCA_038233665.1 Lysobacterales bacterium
AGCGAGATGTATCAGGAAACAGAATCTGCCTCAGCAATCGTGGTAACCGGCGTCGAAGCTTCCCGTGACGTCGAAGGTGAAACCGTGGTGGTCGCCACGAGCGTCGGCAACAAATCGGATTCCATCGACCCCTGATGAGTGAACAACTGCCGTTGGCGCTACGCTGGCCCGCTCATCAGCGGCTTTATTCTTTCGTCATCGGCGACAACGCGGCGGGACTCGACATACTCGCTCGCGCAGCTGCCGGCGATGGGATCGAGCGGGTCTTTCTGGCAGGCGTCGCAGGTAGCGGCAAGACCCACCTGTTGATCGGTGTCTGTGCCGAAGCCGTGGCCGGGGAGCGAACAGCGCAGTATCTCGATCTTTCGCGTGTGGTCGGTGATCTGGCCAGCTCGATTCGGCGCTTTGGCGGCAGTGATGTGCTGGCCATCGACAATCTCGACGCCATCGTCGGAATCGAAGAGGCCGAACATGCCTTGTTCGATCTGTACAACCGTTGTCGTGCCGAAGGTTCAACGCTGCTGTTTGCGGCAACTGAGCTTCCGGGCAACCTGGGCCTTGGATTGCCTGATCTGCGATCGCGACTGTCGGCTTGCACGCAGTGGCAGATTCGGCCACTTGCCGAGCAGACTCGGCGTGAATTGTTGCGTGCGCTTGCCGCACGCCGTGGCCTCGAAATGGACGAGCTTGTTCTCGATTGGTTGTTTGCGCGTAATGCGCGTGACTTAGGCTCGCTGGTTGCACTGCTTGACCGAATCGACCGCGCCGCCTTGGCAGCTCAGCGAAGAGTGACGGTGCCGTTTTTGCGTCAGCTGTTTGCTACGGCTGGAGACGATGGCGTAAAGACCAGTCACGCGGCGTTCTGAGAAAAGAGTGCAAGGATTGCGGCCAATTCAAGATTTGCTTGCTTCAAACTTGGTGTCGCATGATGCGTGTGCCACGTCTGCTCGAATCGCGAGTCTCATGCATTTTTGTTCACCCGTCACTCTACGCCGTCGCTGCGAAGCTATTCGTTCAGAGCCTTTGGTGCTTTAGCCAACGCCCAGAGACTTCGTCTACTCCCACTCGATGGCTGATCGCCTTGAACAAGAAAAGGGGCGGCGCATAGGCAACAAGTAGTGGCGAGTCGAGTGAAATTTCGGCGCGAAAGTGGCGCCGACGAAGCGTGGCAACATCGTCCTCAGCGAATGCGCAAGGTTGAGTCAAGCTCAGCCAGTCGTTGCGGTGTACCGACATCGATCCAGTTGCCATCAAAGCGTTGCCCCGTTACCTGCTGATTTCGCATCGCCGCTCGGAGCAAGGGCGCGAGCGGAAAGCGGGGTGGCGATTCACTCGCTCCAGCATGCTCGCTAAAGATCGCCCGCCAGTTATCGAACAGCGCGGCGTGATAGATGCCGATTCCGGAATAGGTCAAGCGCCGATCGCCTAGTTCGGATAGCCGGCCATCGGCATCAAGAGCAAAGTCGCCGCCGCCGACGTGGGCCGGGTTCGGCACCATGACCAAATGCGCCAATGATTCGGAATCCGGGTTCAGCTGGGCGAGGTCCAGATCCATCCAGATATCGCCATTGATCAGTAGAAATGGATTCTCGCCTAACAGGCTGAGCGCATTCAGCATGCCGCCGCCGGTTTCCAGTGGAATCGGCCCCTCGTCAATGAACTCAATTGCAAGGTTCCACCGGCTACCATCACCGAGAGCGTCCGGAAACTGTTCTGCCAGATACGAGGTATTGATGACGACCTCGCGAATTCCCATCGATGCGAGTTTCTCCAAATGCCATTCGATCAGGCGCTTGCCGCCGACTTTCAGCAGCGGCTTCGGCGTTGAATCGGTCAGCGGGCGCATGCGTTCGCCGCGCCCGGCCGCGAAAATCATCGCGCGTTGAGGCATCACGCTGCGGAGAGCTCGCGGTTGCTGCGGATGTCGCGATCGCCAAGGGCTCGTTCGAGCAAGGCCGCGAAATCGTGCAACTCCGGGTAGCGCCGGGCGACGCCGATCGCGTAACGCCAACATAAAGCCAAATCGTCAAGGTATTGTCGCTTGCCATCGCGATACCAGAGGCGGCAGAAGATCCCCAGCACCTTGATGTGTCGTTGCAGACCCATCAGATCGAACCAGCGTGCGAATTGTGTGGCGCTGATTTCGGGGCCCAGCAGATGCGTGGATTGCAAGCGCATTCGGTAACCTTCTACCCAGCCTTGCACGCGTTCGCTATCCCACTCGATGTAGCAATCGCGCAACAGTGAAGCCAGATCGTAGGTGACCGGGCCGATAACAGCATCCTGAAAATCGATAATCGCCGGATTGGCCAGCAGGCCGTTTTTGTTGGTCAACGCGTCATGATCGACGATCATCAAATTGCGACTGTGAAAATCGCGATGGACGAATGCACGCGGCTGTTCATCGGCTGCGAGGACAAGAAATGTGAAAGCCGCTTCGATGACATCCCATTCTTCGCAACCGATCGCGTAACCAAGATGCCGAGTGAGAAACCATTCCGGCAGCAACTCCATTTCGGCGACCAGCCGCTGGCGATCGTAGTCGGGCAATCCAGCCACCTCGACCGTAGTTTGCATGCGCAACAACGCATCGAACGCATCGGCGTAGAGTTCATCAACGCTGCTTTCATTCAACCCTGGCAGATAGGTGCGTGCGCCTAAATCCTGCATCAGCACGAATCCCTGCTCGCTGTCGACAGCGATAATTTCCGGCGCGTTCAGTCCGGCTTTGCGCAGGCGCGCATCAACATCGAGCCAGCTCGTGAGATCTTCCTTGTCCGGCGGAGCATCCATGACGATCCAGCTCGACGGCGGCAAGTCGGTGTCGCGCTGCACTCTCAAATAGCTGCGGAAGCTCGCATCGGCGGAAGCGGCGGAAAGTTCAAATGACTGCTCGCCAATCGAGCGTTGGACAAAGCCGCGCAGCGCGGCCTGGCGATCACTGGTTGAGCTCACGGGTATCCCGGGTTCGGTCTTGAATCGGAAGTCTAGTCGACAGCGCCGAGGTGCGCGAGACAGACCCGAGAACTCGCCAAGTTGGCAGCGATTGCAGGTCAGTCATCGAAATAGTACAATTTCAGTCCTCAATTGGAGCCGCCATGCTTCGCGTCAGCAAATTGACCGACTATGCAACCGTTGTCATGACCTGTCTGGCCGAGTCCGGCGACGTGGTTCTGAGCGCGCAGTTGCTGGCTGAACGGTCGCGGTTGGAGGTGCCGACGGTGAGCAAGGTGCTCAAGCAGCTTGCTGGCGCCGGTTTGGTTGATTCCTGGCGTGGTGTCAACGGCGGCTACCGACTGGCACGCAAGCCCGATCAGATCAGCGTCGCCGATATCGTCACCGCGATGGAAGGGCCGATCGGCATGACCGAGTGTTGCGCACAGACTGGATTGTGCCATCACGAGTCCCATTGTGGCGTGCGCGTCAACTGGCAGCGCATCAGCGACGCCATTCGAATCGCGCTGGAAAGCGTGACCCTGGCCGACATGCGGCACGCTTCGCCAAAGCGTGCGCTCGGCATCCCTTTGCGAGTGGCAAGTGTATGAGTTCCCAAGCGATGACAACCGACAGTGATCTGGCCGAGTTGAGTGCGGACGAACCGCTCGTCAGTAGTGGCAACGAACGCATCGTAGAGGCGATGAACCGCCGCTACGATGCCGGATTCATCACCGATATTGAAACCGACAGCCTGCCGCCAGGCCTCAACGAAGAAGTCGTGCGCTGGATTTCGAACCGCAAGGGCGAGCCCGAGTGGATGACGGAATGGCGGCTCGCGGCGTATCGACACTGGCTGACAATGATTCCGCCGGAATGGGCGAAGTTGCGCATCGCGCCGATTGATCTGCAGGCGATCAGCTATTTTGCCGCGCCAAAGGAAGGCCCGAAGTCGCTGGCTGATGTCGATCCGAAACTGCTTGAGGCCTACGAGAAGCTCGGCGTTCCGCTGCATGAGCGAGCCAAGCTTGCCGGCGTTGCCGTCGCGGTCGATGCCGTATTCGATTCGGTATCGGTCGGAACAACCTTCCGCAAAGAGCTCGCCGAAGCCGGTGTGATCTTCTGCTCGATGTCTGAAGCCGTGCGTGAGCATCCGGAAATCGTCAAAGCGTACATCGGGACGGTGGTACCCAGTGCCGACAACTATTTCGCTGCTCTCAACTCGGCGGTGTTTTCCGATGGCAGCTTTGTATTCATTCCCAAAGGCGTTCGCTGCCCAATGGAACTGAGTACGTATTTCCGTATCAATGCCGGGCATACCGGTCAGTTCGAGCGTACCCTGATCGTCGCCGAGGAAGGCGCCAGCGTGTCATACCTGGAAGGTTGCACGGCGCCCATGCGCGACGAGAATCAGTTGCACGCAGCGGTGGTCGAGTTGGTTGCGCTTGACGACGCGAACATCAAGTATTCGACCGTGCAGAACTGGTATCCGGGCGACGAGAACGGCGTTGGTGGCATCTACAATTTCGTCACCAAACGTGGCGACTGCCGTGGTGCGCGTTCGAAGATTTCCTGGACCCAGGTTGAGACCGGATCGGCGATTACCTGGAAATATCCGAGTTGCGTGCTGCGTGGTGATGACTCCGTAGGCGAGTTCTATTCTGTTGCGCTGACTCATCATCACCAGCAAGCCGATACCGGCACAAAGATGATCCACATCGGCCGCAACACCAAGTCGAAAATCATCTCGAAAGGCATCAGTGCCGGACGCGGGCAGAACAGTTATCGCGGCCTGGTCAAAGTCGAGAAGAGCGCAGCCGGCGCACGCAACTACACCCAGTGCGACAGCTTGCTGATCGGCAAGAAGTGCGGTGCGCATACCTTCCCGTATATCGAGGTCAAGAATCCGACTGCCATCGTCGAGCACGAGGCGACCACCTCGAAGATTTCCGATGATCAGATGTTCTATTGCCGTTCGCGCGGCATCGCCGAGGAAGATGCGGTCTCGCTGATCGTCGACGGCTTCTGCAAGCAGGTGTTCCGCGAGCTACCAATGGAATTTGCAGTCGAAGCGAAAAAGCTGCTTGAGGTATCGCTGGAAGGAGCCGTTGGCTGATGGCGGCGCACTGGCCGATCGAGAGGTGGAGATGACAAGCATCAAGCGTGTCGTACGCAAGTACAAGATTGGACAAGAGCCAAAGGATTGCGAGTATTGGCTGACCTTGTCGATGAAGGATCGACTGGATGGCTTGCTCGATTTGATCGCCGGACATCACGGGTGGACCGATGAAACTGCACCGCGACTTGTACGAGTTCTTAAAGTTGTTGAGCGCCCGCTGACGTCCGCTAACTGATTCTTCGTGGTTATTAAGGTGTGGCGCATAGAAATTTAGTGCTGCCGCAACTGATGCATCGCGAAATCTGTAGTGTCCGTTCGTAGTTTCGACTTCAGCTACCCATGAATCTAACTTTTGGAAAGCTCATGCATTTTCGAATAGCGAACGAGTTGGATATTCCTGCGATGACCGCTGTCCGTCTTGCTGTTAATGAAAATCGGCTGTCGAACCCAGGCTGGCTGACTCGTGAAGTATGGGTTGATGGATTGGAATCGTCCGGCAGAGCCTCTACGTGGGTATGTGAGAACGAAAGCCGAATTGTCGGATTTTCGGTGGCTCGTATCGATGAGTGCGATATCTGGGCGCTCTTCGTCGATCCAGATTTCGAAGGGCGAGGGATTGGTTCGCAATTGCTGGAGTTGGCGACTGGCTGGCTGGCTCAAAACGGCGTGCGGACCATAGAGCTTAGTACCGCCAATGAAACGCGTGCTGATGCGTTCTATCAGCGCAAAGGTTGGCAGCGAGGCGAGCAAAATTCCAAGGGCGAGGTGGTTTTTCGTCTGGACAGTGACACCCAAGCGAACTAATTGAAAATCGATTCACGGAAAATATGAAATGCTGAAAATCGAAAATCTCCACGTCCAAATCGCCGGCAAGGAAATCCTCAAAGGTCTCGACCTTGAAGTTCACGCAGGTGAAGTGCACGCGATCATGGGTCCCAACGGTGCCGGCAAGTCAACGCTCGGCAATGTGTTGGCCGGGCGCGAGGGCTATGAAGTGACCCAAGGGTCGGTTTTATATAATGGCAAGAATCTGCTCGAACTTGAGCCCGAAGAGCGTGCCGCCGAAGGCGTGTTTCTGGCATTCCAGTATCCGGTCGAAATTCCGGGCGTCAACAACACCTATTTTCTGCGCGCGGCGGTCAATGCGCAGCGCAAGCGCCGAGGCGAAGTCGAGCTCGATTCAATGCAATTCCTCAAACGCGTGCGTGAGAAACTTGCGGTGCTGCATTTGAAGGATGAGTTGCTGCATCGTGCGGTCAATGAAGGTTTCTCTGGTGGCGAAAAAAAGCGCAACGAGATTTTCCAGATGGCCTTGCTGGAGCCAAAGCTGGCAATCCTCGATGAAACCGATTCCGGTCTCGACATCGACGCGCTGAAGATGGTTGCCGACGGTGTTAACGCGATGCGCGATGCCGCACGTGCGTTTGTTGTCATCACCCATTATCAGCGTCTGCTCGATTACATCGTTCCTGATTTCGTCCATGTGTTGGCGGAAGGTCGGATTGTTGAAAGCGGCGACAAGTCGCTGGCGTTGAAACTCGAAGAGCACGGCTACTCCTGGATTGCCGAGCGCAAGCTGGCCGGAGCGGCGTGATGGCCACAGGCTTTCTCGAACCTTTGCTGGCCGATGGCGTATCGGCATCAGGCGATCAAGCAAGTTGGCTGGCGGCAGCACGCACGAATGCGCTCGAACAACTGTCGCGTGATGGCATGCCCGGTACGCGCAGCGAAGCGTGGAAATATTCAAGTCTTCGCGCCTTGGGCCAGCGCACGTATCAACGTGGCGACGCGGAGGCGATGTCGCGTTCGATCGAGCCGAATCTTCTTTCAGTTCCCGGCGTCGATGGACCTCGTCTGGTCTTCGTCAACGGCGCGTTTCGCCAAGATCTGTCTCAAATTCCCACGCTCGAAGGGTTGCAGTTCGCTTCGCTCTCCAGCGTACTGGAATCCGATCCGGATTCATTGCAACCCTGGTTGTCACGCTCTTTCGATGATCCGTCACAGGTTTTTGCCAGACTCAATTCCGCGCTTGCCAGCGACGGCCCGGTCATCCGCGTCGCGGCGGGTGTGTCGGTCGAGTTGCCTGTTCGCGTTGTCTTTGTGGGCGCAGCCGCGAGCTGCGAACTCGCTTGGCAATTACGCAGCATTGTCGAGCTAGGCGAAGGCTCCAAGCTACGTCTGATTGAGCAGCATATTGGCGAGACCGGGCAAAACCATTTAGGCAATGTGCTGAGTCAGATTGAGTTACGCGCGAACGCACGACTCGATCTATTGCAGGTGCAGAACTCAACGGAGACATCCAGCTTGATCCGGCGCACGGAAGCGATTCTTGGTGCTGACGCTCATCTGGAGATGCGCTCGGTTGAAGCGGGCGCGCAGTGGATGCGGCATGACTTGGCCGTTGATTTGGCCGGTGACCGCTCGCGATTTGTTTCACGCGGTGTCTTCGCACTTCGAGGTCGTCAGCACGCCGACACCCGGCTCGATGTTCGCCACTCGGCCCTCGATAGCGCCTGCGATATTGTCTGGCGCGGAGTCGCCGATCAACGTTCGCGCGGCATCTTTCACGGCGCGATTACGGTGGAGCCCGGTGCCGATGGCAGTGATGCCTATCTGAGCAACAAGAATCTGCTGCTTTCGGCTCAGGCCGAAATCGATACCCAGCCTGTTCTTGAAATCCATGCGGATGAGGTCAAAGCGGCCCATGGCGCGACCGTCGGCCAACTCGATGAGCAGGCGTTGTTTTACATGCGCTCACGCGGACTCTCAGCCGATGAGGCGCGCTCGTTGCTGACCCTCGCGTTTTGTCGCGTTGCTTTTGATTCAATCGAGAACGAAGCCCTTCGCGAATATCTGGACGCGCTGCTTCTTGAGCGCTTGCCACGACTGGAAAGCGAATCGGCCTGACCGGGCAGACTCATGAATCAACTCTCATCCAGCCGTAGCCACTAGCTTTCAGCAAATTCAGGCGAGGCGTGGCTTCGCCAACGCGCGAGAGCAGTGCCTTTCCTCATTATCCAATACGCTGGAAACCCGTTCTCCGACAATCGCCGTCGAAAGTTTTTTTCAGGAAAGCAGGATCATGACTCATTCGCTTCCAGCAACTGACTGCAGCATGCAAAAATCCGCCGGCTTGGATATCAAGCGCGTCCGTGCGGACTTTCCGTTGCTATCGCGGACGGTCCACGGCAAGCCGCTGATCTATCTCGACAGCGCCAACACCTCGCAGAAACCGTCGGCCGTGATCGAGGCGGTCGATTATTTTTACCGGCACACCAATGCCAATGTTGCACGTGCCGTGCATGCGCTAGGTGACGAGGCAACGACGGCGTATGAAGCAAGTCGAGACAAGCTCGCACGTTTCATCAATGCTCCCTCGCGAGACGAGATCATCTTCACCTCGGGCACGACCCAGGCGATCAACCTGGTTGCCTACAGTTATGCGCTACCACGGCTGAAACCCGGTGACTCGATTCTTGTCACGCAGATGGAGCACCACGCCAACATCGTGCCGTGGCAACTGGTCTGCGAGCGTACCGGCGCGACGCTAAAAGTTGCCCCGATCACTGAGTCGGGTGAGTTGATCGTCGAGCGCTTCATCGAATTGCTGACGCCGGAGGTAAAACTCGCCGCTGTCACGCATGTGTCCAATGTGCTTGGAACGATCAATCCAATTGCCCAGCTCGCGCGTGAATGTCGCAAGCGCGGTATCCCATTGCTGGTGGATGGCTCGCAAGCTGCGCCACATTTGCGAATCGACGTGCGTGCGCTCGGATGCGACTTTTACGCATTGACCGGTCATAAACTTTTCGGGCCGACCGGCACCGGCATGCTCTGGGCCAAACGCGAGCATCTGGATGCCATGCCGCCGTTCTTCGGCGGTGGCGAGATGATTCGCGAAGTCAGCTTCGAGCGCACCACGTTCGCTGATCCGCCGCACAAGTTCGAAGCCGGCACACCAAACATTGCCGGTTTTGTCGGCCTCGGTGCGGCGCTCGACTATATTGAATCGATTGGCCTCGACAACATGGCCGCGCGCGAACACGAGCTGCTGCTGCATGCGACCAATGCAATGCGCACGGTTCCCGGCTTGCGCATCATTGGAGAGGCCGATGAGAAGGTTCCGGTCAACGCATTCTTGATCGATGGTGTCCACGCACATGATCTCGCCACTCTGCTTGATCACGAGGGCGTGGCGGTGCGGTCGGGCCATCATTGCGCTCACCCGTTGATGCAGTTTTACGGGGTGCCAGCGACCTTGAGGGTGTCACTGGCGTTCTACAACACCCACGAGGAAATCGACGCATTGATTGCGGCAATTGCTCGCGTACGTAAACTGCTTGCCTGAGTATTATCGATGCCTGATCTGACGTTCCGTGTGGCCACTCTGGCTGATGTCGACGCGATCATCGCGCTGGTTGAATCGGCTTATCGCGGCGACGCCAGCCGCAAAGGCTGGACGACCGAGGCCGATTTCCTCGATGGCCAGCGTATTGACCGGCAACTGCTGGTTGCCTTGATTTCGAATAGTGGCGCGCGGGTCATTTTGGTCGAGCGCAATGCAAACTTGCTTGCCTGCTGCGAATTGCAAAAACAGCAGCACATCGCTTATTTCGGCATGTTTTCGGTGCGTCCGGACGGGCAGGGTACGGGGATCGGCAATCGTCTGCTGATCGAAGCCGAGCGTATTGTCGCGGAAGAGTGGAAGTGCCGAGAAATGTGCATGACCGTGATCGATATCCGCGAAGAACTGATTGCCTGGTACGAGCGGCGCGGCTATCAGCGCACCGGCGAGTACAAGCCCTTCCCTTACGGCGACGAGCGCTTCGGCATCCCGAAGCGTGACGATTTGCGTTTCGAGATATTGCGCAAATCACTCGCCTGATTCTGATCGGGCGACTATCCAGGTCTTCGTAGGAGCCCCGCAAGGGGCGAGCTCTCGGACAATTCGCCCAGAATTTCGCCGGTAAACCGGCTCCTGCATTGGTCGGCCGGTTCATGCCAATCGCGAACCTTTGCTCATGATTCGTATTGCGAGTGATTCGCATTCATGATCTAATTTGCGCTGTTTCGACTTGCCGAGTTTCAGCGTCCGATGACCCACTCAGTGGATCCGAAAAGCCGCTCGTACTGGCTCAAGACGCTGCATCAATGGCATTGGATCAGTTCCGCAATTTGCCTGATCGGGATCTTGTTGTTCAGCGTCACGGGCATCACGCTCAACCATGCATCACAGATCGAGGCCAAGGCGGTCGTGGCCAACCAGAAGGCGCAGCTTCCATCCGCATTGATTGAAGAAATTTCGAAAGCCTCGGGCGACGACAGGGCGCCGCTGCCCGCATTGCTGCGCGAATGGATTTCCACGCAGATGGATGTCCGCGTCGGCGGTCGTCGCGCGGAATGGTCCGAGAGCGATATTTATGTATCGATGCCGCGTGCGGGTGGTGATGCCTGGCTCAGTATCGATCGATCCACGGGTCACATTGAATACGAGCGCACCGATCGGGGCTGGGTATCCTGGCTCAATGATCTACACAAGGGCCGCAATACCGGCACTGCATGGAGTTGGTTCATCGATGTATTTGCTATCGCGTGCGTCGTGTTCTCGGTGACAGGTTTTTTTCTCCTGCAACTGCATGCGCGACAACGTCCGATGACCTGGCCGCTGGTCGGCCTCGGATTCATGATGATGCTGCTGCTGGCTATTCTGTTTGTTCACTGAGAGGTTTTTCATGCGCTACGCGTTGACGCTTTTCCTGTTGCTTGGTTCTGCAGCGGCGCTCGCCGCCGATATCAATTTGACGGTCGAGATTCCGCGCATTGATGCATCGGAATACCACCGCCCCTATGTTGCCGTCTGGGTTGAAAACGCCGATCACAGCGTCGCTGCCAATCTGGCTGTCTGGTATTCGCAGAAGGAATCGAAGGAAGGTGCGGGTAGCAAATGGCTTTCCGATTTGCGCCAGTGGTGGCGACGTAGCGGCCGCGATCAATCTCTGCCGATTGATGGTGTCAGTGGCGCGACGCGCCCGGTCGGTCAGCATCAATTGCGTTTCGATGCGGCCGAGCCGCCTTTTGCTACCTTGAAATCGGGCAGCTACGGGTTGGTTGTGGAAGCTGCGCGCGAAGTTGGCGGTCGTGAGCAACTGCGCATTCCGTTTGATTGGCCGATCAAGGAAACGCAGCACCTCGACATTCAGGGTGAACACGAACTCGGCCTGATCAAACTCGATCTCAACCCCTGATTGCGGAGAAACATGATGAAGATTTCATCCAAACTCATAGCCCTTGCGCTGGCACTCTTGTTGCCGTTTTCCGCGCATGCGCACAAGGCTTGGCTGTTGCCCTCGGATACGGTGTTGTCCGGCGCGGATCCATGGATCACGGTGGATGCCGCGGTCTCCAACGATTTGTTCTATTTCAACCATGTGCCGCTGCGTCTGGACGCGCTGAGCATCAGTGGTCCGGGTGGCCAACCGATCAAGGCCGAGAACAGTGCGGTCGGCAAATTTCGCAGCACGTTTGATGTGCATCTTTCCGAGCCGGGTACCTATCGCATTGCCTTGGTCAACGCGGGCTTGTTTGCCACCTGGCAGGAAAACGGCAAGCCCAAACGCTGGCGCGGCACTGCCGAATCTTTCGCCCGAGAGGTGCCGCAAGACGCCAAGGCTCTCAAGGTTTCGCAATCCGCCGGACGCATTGAAACCTTCGTTACCGCAGGTCGACCGAACGCGGTCGCATTGAAGCCGACAGGTTTTGGTCTCGAACTCGTGCCCGTGACTCATCCCAACGATTTGTTTGCGGGCGAAGCAGCGTCATTCAAGCTTTTGCTCGATGGCAAGCCGGCGGCTGGCTTGGCTGTCGATATCATTCCCGATGGCATCCGCTATCGCGACAAGCAGAACGAAATCAGCGTGAGCAGCGACAGCAATGGTCAATTCGATGTGACTTGGCCGAGCGCCGGTCGCTACTGGCTGCATGCGGAAATTGAAGACGACAAGACCACCATTGCAGAGGCGACGCAGCGTCGCGCTAGTTACGTGGCGACGCTTGAGGTGTTGCCGCAATAATGAACCGAGTGTGGACATTGGCAAGTGACCGATGCCGGTTCCATGCAAGGCCGCGCGTGATCATCCTCTCTATCCTCATGCTGGGTTTGCTGGCCTGTTCGCCGACTTCGCAGATCCAGTCGCTGAGTGGCGAGTCGATGGGCTCGACCTGGTCGTTGCGCTACGAGGGTGCTGATCCCTCGGTACAAGCCATTCGAAAGGCGGTCGAAGCGCGACTCGATATCGTCGATCGTCAAATGAGTACGTGGAAGCCCGATTCGGATCTGAGCGGCTTCAATGCGGCGAGTGCCGGAACCTGGCTTAGCTTACCGCCCGAGTTGTTCAAAGTGGTCGCAGCCGCCTCCCGCCTCGCCAAGGAAACCAACGGTGCGTACGACCCCACGGTGGGTCCATTGGTCGAACTGTGGGGATTCGGTCCGACGGGATCGAGGCGTGAGCCGCCCGATGCCGCGTCAATCGAGGTGGCACGCGAACGAACGGGCTCGCAGCGGCTGCGCCTCGACCCATCAAAGCGATCGATTCTGCAAGCAGGCGATGTGCGTCTGGACTTGTCCTCAATCGCGCCAGGATTTGCGCTTGATTTCATCGGCGACTATCTGGAATCACAAGGAATTCGCAACTATCTCCTCGAAGTCGGTGGCGAGTTGCGTGGACGCGGTTGGCGTACGGATGGCAATCCCTGGCGGGTCGCGATCGAGCATCCGCTCGCCAACGACAGCGCCGATGGACGCGTCACGGCGCAACACGTCATCGCATTGCGAAATGCATCGCTGGGCTCTTCCGGCGATTACCGACATTTCTTTGAAGATGGTGGCCGTCGCTACGCACATCGTATTGATCCACGCACCGGCTATCCGCTGGACAATGCGGTGGCTTCGGTAACGGTGATGGCAAGCTTGGGTATCGATGCGGATCCGCTCGCCACTGCGCTGAGCGTGCTCGGTGTGGAAGAGGGCTTGGCGTTTGCGGATCAACACGGCGTCGCCGCACTTTTTATCGTGCGCAAGGGAACCGGATTCGAAGAGCACATGACCGATTCTTTCGCTACCTTGATCGCCCAATGAGCGCGGCGCGAGAGCGATTGCCAGCCCTCCTACGCAGTCGTTTCGGCAATCTGACGGTGCTGGTGTTTCTGGTTGGCTTGGCGATCATCGCCGCTTACCTGCAACCCGGAACCTTTGTCGTGCCTGATCCGGGAACAGATCGCTGGCTGCTTGCTTTCTCCTCGGTTGGCATCTACACGGCCGCGTGCGCCATGTTGAGTCGAATGCAATCGACACCATCTCGCGCAGCAGGAGAAACCCAGTCCGATCTGCGGCCGGACGAATCCGATGACAGCGTGCTGGTCGCCTATGCGACTCAGAGTGGCTACACGCGCCAACTTGCCGAGAAGACCGTCGAGTCCCTGCGTGCAGGCGGCTTGTCGGTCGAGCTGTCGGCTTTGTCAGAACTGCATGCCGATCAGCTGCAAAAGACAATGCGCGTCTTGTTTCTGGTCAGCACCACAGGCGAGGGCGATGCGCCGGATATGGCGGCAGGTTTCGTCGACACCGTTATGCGCTCAACGCGTAAATTCGAGCACTTGAACTACGCCATCCTTGCGCTTGGCGACTCGGAGTATGTGAACTACTGCGGATTTGGTCATGCCATTGAAGCGTGGCTGCAGCGCGCAGGTGCGCAACGGCTCTTCGACATGATCGAGGTCGATGATGCGGATGACGGAGCATTGCGACGTTGGCAATATCATTTGGGCCAGTTGAGCGGTTGCAGTGATCTTGCCGATTGGCAGGAGCCTCGTTATTCGCGTTGGAAGTTGTGTGAGCGTCGACTGGTGAATCCCGGTAGTGCAGGGGATCCATGTTTTCATTTGGCATTGGCGCCGTTTGATTCTGATTCGCTTTCCTGGAACGCCGGTGACGTCGTTGAAGTAGGGCCGCAGAACGCGGCTGCGAACGTCGAGGCGTGGTTGTCGCGCTATCAGCTCGATGGCAATAGCCTCATCACGCTGCGTCGAAAATCTTGGTCGTTGCGTGAGATTGCCAGCCGCAGTTCGCTTGATCTCGATGTCGCTGGCCTCGATGCACAACGGGTCGCCGATGCGCTGGTGCGCTTGCCGCATCGTGATTATTCGATTGCCTCGATCCCTGCCGACGGCAAGTTGGAGTTGCTGTTGCGCCAATGGCGGCGTGCTGACGGTAGTGTCGGCATCGGTACCGGATGGCTGACCGAGTTTGCGTCCATTGGTGGAGAGATACGAGCACGTGTTCGCAGCAACGCCGGATTTCATGCGCCCGAACAGAATGTGCCGATACTCTTGATCGGCAACGGGACCGGCATCGCCAGTTTGCGAGCGCTGCTCAAGCAACGGATCGCCGCAGGCCGATTTCGCAACTGGCTGATTTTCGGCGAGCGCAACAGTGATCGGGATTTCCACTACGGCGATGAAATCCGCGGCTGGAAATCCAGCGGCGCAATTGAACGCCTCGATCTGGCCTTCTCGCGCGATCAACACGAGCGGGTATATGTCCAGGATCGTCTCGATTCCGCTGCGATGATTGTCAGGGACTGGGTGGCTCAAGGCGCTGTAATTTATGTCTGTGGCAACCTGAAAGGCATGGCGCCTGGCGTTGACAGCACGCTGCGGCGCATCCTCGGTGATGAGCAGGTTCGGTCGTTGACCACGGCCGGTCGCTATCGACGCGATGTCTACTGAGCTACTCGCGACGATGCGCAGATAGCGGGAAATACAAGGAGATATTCCCTTCAGGGGCAAGCATTTAGATAGGTCGACGCAGGCACTCGCACGCATGCGGAACCCTGCCACAACGAGGAGTCGCTGGTTTCGGCTTGGCTTTCGACTTTCAACCTACTTGCGCAATGCAACAAGCATCGCTATCCTGCGCGCCAATGTACTAACGCGTTAATACGTTATGAAGAAGCGTTCAATCGAACCGGAGGCGCCCATCGCGCGCGCCGAGGAAAGTCTTTGCCGTGCCCTGTTGTCGCTCGACAAGGTGTCGGCAATGCGTGCGTTCTTGCGGGATTTGTGTACGCCCTCCGAATTGGAGGCCTTGACCGATCGCTGGCGCGTTGTGCCGTATATCCTCAAAGGACTCCCGTATCGAGAAATCCACGAGCGCACTGCGGTCAGCATCACCACGATCGGCCGCGTCGCGAGGTTTCTCAGTCAAGGCAATGGTGGCTACCTTGCAGCGTTGTCTCAAGCCGAGTCGGCCATGCCGGCAAGTCGCAAATCCGCAGTGGCTGAAAAGTCCTTGCGTAATCGAACTGCCTCTGCAGGAGCCCGCTCATGAGTACGCGTGATCGCTTGCGCATCGCGATCCAGAAATCGGGTCGGCTCAGTGATGCCTCGATCGATCTTTTGGCGCGCTGTGGAATCACCTTCCGTCGCAGTCGCGACAAACTGTTTTGCTTCGGCGAAACCTTGCCCGTCGACCTATTGCTGGTTCGCGATGACGACGTACCCGGCATGATCGCCCAAGGGGTTTGCGACCTGGGCATCGTGGGTCGCAATGTCCTCCTCGAACAGATTCTCGAAACCGGTGCCGATCACCGTGCAGCGCCATTTCGCGAAGTGCGTCCGCTTGGATTTGGGCACTGCCGTCTTTCACTCGCAGTACCTGATGAGTTTGACTATTCGGAGCCGGCGCAGCTGTCCGGGTTACGCATCGCGACCAGCTATCCGAATCTGTTGGCTGACTGGTTGCACCGTCAGTCGGTCGAGGCTGGCGTCGTCACGTTGTCAGGTTCGGTCGAAATTGCTCCGCGAGTCGGCACGGCCGATTGCATCTGCGATCTGGTCTCAAGCGGCGCGACGCTTGCCGCGAATCAACTCAAGGAGGCTGCGATCATTCTTGAATCCGAGGCTGTGCTCGCCGCCGGTGCGGTTATGCCCGGTGATGAACGCGGCGAGTTGATCGACATGTTGATGCGGCGTATTGAGGGCGTGATCCAGGTGCGCGTGTCGAAGTTGGTCATGTGGCAATCCTCGCGCGCGGCACTTGATGCCATCACGCGCCTGCTGCCGAACGGACAACGTCCCACGGTCACCTCGATTGAAGGGCTCGACAATCAGGTGTCGGTTCAGGCGATCTGCAACGACGCGATCACTTGGCAGCATCTTGAAGACATGAAACGTGCAGGGGCATCTCAGATGCTGGTTTTACCGGTGGAGCAAATGCTGACATGAAGCGGATCGATTGGAATTCACTGGATTCATCCTCGCGCTCGTCGGTACTCTCCCGCCCGGCGCAGGCCGACTCGGCGCAGACACGTGCAGCCGTTGCACAGACGATTGAGCGTGTGCGCAGCGAAGGTGATGCCGCGCTGTTCGCCTTGACCCGCCAATTTGACGGTTGCGAACTGGATTCGTTGCGTGTCGGCAAGCAGGAGTTCGATGCGGCCGATGGCGTTTTGAGCATTGAACTCAAGCAGGCAATTGTCGATGCCGCCGCACGCATCGAGACTTTTCACCGCGCCTGTGCCGTGAAATCGATCTCAGTCGAAACGGCTCCCGGCGTTGTTTGCGAGCGTATCGTCCGTCCCATCACCCGGGTTGGACTCTACGTGCCAGCGGGCGGTGCGCCGCTGCCGTCGACTGCCTTGATGCTGGGCGTTCCGGCACTGATCGCAGGCTGTCCCGATGTGATTCTGTGCAGTCCTCCGAGATCAGACGGCCGCTGTGATCCGGCGGTATTGTTCGCCGCGAAACTGTGCGGAATTACCGAGGTTTTCAAACTCGGCGGTGCGCAAGCGATTGCCGCGATGGCCTACGGAAGTGAATCGGTACCGCGTTGTGACAAGTTGTTTGGACCGGGCAACGTCTGGGTCACTGAAGCGAAGATCCAGGTTTCTGCCGATCCTTCGGCGGCGGCCATCGACATGCCGGCCGGTCCGTCCGAAATACTGGTCATTGCTGATGCCGACGCAAATGCAGAGTTTGTTGCGGCGGATCTGCTCGCCCAGGCTGAGCATGGGCCAGATTCGCAATCGATTCTGTTGACGCCGAGTGATGCCTTGATCGATGCCGTGGCGAGTTGCGTCAAGGCACAACTGCTACGCTTGCCACGCGCTGCCATTGCCGCACAGTCACTCGAACACAGCTGCTTGATCAAGGTTGATTCGCTCAACGATGCCGTCCAAATCAGCAATCAGTACGCGCCCGAGCACTTGATCATCAACACCGCTCAGCCGCGCGATTTGCTTGAGGCAGTCACCAGCGCGGGATCGATCTTTCTGGGCGCGTGGTCGCCGGAATCGGTGGGCGACTATTGCAGTGGTACCAATCATGTCTTGCCGACTTATGGCGCGGCGCGTGCGTGGAGCGGATTGTCGGTGGCCAGTTTCCAGAAACAGATGACGGTGCAGGAATTGAGTGCTCAAGGGCTGCGTTCGATTGGCCCATGTGCTGTGACTTTGGCGCTGGCCGAACAACTCGATGCGCATGCGGCTGCGGTGAGTTTGCGTCTGGACGCCATGGAGATTGCAGCATGAGCGTTCTGAATCTGGCGCGGGCACAAATCCGTGCGCTGCAAGGATATTCCTCCGCGCGTCGCGAGGCGGGTGATGCGCAGGTCATGCTCAATGCCAACGAAGCGCCTTGGCCACCCTTCGGTGTGGCGGCGGGTGCGCAAGGTCGGTCGCTGAATCGCTACCCCGATCCGCAGCCGGAGTGTTTGCTCGATCGTCTAGCCGAGCTCTACGGCGTCAATCGCAATCAGGTTCTGATCGGGCGCGGTAGTGATGAGGCGATCGACTTGCTCGTGCGCGCTTTTTGTCGGGCCGGCGTCGACGCGATTGCCGTATCGCCGCCGACCTTCGGCATGTACGCGGTGTGCGCCGCTGTGCAAGGAGCGGCATGCGTCGAGATCCCACTCACCGAGCACTTTGTCGTTGACACCGACGCGTTGTGTTCGCGTTTGCCGGAGTCGGTAAAAATTGTTTTTCTGTGTACGCCGAACAATCCTACCGGCGCCAGCCTCTCGCTCGTCGATATCGAACGCATTGCCCAGGCGATGAGCGGTCGCGCGCTGGTCATCGTCGATGAGGCCTACATCGAGTTTTCCGATGTATCTAGCGCGAGTGCGCTGATCAGGCAGCATGAAAACCTTTGTGTGCTGCGAACCTTGTCCAAGGCCTGGGCACTGGCCGGCGCACGCATTGGATGTCTGCTCGCCGCCGAACAAATCATCTCCTTGCTGCGCAAGATCATGCCGCCGTATCCACTGCCGACGCCGAGTGTCACAGCCGCTTTGGCGGCGCTCACCGCGGACGGCATGGCGCAGACCAATCAACGTATCGCATTGACGGTTGCCGAACGCGAGCGCATGGCCAGCGCACTGGTTCGTCTGCCTGGCGTGCTCGAGGTGTTGCCATCGACGGCAAATTTCCTTTGTGTCCGATTCGACGAAGCGGGCGCGGTGTTTCGTCAACTGAAAGCCGATGGTGTGATCGTGCGTGATGTGGGTCGTTACCCGGGGCTCTCCAACTGTCTTCGTCTGAGTATCGGCACGCGCGAAGAAAATTCAGCGCTGCTCGATAGCCTCACCCGCAACAAGGCATCGACATGAGTACGCGCAAGATCCTGTTCGTTGATCGCGACGGCTGCCTGATTGAAGAGCCGGAGGATTTCCAGATTGACCGATTCGAAAAGCTCGCGCTGTTGCCCGGCGTCATCGCCGCGCTGTCTCGATGTGTGGCGGCAGGTTACGAGATCGTCTTGGTCAGCAATCAGGATGGTCTCGGCACGGACAGTTTTCCCGAAGCCGATTTCCAGGGGCCGCACGATCTGCTGATGCGCATCCTCGCCTCGCAAGGCATCAAGCCGCGTGAGGTGCTGATCGATCGAAGCTTCGCCCATGAAGGGCTCAACACACGCAAACCCGGCGTTGGCATGATGCGTCACTGGCTCGCAGATGACGGTTGGTCAAGGACAAAATCGGCGATGGTCGGAGATCGCGAAACCGATCTGGAATTTGCCGCCAACCTTGGTGTGCGTGGATTCCGCGTTGGTGCTCAAGGACAGACTTGGGGAGAGATAGCGCGCGCTTTGCTCGATACTCCACGCATCGCTGAGGTACTGCGTGAAACCCGTGAAACAAAAATTCGCGTGCGCGTCGATCTTGATGCCGGCGCGCATTCCGATATTCACACCGGGCTTGGCTTCTTTGACCATATGCTTGAACAGATCGCCAAGCACGCCAATATCGATCTGCGTCTGCGTTGCGATGGCGACACCCACATCGACGAGCATCACACCATCGAGGATTCCGCGCTTGCGCTCGGTGAGGCCTTGCGCAATGCGCTGGGCGACAAGCGCGGCATCGCGCGCTATGGGTTCACCTTGCCGATGGATGAGAGCCTGGCAACGGCGGCGCTCGATCTTTCCGGGCGTGCCTGTTTCGAGTTCGATGGCAGCTTTCCGCGCGATCGCGTCGGTGAAGTGCCAACCGAATTGGTGCCGCACTTTTTTCGATCGCTATGCGACGGCCTTGGTGCAAATCTGCACTTGAGCGTGCGTGGCGAGAATGCACATCACATGGTTGAAGCGTGTTTCAAGGTCGTTGCACGCTGCTTGCGTCAAGCACTGCGTATCGAGGGCGATGATCTGCCCAGCACCAAAGGTGTGCTGTGACGTCGAAAAATGTGCTGCTGGTTGACGCCGGTGGCACCAACATCGGATCGGTGCGTTATGCGTTGCAACGGCTCGATATCGACGCTCGAATCAGCGCCGACGCCGAGGACATCCGAGCCGCCTCGCATGTGATTTTGCCCGGCGTCGGAGCCGCTGTTCCAGGCATGCAGCGTTTAAGGGATTCGGGTTTGATCGATGTGATTCGAAGTCTTGAACAACCCGTGCTCGGAGTTTGCCTGGGAATGCAACTGTTGTTCGAGCGTTCGGAGGAGGGCGATGTCGCGTGTCTTGGGGTAATCCCGGGTCGCGTGCAACGCATTCCGGCAGACGCGCAGCGTCGTGTCCCGCACATGGGCTGGAATCGACTACGGCGCGAAAGGGAAGATAGCCTGCTCGACGGCTTGCCTGATCAGGCATTCGCCTATTTCGTGCATAGCTTTGCCGTCACCTGCGGAGCATCCTGCTTGGCCAGCGTCGATTACGGTCAGCCCCTGTCGGCGATCGTTCGCCAGCGAAATTTTTGCGGTATGCAGTTTCATCCCGAACGCTCCGGCGCGATTGGCGCCTTGTTGCTGAAGAATTTTATATCCCAATGACTCTCGAAATCATTCCCGCGCTTGATTTGCGCCAAGGCCGCGTCGTGCGCTTGCGTCAGGGTGATTACGCGCGACAAACCGAGTACGAACTCGATGCGGTTGAGCAGGCGCAAAGCTACCGAGAATCCGGTGCGCGCCGGTTGCACGTGGTCGATCTTGACGGCGCCCGCGAGGGCCATCTTGAAAATCTGGCGGTGATTGAAGCACTGGCCAAACTTGATTTCGACGTGCAGGCCGGTGGTGGCGTCCGTGACGAAGCGGATCTGAAGCGATTGTTCGATGTCGGTGTGCAGCGCGTCGTGCTCGGCAGTGTTGCGGTCAAGGATTGCGAACAGGTGATCGATTGGATTGAAACCTACGGTGCGGCGCGGCTGGTGATCGCACTGGATACGCGTGAGATCGATGGCGTCTGGACGCTGTCATCGGCCGGCTGGACTGAAACCGCTGCAACCACCCTCGACGAGCTTGCCCCGCTCTATCAGCAAGCCGGAGCCATACATTTGCTGTGCACCGACATTGCGCGCGATGGCATGTTGTCCGGCCCGAACCTAGATCTGTATGCGCATCTTGCGCGGATTGCGCCGCATCTCTCGGTGCAAGCTTCGGGCGGCGTTCGTGATCTTGGCGACATCAAGGCGTTGCAGGGCAAGGCATCCGGCGTGATCCTGGGCCGCAGCCTGCTTGAAGGGCATCTTGATCTTCGTGAAGCACTCCGATGCTGACTCGGCGCATCATTCCGTGCCTCGATGTACGCGATGGCAAAGTCGTCAAGGGCGTGCGATTTCGTGATCACGTCATCGTCGGCGACATCGTTGATCTTGCTCTGCGCTATCGCGATGAGGGTGCGGATGAACTCGTTTTCTATGACATTACCGCCAGTCCGCAAGGTCGGAGTGTCGATCGCGATTGGGTTGAGCGCGTCGCGCGCGCGATCGATATCCCGTTTTGTGTTGCTGGTGGCATTGCCGATGTGGAGTCGGCGCGCAGCATTCTCCACGCGGGAGCCGACAAGATTTCGGTCAACTCGCCTGCGCTCGCTCGACCGGATTTGATCAACGAACTTGCCGCCGCGTTCGGCGTGCAATGTGTGGTCGTTGGCATCGACAGTCTGCGTGAAGCCGATGGCGAGTGGCGCGTGCGCCAATACACCGGCGATCCGGAAAAAATGCAGGCCTTGCCGCGTCGTACGCTGGATTGGGTTGTCGAGGTTCAGCAGCGTGGGGCCGGTGAAATCGTGCTCAACTGCATGGATGCCGATGGCGTGCGCAGCGGCTACGATCTCGATCAGTTGCGGGCCGTTCGTGCCATTTGCGTCGTGCCCTTGGTTGCCTCGGGCGGTGCCGGAAGCTGTGAGCATTTCCGTGCGGCGTTCATCGATGTGGATGTCGATGCTGCACTCGCCGCCAGCGTGTTCCATTCGGGAGCGATTCCGATCCCCGATTTGAAATTGTTTCTTGCCAGCAATGGCGTGGAGATCCGGCCATGAGTGAATCGAGCATCGAGAAAGGTCTCGATTGGGCAAAAGGTGATGGGCTGTTGCCGGCCATCATCCAGCATTGGCGCAGCGGTAAGGTGTTGATGCTCGGCTACATGAATCGTGAGGCACTTGAGGCGAGCCATGCCACCGGCAAAGTCACGTTTTTCAGTCGCAGCAAGCAGCGCCTGTGGACCAAGGGCGAATCCTCGGGCCACACGCTGTTGCTCAAATCCGTGCATGTCGATTGTGATGCTGACACGATACTCGTGCGTGCCGAACCGCTCGGTCCCACCTGTCATCGCGGTACGGCAACCTGCTTCGCGGATGCGCCCGATCTTCCACTTGGATTTCTCGGTGAGCTGGATTCGCTCGTCGAGCAACGCCACAGTGATCGGCCAGAAGGCAGCTACACCACACGCCTGTTTGCAGCGGGCTTGCAAAAAATAGCCCAGAAAGTCGGCGAAGAAGGGGTCGAAACGGCGCTTGCCGGCGTTGTCCAGAGTGATGCTGAGCTGATTGGCGAATCGGCCGATCTGGTGTTTCATCTGATCGTTCTGTTGCGCTCACGCGGCTTGGGCTTCGCGGAGGTGGTCAAGGCGCTGCAATCGAGGCATTCGCAATAGCCGAGAACCTCGCGTAAACTCCGCCGCACTGTGTCTGCCAGGGTCAGATTGCATCGTGACAAGGTCACACCGGTCCCTGACCGGTCGTTTGTCGAGTCGTGAACAACCTCCTTGCATGCGCAGTACCCGCGTTGAACTCTGGTTCGCGCACAACCTGTGTTTTATTGTTCAAGGATTCAAATATCATGTCTGATCGTGAAAACGGAACCGTCAAATGGTTCAACGACGCCAAGGGCTTCGGCTTCATTACTCGTGAAAACGGCCCCGATGTATTCGTGCATTTCCGCTCAATCGAAGGCGATGGCTTCAAGTCGCTCGCCGAAGGCCAGAACGTCAGCTTCAATGTGACGGAAGGCCCGAAGGGACCGCAGGCAGAAGCCGTCCGCGCCGAATAAGCGTTCCGAATTTTTCGCTCGTACCGAACCTCGGGCTTCACGCCCGGGGTTTTTTAATGAAAAAAGTTGAGGTAAACCATGCAAATCGCTGAACGCAAAGTTGCGTCCTTTCACTACACCCTGACCAACGACGCCGGAGAAGTGCTCGACAGCTCGGAAGGCCGCGAACCGCTGGCTTACCTGCACGGTGCTGGCAACATTGTTCCGGGTTTGGAAAGCGAGATGAACGGCCGCAGTGCAGGTGACGCGTTCAAAGTCGATGTCCAAGCGGAAAACGGCTATGGCAACTACATCGAAGAGTTGGTTCAGACTGTCCCGCGTGAAGCGTTCCAAGGGGTTGAAAATCTGGATGTGGGGATGCAGTTTCAAGCGCAGACGGGGCAGGGCGGGATCGCGGTTGTCGTCACCGCCATCGATGGTGACGACGTGACAGTTGATGGCAACCACCCCCTGGCCGGACAGGCTCTGCATTTTGACGTCAAGATCACCGAAGTTCGCGACGCGACGGACGAGGAAATCGAGCACGGTCACGTTCATGGAGCTGGCGGACATCACCACTAATTTGACTGATTCGTGATGCCCAACCTCTCGGCTGTTTAAAGCCGGTCATCCAGATAAGAGGCGCCGAATTCGGCGCTCACTCTGGCTGCACGGAAACTCTGCCCTTTGAGCGTCCGATCTGCGATCGAACGCTCTCAGCAACTATTGACGATAAGCGCCAGCGCAAGTGCGCGAGTCAGTGAGTTGACTCTTTCCAAGGCAAGGAAGGATTTAAACCGCATGTCTTCAACGGGTGCGAAGTGATCCCAAATTGTCGCCCGAAATCGACAACGCAGAATGGATCAAGCGAAGCGAACGCCCATCACATCGATACGACGCTCAGCACACTTGTGTTCAATGGCCGAAAGCAGCTTCAGATACTCTTCTTCTTCACTGCAGGCGATCTGCATGGCAACGCTGTGCCAGACCGGTCCAGCAGTCGGGGCCTCCTGGCTATCGCGGGCGCGTGCGAGCACGGCATCAACCACCTCGCGTGCACGCAGTGCAATCTGATCCACCGAGGATCTCTTTTCTCGATCACCAAACACGATCGTCACATTCATTGGTAATCTCCACTCAATCGACCGAGCTTCAGTTTCCCGGATAGGGGATGAACGAAACGGGTACAGGGACGTGAAGATTACGTGACATGGCCGCCAGTTTGATATCGCTTTCGTGAAAGAGAGGTTGCTTGCGTCGCCGCTCTCAGATTCGGCGGTGGAATTTATCGAATTTATCGTTCGCTCGATGTGAAACGGTCAATAGCCACGGATCGGGTCGACAACGCCCCCGACCAATTCTCCCGACTCCAGATGTCGAATTTTTTGCGCGACTTGTTCGCAGGCAAGCGAGAGTGGAGTCAACGCCGCGACATGTGGCGTTACACGTACCTTGGGGTGCGTCCAATAGCGATGATCCGACGGCAATGGTTCGCGCTGGAAAACATCAAGATACGCTTCCGACAGATGACCTGAATCGAGTGCTGCCAGCAAGGCCGTGTCATCCACTAGTTCGCCGCGCGAAAGATTCGTCAGCGCAGCACCTTCAGGTAGTAACGCCAATCGCTCGGCATCAACCAAGCCCTCGGTGTCGCCCGTCAACGGCAGCAATACCAGTAGCAATTCGCTACGCGCAAGGACCGTATCCAGGCCGGTGGATCCGTGCATGCATTCGATACCGTCGATCGATTTCGAAGTACGGCTCCAGCCCGCAACTGCAAACCCGAAATCAGCCAATGCCTGCGCGACCGCAGCA
>JBBSVJ010000024.1:0-24554 GCA_038233665.1 Lysobacterales bacterium
AAAACAAGGGGCGAAATACAAACATGGTAAATGTAGTCACCTCTTCAGGCGCGAGCTTTCGAGTCACCTAGTCCGAAAAGGCTCGCCCGTAAATGGGCTCCTACGGACAGATCACGGATTGATCGAGACGACCAACGGGAACAGGCATTTGGAGGAGCCCATTCAGGGGCGAGCTTCTGATTTGGATTACGCGAAAAAGCTCGCACGTAAACGAGCCCCTACAAAAGCTTGTTTCTGACGATGATTTCGATCGTGCTGGGATCTTTCCGTAGTCGCCCGTTTACGGGCGAGCCTTTTCGCGCAACACGAATCAGAAGCTCGCCCCTGAAGGGGCTCCTACAAAAGCCTGTTCCCGTTGGTCGTCCCGATCAATCCGAGATGTTTCCGCAGGAGCCCGTTTACGGGCGAGCCTTTTCGGACTAGGTGACGCGAAAGCCCGCACCTGAAGATGACCGTACGTTTACCATTGTTATATTGCGCTTCTTGTTTTTAGTTATCAGAAGCGTTCGCTGGCCGGAAGATAGCGCCACTGGCCTTCCGGCAATTTGCCCAGTGGAATCCGCCCGATACGCAATCGGCGGATCGAGACGACATCAAGATTCACCTGTTTGCACATGTCGCGCAGTTGGCCACCCTGCACGCCCTTGATGGCAAAACGCAGACGCACCTCGTTCTGCCAGCTGACCTTGCACGGCGGCAACTCGCGGCCTTCAACCGTGAGGCCGTGATTGAGCCGACGCAAGCCCCACGGGGCGATCTCACCGCTGACTTCAACGATGTATTCGTGTTCGATCTCATCACCATCTTCGGTCAAGCGTCGCCAGACTCGACCATCCTGCGTGAGCACGATGAGGCCACTGGATTCGCGATCGAGCGGTATCAGCGGGGTCAGGTTGACGAGATGGCGCTTGAGCGGGCGCACGCCACTCGGGTCCTCCGCCCAGCGCGTGCTCGCCAGCACCAGACTGGCTGCCGGTTGGCTGCCGCTGATCGCATCGAAACCCGCTGGCTTGTGCAGCAGCATCGTGGCCGGTTCAGGCGGCGCCAGGCTTGCATCGTCATCGATCGTCACCACCTCGGTGGTCACCTTGTGTTGCGGTCGATCGATGACAACGCCGTCGACTGACACCCAGCCGCCTTCGACGTAGCGTTCGGCATCGGTGCGCGAACATTCGCGAATGGCGGCAACACGTTTGGCAAGGCGGATCGGTTCTGACATGGCGTGAATCGTTTGATGTTGACGGATTGCAGTGTACGTGTGGAGCAGCGCTTACGCCCGCTCACCATGCGTCTGGAGCGTTACCCGCCCGCCTTTTCGCCGCTCACTTTGAGGATATCAGCATGATCCCACTCTCAATTCTCGATCTGGCACCGGTCACCGAAGGCAGTGACGCACGGCAGACTTTTGCCAACGCGCTGGATCTGGCGCGCGCCGCCGAGCGCCTCGGTTATCGACGCTACTGGCTGGCCGAGCACCACAACATGCCTGGAATCGCCAGCGCGGCAACCGCGGTATTGATCGGCCACATCGCAGGCGGCACTTCGACTATTCGCGTCGGAGCCGGAGGCGTCATGTTGCCGAACCACGCACCGCTGCAAGTCGCCGAGCAATTTGGCACGCTGGCCTCGTTATACCCGGGTCGCATTGATCTCGGCCTTGGTCGAGCTCCTGGCACCGATCAGGCCGCCGCGCGAGCATTGCGTCGAAGCTACGAGAATGCCGAGGAGTTTCCCTCCGACGTCGTCGAGCTGCTCGGTTATTTTGAGCCCGCCGTCGCCGGCCAAGCGGTGCAAGCGGTTCCTGGGGCCGGTGTCGCGGTGGAAGCATGGTTGCTTGGTTCGAGTCTGTTCGGCGCCAGCCTTGCGGCGATGCTCGGACTGCCCTACGCATTCGCTTCGCATTTCGCGCCGGCACAGCTGGGCGAAGCACTCGATGTGTATCGACGCAATTTCCGACCGTCCGCGCGCCTGCAAAAACCCCATGTGATGCTCGCGTTGAACGTGGTCGCCGCAGAAACCGATGACGAGGCGCGCCGCCTGTTCACCACTCAACAGCAAGCGTTCGTCAAGCTGCGTCGTGGCCAACCAGGCTTGGTTCCGCCACCGCTTGAATCGGCATCCGCATTTGATGTTTTTTGTACGCCGCTTGAGCGCGCCGGCGTCGATCAGGCGCTGGCGTGTGCGGTGGTCGGCTCAGCAACGAGCGTGCGCCGCGGACTGCAGGCTTTTATCGATCAACATCAGCCCGATGAGTTGTTGCTGACCGCGAACATTTTCGATCACGCCGCGCGTGTCCGCTCGTTCGAGATGGCCATGCAAGCGCATAACGAACATTGATTGAAAATCCGGCCGGCGTTTGCTGAAGCCATCCATCACTGTCGTGCAGCGAGACGCAATCCGCGAGGCGTGAGCAGGCGCTCGATGATTTCAAACAGACCCTGCACCAGCAAGGCCAGCACTGCTGCCGGTATCGCGCCTTCAAGGATCAAGCCGACATCATCCAGTCGGATACCGGCAAGGATCGGTTGGCCGTAACCGCCTGCGCCAATCAGCGCGCCGAGTGTGGCGGTACCGACGTTGATCACGGCGGCGGTCTTGATGCCGGCGAGTATGGTGCGCAAGGCCAGCGGCAATTCGATGCGCCAGAGTCGCGTTGACGATGGCAGTCCGATGGCAGCGGCGGTTTCACGCAGCTCACGCGGTATGCCGGTCAAACCCGCATGCGTGTTGCGCACTATCGGCAACAAGCTGTACAAAAATAGTGCCGCAATTGCCGGTTTCGCACCGATGCCGAGCAGCGGAATCATGAACACGAAGACCGCCAGCGACGGCAAGGTTTGCAGCAAGCCCGTGATGGTCAGGATTATCTGCCCGAGTCGGCGGCGGCGTGCGGCGAATACGCCTAGCGGCAGCGCGACCAGCAAGGCCAATCCGAGCGAAATACCGACCAGGACCAAATGCTCGCAAGTCCGTTTCCAGATGCGCGATACACGACCGCTGGTTTCTGGCGCGTCGATACCGAGCCAGTCGGCGGCCACGGCTGCCTCGGTCTCATGATCCAGTTTCACGCGGGCGTTGAGACGTTGCATCGTCGTGGCGTCGATTCTGCTCGCCATGCCATCAAGCGCAGCAACCCACTCGGGCGCGCGATCACGTAAATCCTGGCGATAGAGATAGACCGCCTGATAACTCGGAAAGTAGCCGAGATCATCATCGAGCACGGCTAGCTGGTAATACGGAATCTCGGCATCGGTTTGATACAGGTCGGTGACATCGAGCGCGGCTTCGGCGAGGCCGCGATAGGCGAGATCGTGATCGAGGCCGTTCGCACTCTGGGGAAGGCCGTAAGCCTTGCTCAATCCCGGCCAGCCATCAGCGCGCTGCATGAATTCGTTGCTCAGACCGAAGCGCAAGTCGGGATGTGCGCGCAGATCGCTGATGCTGTGGATGCCCAGTTGTTGTGCGCGTTGTTCGCGCATACCCAGCGCATAGGTGTTGTTGAAACCAAGTGGCGCGGTCATCGCCAATCCGCGGTCAGCCAATGCCTTGCGCAGCGCAAGTTCATCCGCCTCCGGCATCTGCAGCAGCTCTTGTGCGAGCGTGCCGGTGTACTCGGGGTAGACATCAATCTGGCCGTTTTCGAGAGCGCGCCAGAGAATGCGCGTGCCGCCGAGCTGACGACGATGACCCACGTCGAGGCCTGCCTGTCGCGCAAGGCCGGTTGCGATTTCGCCAAGGATCACCGACTCGGTGAAATTCTTCGAGCCGACAACGGGATCCGATTTCCCCGTTGTCTGCGCCTGGCAGGTGACCACGAGAAAAAGCGCGCTGAGTACCCGCCAGGCTCTCATGCCACATCCGCAAGGCTGCGTTGTGCGGTCATGAACTCGCGCACGAACGGATCGACTGGCGAATCAAGCAACTCGCGCGCCGCTCCTTGCTGGACCAGGCGGCCAGCGCGCAGCAACACCAACGTGTCGGCCAGGTAAGCCGCTTCGGCGACATCATGGGTGACCAGCACAACGGTTTTTTTGAGGCTGGCGAACAACTCGCGCATTTGCGCCTGCAGCTCGGAGCGCACGATCGGATCGAGCGCGCCCAAAGGTTCATCGAGAAGCAGCACCGGAGGATCGAGCATCAAGGCGCGAATCAAGCCGACGCGCTGACGCTGGCCGCCGGAAAGCTCCGACGGGTATCGCGCGAGTGCATCGATCGGCAAGTGGCAAAGTTCCGCGAGTTGCCTTGTGCGTTCGCCGATGGCCTTGCGCGACCAATCGAGGGTACGCGCGAGCAGGCCGATATTGTCAGCGGCACTCAAGTGCGGAAACAGCCCACCCTCCTGGATCACATAACCAATCCGTCGGCGCTGTTCGAGCAGACATTCGCGGCGCAAGGGTTCGTCATCAAAGCGGACTTCACCCACATCCGGCCACTCCAGACCGATCAACATGCGCAGCACGCTTGATTTTCCCGCACCGCTGGGGCCGATCAGAGCGGTCGTGCGGGCACGCTCAATTTCCAGATCAAGGCGATCCAGCGCGACTGTTGTCGTGTAGTGCTTGCTGACCGCGGACAGGCTGAACATCAATCCACCATAGCGGATCAGCACCGTGGCGAATATCTTTCCCGGCACTCAAACGCGAAGGCCGCCCCGGATCCATCCAGGGCGGCCATTTCATCCGTGAAAGTGAACTTCCAATCTTCCAGGGCGTTGGCGACTCTTTGATGGCCGCCTGTTGATGGATGCGTTGCTACGTTTGAATCAGGCAGGCGTGCGCGTGGCGCGCCAGCCGAACAGGCCGAGCAAGCCGGCGAGAAGGGCGAGCATGATGGGCTGGTCGACCGGTACCTCGATAGCGGATGCCACACCGACCGGTGGCGGAACATTGCTCGAACCAAATCCATCTACATAAACGTAGCCACCGTGACCGCCAAGCGCGCAATCGGCGGAGATCACGGTCAGTTCAATCTGCTGTCCGATCGCGCTGAGCGGCAGCACGGCGTCAACATTCTGGAACTCCAGATATTTCCAGTTGGCTGGCCCGCTGAGAAAATTCACGCCCGGCTGACCGGAATAGGCGAACTGCTCAAACAGGATGCTGTTGTCGGCCAGATTCTTCACTGACACGTAAAAATACGGCTGCTCGTTCGGCGCGTGACTCGGATCATCCATGACCGGGGCAAAGGCGAAGCGAACATGTGGCAAGCCGTCAGTGGGATCGATATCGGCATTGCTGACCGTATCGGTCTGTACCAGGGTGGTCACCAGCGCACCGCCATTTTCGTCATTGAGCTTGGCGGTCAGCTGACCAACGCGCGGCAACAGGATGGTCGGTGCAAGCGGATCAGTAAATTGGCCGAGGATGGTGGCTGGACCCGCCGCTCCAGGGATGATCTGGATGCTCGCGCTGCTGAATGGCTCAGCGCCAAGCAAGCCCGGATTGGTACCACCGCCAAGCGTCCATCCGGAAAAATCGTTTCCCTCGAAACCGCCATTGGTGAACAACGCGAAAGCCGGCATCGTCGCCAGTGTCAGCGCCGCGCTGAGCGCGATGAGGCCGAGGCGTCGATGGGTATGAGTCGATGACACACGCGTCGACGTGCGTTGAGTTGCGAACATGGAATTCCCCTGATGAACGGATTGCCGGCGTGTGCGTGCCGATGGGGATGCATCCTAGGCAGTCGCGTCTGCCATCTGTACCCCGCGAATGAGGGGGTGCGTTGTCAACGAATATGACGTTTCAAGTCGAAGGCGTCGGATTGGCGAATCCAGACTTGATCGCTGCAACCGCCTGAACACGCGATTTGCGCATGGCCTCGGCGATGGCCGGACCCTGTAGCCCGTCGGCAATGAAGGCCGCCGCCTTGACCTCGATGGCGGCAAGATAGGCCGCACGCAACAGATCGCCCTGCGGATAGTCAGTCTCCGACAGGCCCAGTCGGCCACGTTTGTCGGATTCACACACGCTGATGAATTGCTCAAGCCGTTGCGGCTTGCGAAATGCATCGAGTTTCTCGATCAGGCCGAACAGGGTTTCCGGTCGCAACTCGAAAGCGCGATGCGCCAATAGATGTAATCGGCAGCAAAGCACACCGAGCTCAGCGTGCTCATTGGGCACGCGCAGGCGCAGCGCGAGCGCGCGCAGCGGAGCGACACCGCGCTCCTCATGCATGATGTGTCTCGGTAATTCGCTTTGCGGCGTCAAGGCCTTTCCGAGATCGTGGGTCATCGCGCAAAAGCCGATCAAATCGTCGCCGGGCGCGAGCCTGGCCGCCATGTCGACAACCATTTCGTTATGGATGCCGGTATCGATCTCGGGGTGGTATTCGGCGCGTTGCGGCACGCCGTAGAGCGCGTCAATTTCCGGAAACAGAATCTTCAGCGCGCCGCATTCGCGCAGAGTGCTCAGAAACGCGGAAGGTGTGGATTCGGTCAGCGCCTTGCGCGTCTCGGTCCAGACCCGTTCGGCCACCAGATGATCCACTTCACCGGCGGCAACCATGTCGCGCATCAGCTGCATCGTTTCATCGGCAACCCTGAAACCATACGCAGCAAACCGCGCAAGGAATCGCGCCACGCGCAAGATTCGCACGGGATCCTCGGCAAATGCTGGTGAGACATGACGCAGCACACGCGCTTCGAGATCACGCACGCCGCCATACGGATCGACGAGGCGACCATCGGTGTCTTCGGCCATCGCGTTGATGGTCAGATCACGCCGTTCGAGATCGTCTTCCAGGGTGACCGATGGATCGGCATTGAAGGCAAACCCGTGATAGCCCGGCGCGGTCTTGCGCTCGGTTCGCGCGAGCGCATATTCCTCATTTGAGCGCGGATGCAGAAAGACCGGAAAATCCTTGCCGACCGGACGGTAGCCCTGGCCAAGCATTTGTTCCGGCGTGGCCCCGACCACCACGTAATCGATATCGCTGGACGCGCGGCCCAGCAATCTGTCACGAACGGCGCCGCCAACTTGATAGATCTTCATGGCGCGATTGTGCCAGAGCTCTGCCGTATCGGTTTCAATGGCTCTCGCGTTCCCGCAATGCGGGGGCTGATCGGCAGAGGCGTGTATCAATACAGGTGCTGCATGGTCGCAAGACGGCAGCGCCGAGCTACGCATCACCAATGAGAATGAATGCCATCAGAGAACCTTGAACGGCTTCTGATGGGCGCGATTTCCATCGCCGTCTTCACAACCATTTCGACTCATCGCGTAGAGCAGAGAGTCAACGATTCGATGGCCCGATCGGCCGATGCATTTCGCGATAGTGGTCCATGCGAATCTGGTGCGCATCCTTGCCGAGCATTTTTGGCACGATCATCTCCATCGGCATGGCGACGATACCGAGCTCGCCCAGACCATCTTTTTCGCCGACCGAATCGAGCAGCAACGAGCGGAAATTGTCACGCGAAATCGGTTTTCCAGGTAACCACTCGCCGACCATCGCCTGCAGATAGCCCAGCGGATCCGGCAAGCCGATGATCCAGCGTCGCAAACCGTTCAAGTGCGCGGTCCACTCGACAATCTCAGCCAGGCTGATCACGCGTGGGCCAAACAGCTCATAGGTATGACCAATGGTGTGTGGATGGACCAGCGCGCGTGCAAACGCCTCCGACACATCGCCCACATACACAGGCGCGAATTTCGCATTGGCTCGTGCCAGCGGCAGCATGGGAGCGAAGCGCAGCAGTGAAGCGAAGCGAAAGAACAAGCCATCGCCCGGGCCAAAAATCACCGACGGGCGAAAGATCGTCCACGCCAGGCGCGAATCACGCACCCGGCTTTCGCCATCGGCGCGAGTGCGCAGGTAGTGACTCGCCCCCTCGCCCGCGCGCAATGCGCTCATCTGCAATAGCCGCGGAACACGCGTCGCCCTGCACGCCGCGATCACAATTTCGGTCAGTTCGACATGGGCCTTCTCGAAGCCACTGCCATCCGAGCCCGATTCATTGAGAATCCCGACCAAGTTGATTACGGCATCCGCACCTTCGCACCGGCGCGTCAGCGCGGCGAGGTCGTACACATCACAATTCTCGACCATCACTCCTGGCAACACGCCAAGCTCAAGATTCAACTCGCGGTTGCGCGAGAGCACACTGATCCGGTGACCATCCGCCTGCAGGCGCGGAAGCATGTGACTACCGACGAAACCGGTACCTCCGAGTACGACGATTTTGACTGGTTTCATCGACAAACTCCTGACATGGACGCTTTCAGTTCATTCCTGATGAATCAAGGAAGGAACCCCAAGTCAGCAGTCTAGTCTAGATGCGAGAGAACGCGGAGCAGACTCACAGCTGCTTCACGCTTGCGGGCTCCTTGGCAGGCGCCGGACAAACCACCGCCTTCCTCTGTGCATCATCCTTTGGCGCCTTGTACGCCTGGCCCACCTTGGGCATGCGTGTGGCGAGTGGAATCACCTTGCCGTTCAAGCGCCAGTCGTAGATGACGCTGAAGGCGAGGACGCGGGCGACATATTCGCGAGTTTCCTTGTAGGGGATGGTTTCGATAAAGAAATCCGGTTCCATCGTGCCGCGCTCAGCTAGCCAGCGGCCAACGGGTGCACCGCCCGCGTTGTAGGCGGCGCTGGCCAGCCAGGGGCTGCCGGAATACTGATTGGCCATTTGACCGAGGAAGATCGTTCCAAGCTGGATGTTCAGAGCAGGGTCGAAAAGATCACTGGGGCGCGAGTAGGAAAGTTTCGCTTCACGTGCGACCTTTTTTGCGACAGATGGCAATAGCTGCATGAGGCCGTAAGCGTCCGCGTGTGAGTGTGCGTCACTCATCCAGGCGCTTTCGGCGCGAATGATCGCGTACGACCAGGCCGGATCAACGCCGACCTCGTGGGCCACGCGAACGACGCGTGATTTTTGTGCGAGCGGAAAGCGCTGCTCATAGAAACTCAAGGTTTCAGGTGATGAGGAAAACTGGAAAATGGCGCGATCAAACCATTCATTGCGATATGCGTAATCCGCCGCCAGACGCTTTTGTTGAGGATCGAACTTGCGCAAGGCAAAGTTCCATTCACGGCGCGCCTGCGACAAGTCGCCGAGGGCGTAGAACTCCAGCGCACGCGCGAGATCAGGCTGATTGGCAATGTGTCTTTCGGCGGCCTTGTCCTCAACCACCGTGGTCGAGCAAATCTGGTAAGGCTGGCCAATCCAGTCCGCGGCGAGAAAGCCGTGGAAGTTGGCCTCGCTGGCAACATCGGCAAATTCCGCGTTGGCTTCGGCCTTGCGATTGAGTTTGTCGAGCATGCGTGCACGCAGATAGCGCCAGCGTGCATCGGCTTTTTGCTCGTCGCTCATGACATCGAGCGCAGCCAGCGTCTCTTTCCAATCACCATTGGCCAGCGCCACGCGTACGCGCCACTCGTGCGAGCTGTCGTCCTCGGCATCTTTGGGCAAGGCTTTGAGTCGGGCCAAGGCATCAGATTCGTAGCTGGTAGCGCGATAGACCGCAATGGCGTTGAGCACGCGATTTTTCTGCGCGGCATCCCATTTGAATCGTGAACCCAGATCGGCCCACAGGGTTTCAGCGGCTCGGCTGTTCTTGCGCGCGTAGCGATACATACCGAGTGATACCGCATCGCGGTTGCGCGGCGTGTCCGGCCATTGTGCTGCCTTAGCCAGTACGCTCGCCGGGTCACGAACGGCGTCGGCAATGCGGTTCGCAGCCAGCTTGTCGGCACCATCGAGAAGATTGGCGATTGATGAGGTCGTCGCCGGGTTGGCGGCCACAGCGGTCGCTTCGATGCGCTTCCAGATCTCGGCATCGGTCAGTTGACCGTTGCGTTGGGCCCAGGCAAATAAAGGGTCGCATGTTGATGGCGTCGGACGTGGCTGCATCCACAGATCAGCGATATCGCGACGGTAATCAGGCTTTTCGCCAGCGGCGATACGCGCCAGTTGCCAAGCGCATTGCAGATCATCAGCACGACTGTCGGACCAGAGCGCGCGGAAACCTTTCCAATCCTGCGCTTTAGCCAGATCGCGCAAGCTCGATTCACGCAAGCGCTCGGCAACCAGCGTATCCCGCCATTGCTTTATGAACGCCTGGACCTGGCCAACCGTGGGTTTGGCGTTGCGACGGTTGAGCACAGCCAGATCGATGTACGGCATCAGAGGGTAATCGCCGAGGGTGGCGACCTCGCGTTTCCAGGCGTCGGCTGGGCCTTTTTCGATCGCGGACAAGGCGCTGCGGTAGTGCTGACGCTGCTCGCTGCGATCCGGTGTGGATGCTGCGTGTGTCGGCAGGATTGAGAATATCGCGCAGAGGGCAAAGCCTTGCAGAAGGACACGTTTTTGATTGGGCATGGCACCAGTGTATCGCGACAACTGCGGCGACCCCACGGCGAACGTCTGGATCAATGGGTTGAGGTTTTAACAGCAAACATCCGCGAAATCGGTTTGTCGAGGGCACATGGGCTGCGCAGCAAGTGTCTGATTTTTCGAGTGATAGAAATCGCATCAAGAAATATGTCGGGAATGTGACAAACATTTCTGGCGCTTTTCTAACGTTTTATTTACATTGCCCGGGTTGAGTGCCGCGCACCCCCGATTGCGGCGCTTTTTGTGTGGTCTGCTCGCCCATTCCAACGGAGACTTGATCTATGAACACTCGTATTCGCGGCCTCAGTGGTGCCATTCACCTGGCTCTGGTCGCCGGTTTTCTTGCCGCTCCCGGCGCAGCCGTATTCGCCCAGCAGGATCGCGGTGATGATGCCCAGCGCCTGGATGCCATCCAGGTTACCGGTTCGCGCATCAAGAAGGCCGAGGTAGAAGGCCAGACACCGGTGCAGGTCATCACTGCCGCCGACATCGAAGCCACCGGTCTCGGTTCGATCGGCGATGTGATTCAGCGTCTCTCGGTCAGTGGCTCCTCGCTCAATACCAAGTTCAACTCAGCCGGCAACTTCGGCTTCAGCCCCGATGGTTCCGGTGTTGGCTCAGGCTCGACAACCGTATCGCTGCGCAACCTGGGCGCCAAGCGCACGTTGATCCTCGTCGACGGACTGCGCTGGGTCAGTGAATCCTCGGCGTCCGGCGTCTCCGCGGCGGTCGATTTGAATACGATTCCCGCAAGTGCGGTTGATCGCATCGAGATCCTCACCGATGGCGCCTCCTCGCTGTATGGCTCCGACGCGATCGCCGGCGTGATCAACATCATCACCAAGAAGAAGCAAGATGGTGGCGCCGCACGTTTGTATGTCGGCGATTATTCGACCGGCGATGGCAAGACCCAACAGGGCAACATCTCGCTCGGTGGCAGCAACGACAAGTTCGATTTCTTCGTTGACCTGAGCTACTACGATCAGAAAGGCATCAGCTCGAACGACTGGGAGCAATCGCGTTTTCCAACCCCGGGAATCAACGGCGCGGTCAATCCTGCAGCGTGGAGTTCGGCCACGCCGAACGGACGCCAGGTATTCGCGCCGGCTGATCCGACCGAAACCTACGGCGGCTTGTGTCCGATCGATCCAGATTCTGGCGCCTCATTCTGTAACCTTTCAGGCGATGGTGCGGGCGGCTTCCGCCCATGGAGCAATGCGGAACGCTTCAACTTCTCGCCCTACAACCTGCTGCTGACCCCATCCAAGCGTACGGGCCTTTTCGCACAAGGCACGTATCGCATCAGCGACCATGTCAGCTGGAACCTCAAGGGCACTTATACCAAGCGCGAATCGGTCAACCAGGCAGCGCCTGAGCCGATCTTCCTCGGCTCCGAAGCGGGCAGCGGCGGCTTGGCCGACAGCATCGGCATCGATGCCAGCAATCCGTACAACCCGTTTGGCACGATCGCCGCAGAGGGTGCGTTCATCACCCGTCGCCCGGTCGAAGGTGGTCCACGCATCTTCACACAGAATGTCGATACCAGCTATTTCTCGACCGGACTCAACGGCGATTTCAATGCGGGCGATCGTCAGTTTTTCTGGGATGTGAACTTCGTCAGCGCCGAGAACAAGGCGACTCAGACCGTTACCGGAACCTACAACATCGCGCACATTCAGCGCGCGCTTGGTCCTGTTGCAGATTGCACGGCACCCTGCGTTCCGCTCGATCTGTTCAACGGCCCAGGCTCGATCACCCCTGACATGCTCGACTACATCCAGTTCATCGAGAACGATCGCAGCCGCCAGAAGCTCGACACCTGGACCGCGAATATCTCCGGCGACCTGTTCGATCTGCCGGCCGGGCCGCTCGCCTTCGCCAGCGGCTACGAGCATCGCAAGCAGAGCGGTTCGTACACGCCTGATTCCATCGTTACCGCCGGTGAATCGAACGGTGTGCCATCCGGTCCGACCAGCGGCGAGTACACGGTCAACGAGTTCTACCTCGAACTCAACGCGCCGATCCTTGCCGATCTGAACTTCGCCAAGCATCTCGATCTGAGCGTCGCTTCGCGTTTCTCGGATTATTCGAACTTTGGCAACACAACCAACAACAAGGTTGGCCTGCGCTGGCAGATCAACGATGACCTGACACTGCGCAGCACGTGGGCCGAAGGCTTCCGTGCGCCATCGATCGGCGAGTTGTACGGCACATTTGCTCGCTTCGATGCGCAGATTCAGGATCCCTGCAACGGCGCAACCGGTCAGGCCGGTGCGAACTGCTCAACGCTTGGCGTGCCAAATCCGGCAGCCTTCGAACAAGCCAACTCGCAGATCTCGGTGGTTACCGGCGGCAATGCCAATCTCAATCCGGAAACCTCGACGAGCCTGACCTTCGGCGGTGTCTACAGCCCGAGCTGGGGTACCAACACAAGCTGGTCGCAGAAGCTTGATTTAGAGGTAACCGCGTACCGCATAAGAATCGAAGACGCGGTTCAGGCATCCGATGCGCAGACCCAGCTCAATCGTTGCGTTGCAACGCTCGACCCGATCTTCTGTAGCGGTATCACACGTTCCTCTGGCGGCAACATCAACGGCTTCGACAACACCTTGTTCAATCTCGGCAAGGTCAACACGCGCGGCATCGATTTCGGCATCAGCTGGCTCGGCAACGAAACCGGCATCGGTACCTTCGGAGCGAGCGTGTCGGCGACCAAGGTCACCAAGTACGAGGCGATCGCGATCGATTCCGGCCTCGCCGAACCGACCGCCGTGGGCGTTGAGGTCAACAACAGCTCGATTCCGGACTGGCGTACAACCGCTCGCCTGAATTGGACCCTCGGCGACGTCAATGTCAGCTGGTCGGCGCGCTACATCTCGGGTGTCGACGAATCCTGCGGTGGCGATGATGGCTTCCGCGGTTTGCCGATCTGCCGCAGCCCGAATGCGGGCGTGGTCACCGCCAGCGGCCCAACCGGCCTCAACCGTCTGGGCGCAACCACGTACCACGACGTCCGCGTCGCCTGGAAGCTGCCAACCACGGTCAACTTCGTCATCGCTGGCGGCGTCAACAATGTCACGAGCAAGTCCCCGCCGATCTGCGGCAGCTGCTCGCTCAACGGCTACGACGCCGGAACCTATGATCTGGTCGGTCGTTACAGCTACCTCGAAGCCAGCTTTAAGTTCTAAGCAAAACGTCATCGCAAGACTTTTGGGGCCGCCTTGAGCGGCCCTTTTTTATTGCCACGGATGGCATGTATGCCTGAAACGCAGGAGCAGTTTCAGGCGATTGCCATGGATGGCATGTATGCCTGAAACGCAGGACGACTGCACGGATGCAGGAGGTAGAGGCCGCTCCAACGCATCCGGCAACTGCTCCTGCGTTGCTCTACCTCCGGCATCCATGCCGTCGCCTGCGCTCGCGGCATTCGCACATCCTTGCGCAGCACAACGCAGGAGCAGTTGCCGAGCAGTTTCAAGCGATTGCCCTTTGCGCAAAGCCCGGCGTCAGTCATGCAATTGACCATGTGAAAACCACAGTTTACACTCGGCCCATGATCGAACGGGTCAAATCCTCTACGTTCGACGCTTGGCTTTGTGGCCTGCGTGACGTTCGAGCCAAGGCACGCATCGCGGCGCGATTGGATCGTGTCGCGGATGGAAATTTTGGTGATGTCAAAGTACTTGGCCATGCCATCAGCGAATTGCGGATCGACTATGGGCCAGGGTACCGGGTCTATTTCAAGTAATGCAGTTCGTTGCTGGTGGTGGTGCTGGCAGGTGGAGACAAAAGCACCGAGCAATCTGACATAAAAGCAGCCCGGCGCATCGCCACCGATTGGGAGCGTGAAACATGAAAGGTGTGAGAGAGACGTTTGCTCGCTATGACAGCGCCGACTATCTGAAGACCGAGGCCGACATTGCAGCCTATCTCGAAGCCTGCGCGGAAGAGGCGCCCAACGATGCCGCATTCATGCTCAAAGCCTTGGGCACCGTGGCGCGCGCGCGCAACATGAGCCAGTTGGCCGAAGCCGCCGGCATGACTCGCGCGGGGCTCTACAAGGCGCTCTCCGGCGAAGGTAACCCGAGCCTTGCCAACACGATGAAGGTAGCGAAAGCCTTGGGCTATCGGTTGGCGCTGGTGCCAGATCGGAGTTAGGAATACGCAAGACAAATCAACGGAAGCCAAACAACTTCGAGGTATCGCGCTAGCGTGGAAAACCTGCCGCTGGTGAAAACGGCACCAGCATGAAAAAGATCATCATAAGTATCACCACGCAGGATGCCAGCAGCGTCGGAATCAGCCGCACAAATCGGGTCATCGCAACGTCTCCACCGAGTGTCGGATCGAGTGAACGATCATGAATCGGGCACGCGAGCGATAGAATCGGGTCACTCGGTTGGCCTCCACGGCAACATGTGGATCAATTCTTGCATGCTTTTCACTACGCTCGGCCAAGCGATTCCGGCCAAGCTGTTGTCGGTTTTGCGGCAGTGCAACAATGTGCTGCGGGAAGACCTTGTATGGTTGACCGGTGTTCTGATCAGGGGGATTTCCATGTTTGTTTCAACTGTTTTCATCGCCGCAGCAGTTTTGTCATCTTCGCGCTTCGGCCCCAACGATATGGTGTTGGTGGAGAAGGAAGGTAGCGGCGCGCGCATTACCGCTTATGGCGACGCACAGATCGTCAAGATCAATGCCCTGGATTTCGAGATGGAGGATTGTATCGAGGTATTCAACGATGGCTTGAATCCCGGCCGCTGCCTGTTTTCCGAGGGCGGTTTGATCACCCTTACGCGTGATCCGAACGGTACTCGTTTCGTATTTCAGGGCGCGGGCAGGACGAATATCGTCGAGTTTGTTGTGTATCCGCCAGAGCGCAAACGGGCTGCCAAGGCGCTGGCGACTCCCTGATTCGGCTCAATTCGTCATTGCGGTTTGATTGCAGCCGCGTATCTTTTCGCGCGCAATCGGCACGCCCGAAGAAACTCGATCCGTCACCCATGGGTAGACAATCCCGCATCGACGCCGTGTAAGCCAGCGAATGGCGCAAATGATCGAGCGCCGTCGTCAGCATCGCTTGGTCGCGATCGGGGACGCGTTGCTGCGTATCGAGGTAAGCGACTTCAGTTTTTTTCAGCTGTGGTTGGGACGTTGATGCGCGTCCACTCGCCGCAGATCCGTTACTCACACGCCTCCATCAATGCGCCTCGACCTGAGCGCGCAAGCACGCCGCTCAAGCGGCTGGCGACCTATCTTTCAGGGATCGCGGTTTGCCCGCATCAGGAGGCTGGCAATGCGCGGTTGATATCAACCGGTGGTTGCCCGCTCAACGCGATTGCGCCCTGCTTGTTTGGCTTGGTAGAGCGCGTCGTCGGCCTGACGCAAGAGATCTTCGATTCCGATAGCGTGTTGAGCCCAGGAGACCCCAAGGCTGGCTGTCAGCTTGAGGGTGTTTCCATCGGCCAGCGCGACGTCCATTGCTTCGAGCTCACCGCGCAGACGCTCGGCGAAAGCATTCGTTTGCGCCTCGGATGAAGTACTCAGAAAAATCACGAACTCCTCGCCGCCCCAGCGTGCGACGACGCTATCCACCGATGAAAGTCCCCGCAGACGATCGGCAACGGCAACCAGGGTACGGTCGCCGGCTTCGTGTCCGTAGCGATCGTTGATCGCCTTGAAGTGATCGATATCGAGCATGACCAACGAAGGCGACGATTCCCCAGAGGATCCAGAATTGCTCATCGGCAGCGCGCGCTCAAGAAATCCGCGACGGTTGAACAAGCCGGTCAGCGGATCGTGTTCGGCGAGTCGCATGGCGTGGACGCGATCCTCGCGATCGCGACGCAGACGCAGGCCCAAGGCCAGCGCCCAGATCGATGCTTCGATCATCACCCCGATCTCGATTGCCCGGAAGGTCATGTCGTTGAATGGCAATTTACCCATCACGGCCAAGGTGGCGACCAGCGCACCGATCATGCTGAAAAGCGACGCGACCAGGAAGGTGCGTGCCTGTTCCTGACCCTTGCGCACGCCGAGAATGCCGAGCGCCACCATCAGCAGCGTAAACAGCATGATGTAGGCGAAAGCCAAACTGACCGCCGGTCCCTGTGCATTGAAGAGCACGCAGATGAGCATGGCCGCGAGGGCCAAGCGAACCAGCCACGCCAACGCGCGATCCAATCGGGGCGCCCAATGGGCGACCCCCAGAAAATCGCGCGCAAAACTGATACCCGCGCTGGCAAACAGAGTCATGCCGATCAGGATTGCAAAACGCGCCACGTCGGGGGAATCCGGCCAGATTGCGTGCGCGGCAATACCGGAATAGGCGAGGTGCATCAACAGGTAGCTGCCAACATAGCTGACATAGCGCAACAAAGTGGCTTCACGCAGGGCCAGCCAGAGCAGGCCATAGGTGACCACCAGCGCAAGCAGGAAGCCATGCACCAAACCCAGCCAATGCTGTGCCGCGCCTTCCAGCTTGCCGGTGTCAACCAAGGGAATCACGCGTAGCGCCAGTGCCACGGAATCAACGCTGTCGACGCGCACGAACAACTCGCTTACGCCCGGCGACAGAGCGGTATCGAAGGCGAAACCGAGTCCGGATCGCAGATCGCGCGATGGCGATCGCTCATCGCCGCCTTGCCAGTGCAGTTGCACCGACTGTCCATGCAACAGCCATGCATCGATACGATCGGTCCAGCCTTCGGCGACATAGATTCGAAAGTTGGCGGATACGCTTCGGCGGCTGTCGATATTCAAATGCAACCAGCGCGGCGGCGCGCGATTGCCGAGATTGGGAACATCGAGGATTGAGCGGGTGAAATCACCGGCTGCATAGCGCGATTGCGCCTCGATCAGTGACAACGGCCGGTCGGGCGCTTCATCGAGCAACGTGGTGTAGCGCCCCAATGGCGTTGAGGGGTCGACTCGTCTGACGACCTCATCCGCAGCTGAGGCGCCGGATGGCACTGTCGATTCAACCGCGTAGGCATGGCCTTGCGCGTCGAGACGGATCTCTTGGGCGACAACCGCACGCGGCGCAACCAGCAACAGGGCGGCCATGAGAAACATCAATCGGCCACAAGGGCAAAGCAACAATAGACTTCCTCTTCGCGAAGCATGAGGTAAAGCGATCACGCGGCGTCACCCCCTGCAAGCATTGACCGGCCTTTCTCTACAGCCGCAAGAATCAACGCAGCGAATCTCTTGATGTTGCCATGCAAAACAAGCGTTGGCGACATTTCAGCTCAATCAATCGCGCCGATAAACTGTCTCAGCGCATCGACGGCTGATTCGATCGAGTAGTCGTCCGAGCTGGGCCCGATCTGGATTTCGGCCAAGGCGTGACTGGCCAGCGGTGATTCGCTGAAACCATCAAACAGCCAGAATTTCCCTCTAGCGGCAAACTGGTGGTGTCGCTCGGTCAACTCAGCTGGCGTCCCTGGCAGCCAGACTTGGAAGGCGTTGGTGTGCGGTGGATTCGGCTGCACGATCAGATTCGAAATCTCGGCAAGACCTTTGGCTAGTTTCCGCGCACGCTCGACGAACTCGCACTGACGCGGCGCCAGCCGTTCGAGCCCATCGAGTGCGGCGATCGCATACGGATAGGCGGTGTAAAGATTGCCGCCGTAGCGGGTTTTCCAGACCCGCAGCGAATCGATGAAATTGGCTGATGCGCAGATCATCGCGCCGCCGAGTCCGCCGAGGCCCTTGTAATACGACACATACACGCTGTCGGCGAGTGCGGCGAGTTCGGCCTCGGCAATACCATAGCCTGCGGCGGCTTCCCATAATCGCGCACCGTCGAAGTGCAACGGGATCGCCTGCTCGCGGCACCAGACCGAGATTGCACGCAGCTCGTTGAACGCCGGTAGCAGGAACCCGGCACGGCGCAGCGGCAGCTCCATGACGACGGCGGCGAGGGGTTCGGTCAGTGCTTGCAGCGCGGCAAGGGTGAACGGCGTGTGGCGTCCCAGGCGAATGGCATTGAGACCCGTGACGCGCTCGATGGCACCGGCCTCATCTATATCCATGTGGCTCAGCGGATGTATCACAACGTTGTCGCAAGCGCGTGCTTCGGCGTAAGCGCGCACGACACACAATTGTGCCGTGACACCTTTGATGAAGAACAAGCCCGCTTGCTTGCCGAGCTTCATCGCAGTGAGCTGCTCAAGACTCGCTACCGCCCCGCCCACTCCATAGTCATCGATGGCATCCACAGCCGCCGGATGCGCGGCCAGACGCGCCAGCGTTGCGGACGCCTGCGGTGGCAACGGACGTGACAGAAAAAACCGGCAAGCTTGCTTGATGTCGTAATCTTGAGGATTCATGGCGGCGTCAATTCGGGCACTGAAGAGTGGCTCGAAGATACCCGGCCATGCATCGATCAACCAGCTCGGACTTCGCCATTGCAAACGACGTTGCCGACGATGAGACGTAACTCCGGAACATGTTGGCCCAGTGAATCACCCGATCAGCACGACGCTGGCTCGTCGAAATCGCGAACGGCAGCGGCTCACCATTCACTGCTCGCTTGATGATTCGCGCTAGAGTCGGTTTAAACCATCAAGGCAATTCCAATAATGAAAATACCAGCGCATCTGCTGACATTCGGGTTTTCGCTTGTGCTTCTGCTCCTGCTTTCATCGACGGCTGGCGCTGCCGATGCCGAAATGCCGACCCACCTGACTCTGCGCATTCCCTCGAAGCTGCTTTCTGAAACGCGCGTGATCAATGTTTATGTGCCGCCCGAATACGACGCCAAGTCGACGTCCCGCTATGCAGTCCTGTATATGCTCGACGGCGGCGAGAAAGAGGATTTTCCGCATCTCTCGATCACGCTTGATGCGCTGATCCGGGACAAGAGCATTCCACCGATGTTGTTGGTCGGCATCGAGAACACCGAGCGTCGTCGCGACATGACCGGTCCGACCACAATCGACAGCGATCGCGAGATTGCACCCGTTGTTGGCGGGTCCGCCGCGTTTCGCGAATTCATCGCCAACGAGTTGAAGCCGCAAATCGCGATGTTCTACAACGTCAACGATCGCTCAGCAATCATCGGCGAATCGCTTGCCGGCTTGTTCGTCGTCGAAACGCTGTTTATGAAGCCCGAAATGTTCGACACCTATCTCGCGTTTGATCCGAGTTTATGGTGGAACGCCGAACAATGGTGGCGTGAAGCCAGTACCCGACTCGATGGGTCACAAAAAATGGACGCGCGTTTGCTCTTCAGTGCCTCCGCTGACGGCGCGATTTCATCAGCACACCTGGCCGACGCGTTGTGCCGAAACCCGTTGGCGGATTTCCATTGGAGCTATTCGCCTCATCCCGAACTCCGCCACGACACTATTTTCCGCAACCTGGAAAAAGACATGCTGATCGACGCGTTTTCAGGAAAGCCGATCGCCGATCCGGTTTGCGATAAGCAGCCGTGAAAGGTTGAGTCGATCGCCGAATGACCGGATCTCAACCTTGCAGTCGCAGAGACGACATTCCATTTCGCATTTTATTCATTTGCCGGCCTGACATGAAACCACTCTCAAGCAAGTCTTAATGCTGTTCAGTGCGGAAATCCCTCTGCGGATTGATGACGCTGCTACTGCTCATGGCGTGTGCATCCGCGCACGCGGCGGTGATCTGCTCGTCGATGACCAACCTCGATGTACCGGCGACGTCCGAAGGCCTCTATGTGAATCTGATCACCGGCTTATCGGGCGTCCGTGAAAGTGATGTGCCCGGTTTCGACATCGACATCTATGCCGCGGTCAGTACCAATCCTGCTGATCAGTTGAGGTTCTACTGGGGGTCTTCAAGCAACGGCGGTGCGGGCGTCGTCAGCAGCGGGGATAGCTATGCGGTGCTCGGTCCGAACGTGACGATCGGCCCTGATTCAAGCTTTAGTCGTGCGGCGTTTAGCGGCGATACCAGTGCCTGGTTGGCCGGCGAGAACGGCTATCTCGGTATGCGCTTCCGCGATGAAGCTGTGTCCACGATCGTCTATGGTTGGCTCGCCCTGTCCACGACAGCGCCGCTCGGGTTTCCTGCCACGATTGAAGGCTGGTGTTACGAAAACAGCGGTGCGCTCATCGTGACGCCGGATCCGCGACCCGACGGAATCTTCTCTAACGGATTCGAGAATCAGCCAGGACGCTAGGCGCGTGCGACGTCCAAGACCTCGATAACCAATGTGGTCGACGTTGTAGACGTTTCAGCAAATCTCGACCAGTGTCTCGTCAAGACGACTAAGAAGCCGCTCAACTGCATCGCTATCGAAACTCATCGGCGGGCGAATTTTTAAGACGTTGTTGTCGGGTCCTTCGAGGCCGACCAGCACATGCTTCTCGCGCAGGCGATTGACCAGGCGGCCGGCCTCGACCGACGCCGGCTCACGGCGATTGCGATCGCGATTGCGAACCAGATCAACGCCGAGGAATAGTCCAAAGCCGCGCACATCACCGATGATTTCATGACGCACTGCAAGCGCATTCAGACCCGCGATCAGCAACTCGCCGGTTGCTTGCGCTTTCGCTTGCAGGTTTTCATCGCGCATCACATCAAGCACGGCCGAACCAGCCGCGCAGGCGGCGCTGGATCCACCGAAGGTCGCGAAAAATTCAGGGCCTTGGGCAAACGCCTCGGCGATTTCATCGGTCATGGCCACGGCGGCGAGCGGAAATCCGTTGCCCAGCGGTTTGCCCCAGACGACCACATCGGGTGTGCATTGCTGTTGCTCGAAACCGCAGAACCAGTTGCCAAGCCTGCCGACGCCGGTCTGCACATCATCGGCAATACAGATGCCGCCCGCTTCGCGAACGATTGCATAGACCGCATTGAGATAGCCGGGTGGAAGAACGATCTGGCCGCCGACGCTGGGTAGGCATTCGCAGATGAACCCAGCGGGCTTGCGCCCCAAGCGCCTGATGTCATCGAGAACCGCTCGAAACTCGGCGATGTATTTTTCGACAGCGTCGCTTCCGCGATGCATGCCGCGATAGGTATCGGGCTGAGGCACCACATGCACCCAATCGGGCGCGGCGTTTAAACTCTTTGGATGGCCAAACTTGTACGGGCTGATGTCCATCGCACCGGTCGTATTGCCGTGATAGCAGTGATCCATCACCAACATGTCGCGCGCGCCGGTCGCGGCACGAGCGAGGCGCAAGGCCAGTTCATTCGCTTCACTGGCCGAGCTCAGAAAAACAATCCGGGTCAGATGTGGTGGTAGGCGGGCGAGCATGCGCTCGGCGTAATCGACATGAACATCCTGCAGGTAGCGCGTATTCGTGTTGATCGTTGCCATCTGTCTCGTCACCGCATCAACCACCCGCGGATGCGCGTGACCGACATGCGGCACGTTGTTGTAGACATCGAGATACTCGATGCCATCGACATCGTAGAGGAAATGCTTGGCGCCGCTGACGATGTGCAGGGGGTCTTGGTAGAACAAGGTTTGGTTGCCGAGGGCGACCCTGCGTCGCCGCGCCAGCAGGCTCGTCTTCAACACCCTCGTTGACGGTGGAGCGTCGCTCGTACAGGCAGCTTGAATGGCCGCTTCGAATACCTCGTCGCCGATCGCATCGAGATAGTCGAGCAATCGCCAGGCCGGCGCTTCGCTGATCGCAAGATAGGTGTTCTGGGGACTCTCAAGACGCTGGATCGCGGCATTGGTCACGCTGACCGCGAGACGCTGTTTGACCAGCGGCGCGAGCAAGCTGATTTCTTCGTCGCTCAATGGGAAAACCTTGTGATAGGCCTGCGCGAGCGTTGCTCCGCGCGCCAGCGGATCACCCGGCCCCATCATCGCGTAGGCCATCGCAATCGCCGGTTCGCAGACGCGCGGCCCGCGAATCAAGTCGCCGAAGTCGATGATGCCGCTTGCCTCCCATGCCTCGCCCCGGCGTGAAACGAACAGGTTCATTTCGTTGGCATCGTTATAAATCGCTTGCCGTGGCAAGCGATCAAGTCGCGGCTTGAGATCCTGCGAAAATCGGGCGGAAATTCGTTCGAGACAGGCGCGTCTTTTCGGTTGATCGATCGCGTCGAGATGCGCCGAGATCCAATCGGACTGGCGTAGATTCCATTTCAGATCTCGATCGAGCAGCGGGTGCTCGAACGTTTCCAGCGCGCGATCAAGATGTCCAAGCAAGTCACCGAGCGATGCCGTAAGTGTGGGCGTCCACGGTTCGAGTTCGGCCATCAGAGTTCCAGGCAGGAACGACAGCAACCAGCCGATTCGACATTCACCATCGCCCATCGTGATTTTCGCAATCGTTGCGCCCGCTTGAGTGCGGATTACGCTTGGCACCACATCGGCAAGGCCCGATCGCCCCACATGTACCATTGCTGCGATCTGCATCTCGACGAATCGAACATCGCAACCACCACGCATCAACTTGAAGACATAGCGTCTATTCGAATCGTTGACGACGAAATTGAGATCGTACTCACCGGGGAGGCGATCGATGTCACCCAGAATGCCGTACGCATCAGCCAAGACATCACGAACGGCGTGTTCGATTCCAGCCATTCAAGTTTTCCTCGTCAGACGGTGTCTCCGCGATTTCACCATAATCCGCAGCAGCTCAGATCGCGAACAACTGGCCTTCGATATCCGCGAATGATTTGAATTCGAGCGCATTTCCCGATGGATCAAGCAGAAACATCGTCGCCTGTTCGCCAGGCTGTCCGACGAATCGCTGATGCGGTTCGATCACGAACGAGATTCCGGCCGCGCGCAGACGCTCAGCCAACGCGTTCCAATCGCCCATGTCGAGCACGACACCGAAATGCGGCACCGGCACGTCGTGGCCGTCGACCGGATTGCTGCCGGAAGGTCGCACCGCCTCGGCACCATCGACGACATGGCAGACCAGTTGGTGACCATAGAGGTTGAAGTCGATCCATTGCTCCGAGCTGCGGCCTTCGGCACAGCGGAGCAGTCCGCCGTAGAACGCGCGCGCGGCTTTCAAATCATGGACGGGGATGGCGAGATGGAATGGATTGGGCATGGTCAATCCAGCTTACGGGATTCACTTGAATCCGTGAACTGGCCACCCTGCAGGAGGCTGCTGATCGAGCGAGGGTACGTCCACGCAAACAGACACAACTCACGCATCTGATTTGCGGGGCGGATGCTGAGATCCGCCCCGCCGTATCGGTCAACTCACCGAGCTAACTTATTCGAGGGCTTCACCGATGACAGAACCATCGTCGGGATCGACCATCAAATCGACGTCCTTGCCCGCTCCATTCTCCGCTTCGGCCATCCATAATCCGTTCTTGAAATCGACATCTTTTACGTTCTGATAGCCCGCAGCAGTAATCTTGGCCTCGATCTCCTGCTTGTTCATCGGCGACGGTGTGCCTTCCTTGAAGACTTTTCCGCTCAATGGATGTACGTAGATTGCGACCCATTCCTTGTCGCCACCGCGGGCATCCGCCTGCCAAATTCCTTGCTTGAAGGTCAGGCTCTTGACCTCCTTGAAGCCGGCCGTGGCGATGCGGCTTTCAACCTCCGCCTGGGTCAGCGCTGTGGATGGTGCGACCGTTGTATTGCTTGGCGCCGTGGTTGGCGTGGTGTCCGCGAACGCCGGTGCGGCGAGGAGGACGCTGAGTGCAAGTGCAATGCTGGTAATTCTCATTATTTTTGACTCCCGTTGGTTAGGTGCCGACGGACAGTGGGCGCGTCGATGCCAATCGCAGCTGAACTGCCGTCATAGCAACAGCGGCGATTCACATTCACGGCGACGCCCAGCCGGAGAACTTGACCCAGGCCAATGTGATCCGTCGTCGTGAATAGGCGAACACCACGCGTTCGTTGCTCAACACGGCGAAGTTGCTTGATGGCAATCTGAACCTGTTGCGTCTTAAGGAATGGGAGACGCAGGAGAAGATTACCTGGAAAATCGACAAGATCACCTGTGTTCGGTGGCTTGGAAGGCGCCATGCAGCAATTGGCGGGTCTGAATTAGAGCAACGCCCCGGCGCGGTTCACGGACGGGTGGCGTCGGGCTTTTTTTGCGCGAATCAGTCTCTGAAAAAGTACAGCAAGGCGCATAAGCCCAAGCCGATCGAATAGAGCAGCCAGGTGCGTTCGACGAAGTACGGATAGACCATCAAGGCGACGCCAATACCGGCGGCGCGCCAATACGCCTGTTTGCTCGCCCATTTGAAGACGGCAAAACCGGTCACACTGAAGATGACCAAGGCGAAC
>JBBSVJ010000025.1:0-24324 GCA_038233665.1 Lysobacterales bacterium
AGCTGATCGATGGCTTCGATGTTTCGATCGTGAATCAGAATCCCGAACGTGTACTCGCCCAAGCGGCCCGGAATATCCGATTCGTTGAGATGGCGGCGTAGCAGGTTGGCCATGTCACCGAGCAGCAGATCGGTATTGCCGAGGCCAATGCTGTCGCGAACGGATCGCGCATTGTCTAGTTCAAGCAGGATCAGGGCCTGATCGGATTTGCCCGCATTGGCTGCGGCAACAACCTGGTCGAGTTCGTTGGTGAGGTACTGGCGGTTGAACAACTCGGTGACCAGATCCTTGCTGCGCAAGGCCTCTAGTTCTTCGCTCGTACCCGGGTCAGTTTCTTGCTGGCGAAAGACGATCTGTTGGCAGGCTTCGCCCTCATACATGGCTTCGGAGAACTCCATGACCGCGGCGAAGATTGCACCGTCAGCGCGTTGCGCCTTCAAGTTCAACTTTTGCGGTGGTTTTTCTCCCTTGGACAGTCGCTTGAGCAAGGATTTGAAATCGTCTGCATCATCGCCGGCAATCATGTCGAGAATCGACATGCTTTCGATGTCTTCGAAATCCTCGTAACCAAAGGTTTCCAGATAGGCGCGGTTGGCGCGCACATGCATGCCTTCGTGGACGTAGGCGATCGGATCGCGTGACGAATCGAGCAGATCGCTGCAGCGCCGCTCCGATTCGCGCAGCGCGTTTTCCAGGCGGCGCACGCTGCGACGCATGGCCAGTGCATCGAATTCACGACGCACGATCATTTGCAGGTGATCAGGTCGACTCTGCAAGGCCATTGCGCGGGCACCATCGCGGAATGCCTCGACGATTTCGTTGTCGCTGACATTGCTTCCATAGACAATCAGGCCGATGTCCTTGCCAGTGCGGTTAATCGCCTCAGCCGTCGGACGCAGCGGCAGATCCTTGCTGTTGAGGTTGGCCAGGATCAAGTCGGGAGTCTGACGCTCAAGCAGATCTTCGAGCTCAGCCTCGTTGCCGGCTCGAGAAGGGCGGACGGCAATGCCGCCGTTACGCAGCATGCTGATGATCTGCTCTGCCTCGTCGGCAGAATCCTCGATCAGCAGAAGCTTGATCACATTATCTTGTTTGGTCATTTGGGTAGCGCTTTCAGGGGGGTGCGCAAAGCGAGTAAGGCTGCCGGGCGAGCAGCGGCCTAGACGGAAACTTGTACCGGATTCATGCGCTTATTTCCATACTCTCACGGATTTTCAGCTGGGTTTACCATTCAGCAAGTCATCGCATCAGACCGGAAGCTTGCTTTTGGCGCCGGCTGTTTCGCGGACCAGTCGAGGCACGAGGTAGCCCGGGAGTTGATCGCGCAATCCGCGCATCAGTTTTATCGCGGCTTGGTCGCTGACTTCAAAGTGGGCTGCTCCCTGAACGCGATCAAGCTGATGCAAATAGTAAGGCAGTACGTTGCAGTTAAACAGCTGCTCGGAAAGAGCGGCCAAGGCTTCTACGGAATCGTTGATTCGTCTCAGCAAGACAGATTGGTTGAGCAGGGTTGCGCCGGCTGCGCTCAGTTGACGGCAGGCGTCGAGCACGCCTTGATCGATTTCATTGGCGTGATTGGCGTGCAAAACCACGATCTTCTGCATCGGCAAGGAACCCAGCCAGTCGCAGAACTCCGAATCCACGCGCTCGGGCAAGACGATCGGCAGACGCGTATGGATGCGTAGTCGGCGCACATGCTTGATTTCGGTCAGCGCGTCGGTCAGCTCGGCAAGTTTGGCCGTGGACAGGGATAGCGGATCGCCGCCTGAGAGGATGACCTCGTTGATCGAATGGTCATTGGCCAAGTGGCTGATGGCTGAGCGCCAATGTCCGCTCGCGGCGGTTTCTTGCGCGTAAGGGAAATGCCTGCGGAAGCAGTAACGGCAGTTGATCGCGCACGAACCGCTGGCAATCAACAGCGCACGGCCTTCGTATTTGTGCAACAAGCCCGGCACGGTGCTGGCATCGAGGTCGCCCACGGCATCTTCAACAAACCCCGGCGCCAGCGTTAGCTCATCGATCCCTGGCAAGACCTGCAACAGCAAGGGGTCGGCCGGATCCGCATGGCGCATGCGTGCGACAAAGCCGCGCGGCACGCGCAGCGCAAAACCCGTATCCACCGGTGCAAGCAACTCGGCTGAGCTCGATTCCAGACCAAGCAGGCGCAACAATTCGAGCGGATCGGTGATTGCCTCACGCATCAGCCGTTGCCAGCGCGCGCCGGATGGGTTTGATCGGATCACAGGAATCTGTGAGAAAAGCGGGCTTGCGGGTATCATTGTCGATCGGTTCCGGGCATTCCGGTCAACGAATTCCGCATTGTAGCTGCTTTGAAATAAGCGGCTTGTCCTTAAAGTCACAGGAGCTCTCCATGGCCACGCATGGAATGAACGACGTCAAGAACGGCCTCAAGATCATTGTTGATGGCTCTCCATGCACGATCATCGACACTGATTTTGTCAAACCCGGCAAGGGCCAGGCGTTTACCCGGGTCAAATATCGAAACCTGAAGAATGGTCGCACGGTTGAAATGACCATGAAATCGACCGATACGGTTGAAGCGGCTGATGTCGTCGACTCGGATATGGAGTTTCTCTATTCGGATGGCGAGTTCTGGCATTTCATGCACCAGACCACTCACGAGCAGGTCGCGGCCGACGAGAACGCTGTCGCTGATGCGGCAAAGTGGCTGAAGGGCAACGAGATCGTCGTCCTTACGCTTTGGAATGGCGCGCCGTTGAACGTGGCGCCGCCGAATTTCGTCGAACTGGAGATCATCGAAACCGATCCAGGCGTGCGTGGTGACACCTCCGGCGGCGGCGGCAAACCGGCCAAGCTGGAAACCGGCGCGGTGGTTCGCGTGCCACTGTTCGTCAATCAGAACGAAGTGGTCAGGGTCGATACGCGCACCGGCGAATACGTCGGTCGGGTCAAGTGATCGGAGTCCTATGAGCTTGCCAACAGCGGTAGACCTGCAGATCGAGGCACGCTGGGTTATCCCGGTCGAGCCGCAAGGCGTTGTACTGGAGTCGCATGCGGTCATGGTTGATGGCGACCGCATTGTTGCGGTCCTGCCGATTGCCGACGCGCGTCTGCGCTATGCGCCCAGGGAGTGTGTCGAGCTTGGTGAGCATGCGCTGATTCCAGGCTTGGTTAACGGGCATACGCACAACCCGATGACGCTCATGCGCGGACTTGCTGATGACGTTCCGTTCATGGTCTGGCTGAAGGAGCATGTCTGGCCGGCCGAAGCCAAAGTCATGGGGCCCGAGTTTGTTCGCGATGGCGTTGAGTTGGCTATCGCCGAGATGATTCGGGGTGGCACCACGTGCTGCAACGAGAATTATTTTTTCCCCGATGTGCAGGCCGCGACCTACCGGAAGTTTGGTTTTCGCAGCCTGATCGGGCTGCCGGTGATCGAGTTTCCGACGCCGTGGGCGCAGAGTCGCGATGAATATTTCGACAAGGCGCTCAGTGTCCACGACGAATTGCGTGGCGAAACTCTGATCGGTACGGCGTTTGCGCCGCATGCCCCTTACACGGTTTCCAACGAAAGCTTCGAGCGTATTCATCTGCTGTCGGATCAGCTCGATTTGCCAGTGCATTTGCATCTGCACGAAACCGCCGAGGAAATCAGCGACAGCCTGCGAGATTTCGGTATGCGGCCGCTGGCGCGGCTCAAGCAGATCGGCCTCGTCAACGAGCGCCTGATTGCCGTGCACATGACCCAGCTCACCGAAGCCGAAATCCATGAGTGCGCGGCTCACGGGGTATCGATCGTGCACAACGTCGAATCGAACATGAAATTACTCAGCGGGTTTTGTCCGGCCGAGGCGATTCGTCGCGCGGGAGTGAATCTGGCCATTGGCACCGATGGCTGCGCGTCGAACAACGATCTCGATCTCTTCGGCGAAATGCGCTCGGCGGCCCTGGTCGGCAAACTGATCGCCGAAGACGCGGCGGCGATGAGCGCCGCAAGCGTTTTGCGTGCCGCCACGATGGGCTCGGCGCGCGCCATCGGTTGGCAGGATCGCATCGGTTCGATCGAGGTCGGCAAGCAGGCTGATCTGACGGCAGTGAATCTCGACACGATTGAAAGCCAACCGATCTACAACGTCGTTTCGCAACTGGTCTACGCGGCAGGACGCCACCAGGTCAGCGATGTCTGGATCGCCGGCGCGCGCAAGCTGCGCAATCGTGAGTTGACCGGCATGGATACGGCTGAAATCCTGACCAAGGCGCGTCGCTGGCGCGACCGCATTGCCAACGCTTGAGCCCATGAACACAATCAACGTCAACCCCGCCGAAGTAGCCAAATTCGATCGCCTCGCCAGTCGCTGGTGGGATGCCGACGGTGAGTCGCGACCCTTGCACGATCTGAATCCGGTGCGCTTTGCCTATATCGCGGATCAAGTTGCCTTGAAGGGGGCACGAGCACTGGATGTCGGCTGTGGCGGCGGACTCTTGAGCGAGTCAATGGCGCGCGCAGAGGCCGAGGTGATCGGAATTGATCTCGCCAGCGCCGTGCTCGATGTCGCTCGATTGCATCTGCTTGAAAGTGGGCTTGAAGTCGACTATCGCGAGCTCAGCGTCGAGTCGATGGCAGATACTATGACCGCACAGTTCGATGTGATCACCTGTCTTGAAATGCTCGAACACGTTCCTGATCCAACCAGCGTGATTCGCGCCTGTGCCGATCTGCTCAAGCCGGGCGGACGTTTGTTTCTGTCCACCCTCAACCGCACGCCGCAATCGTTTGCGGCTGCCATTGTCGGTGCGGAGCACGTGCTGCGCCTGCTGCCGCGTGGCACGCATCACTATGCCCAGTTCATCAAACCCTCCGAATTGGCGGGTGATCTGCGCCGCGCGGGACTCGTTCTCGAAGATATTCGCGGAATCGGCTACAACCCGCTGACGCGCAAGGCCTGGCTCAGCGATTCTGTCGCCGTCAACTATCTCGCTTGCGCGATCAAGCCGGCATGAGCGCAGCACCTGCGCCGCAAGCAGTGCTTTTTGATCTTGATGGAACCTTGGCCGATTCGGCGCCCGATCTGGTTGCCGCCCTGGAAACCTTGTGCATCGAAATCGGACACGCGGCACCGGATGCGGTCGTGGTCAGCCGAGTCGTCTCGGCCGGTGGCCGCGCGATCTTGGCCGCGGGCTTGCCTGATGTGTATGAATCACGCATCGAGCAATTGCTGCCACGCTATCTGGATTTGTATGCCGCTCGTGGCCACGTCTCGACCGCGCTCTACGCGGGAATCGAAGAGATCCTCAGTGATCTTGAGCGTCGCGAAATTCTCTGGGGAGTTGTCACCAACAAGGCCGGATGGCTGGCAACGCCCATGATCCAGCAACTTGGCCTGGGGCAACGCTGCGCGGTCTTGGTTGCCGGCGATACGTTGCCCAAGCGCAAGCCCGATCCCGATCCGGTATTGCACGCCTGCGATATTCTCAAAGTGAAGCCGGCACGAACCCTGTTTGTTGGTGATGATTTGCGCGATATCGAGGCCGGGCGTGCCGCCGGAACGCGCACCATTGCCGCCGCTTGGGGCTATCTCAATGGCGGTGATCCGGCGGATTGGAATGCCGATGCCATCGCCGCGAATGTCGCCGAGCTGCCGTCGCATTTACACCTGGATTGAGCATGTCGGTAGATGCATTGGCCAGTTTTGAGGCGAAATGGAGCCAAGCTCAGCCCGAGTTGCCATTGGCCCTGCGCTTTGCCGAGGACTCGGTTCGACCGTTTATTTCCGCGTTTGCATGCCTTTCAAACGAGATCGCGTCTGCTGCCTTTCTGATCGTCGAAGTCGAGGTTGCTGCGAGCAAGCTCCATTGGTGGGCCGAAGAGTTGACTGGATTGTCCAACGGTAGTTCACGCCATCCGCTTACCCAAATCCTCTCGCGCTTCGAGCCGATCCGCAGCGTCGATACCAAGGAATGGGCGCTGGTCATCAGTGGCGCGTTTGACCAGCGCGCAGCAAAACCGGCAGCGACCCTTGATAATTTGCGGGATTCGTATCTCAGCTTGCTGCAACCGCTGGCCGGTATTGAAACGAGATTCTCATCACAGCTTGATTCATTGGCCATGGCGGAGGCGGCCGCGTTGTCTCGCCTATTTCACGAGACCATTCGCTTGACGGATTTGCTGGCCAGCGATCGATTGCCGTTGCCGCTGGCGCTACTCGCGAAACACCAACTATCCCGCGAGGACTTGGCGCAGTCTGGCGAGAGCCGAAATTTGGCGCTTGCCGAGCATTTTTCCGCGCTTGCGGCAAGATTTGACGCGGTTGATCGGTCGAGTTTGTCGCCATTGGCGGCGATCCGCTTGAATGCGGACATGCGCAGAAGCCGTCGCGCCGCTGCTGCAGCGGATCCGTTGGCTGAAAGTACGCGCCAACGTGACCGGCTGCCGCTTTCCGCAGTCTGGACAGGCTGGCGTGCCGCACGCCGCATGCACACGAGCGGCTGATTTTGTACCCTGTTCGACCTTGATCGGCGGTTCCTTCCGCCCCACCTTACTCGCTGGGCAGCGTTTTTTTATCGCTGCCTATTCCGATTGAAGCAAAAGGCCGAGATGACCACTCCTTCCAATACCGTTCGCGTAATGCCCGATATCGCTGTCGATGCGCGAGTCGGCACTGCTGGCCAACTCGACTGGGTCGGCATGGACGAAATCGCCGTGCCTGTGCGCCTGGCGAACACTGCTGGCGACATCGTCCAGTCACCCGCGCGGGTGGCTGCATTCGTTAATCTGAAACGCGCCGATGCGCGGGGCATCCACATGTCCCGTCTCTATCTGCATGTCGACAAGCACCTTTCCAGTGAGCTGCTGACACCGTGTTCACTGCGTCGTCTGCTGCGTGATTTCCTCGATTCACATGCCGATCTTTCGGACTGTGCGCGTATCAGTGTGCGCTTCGATCACATGACCCGGCGCGCGGCGCTGGCCAGCGACAACAGCGGCTGGAAAACCTATCCGGTTACGATCAACGCGACGATGGTAGAGGATGTATTCGCTTTCGAACTTGAAACTGAAATTCTCTATTCAAGCACCTGTCCGTGCTCGGCGGCGCTCGCCCGTCAGCTTATCCAGGAAAAATTCAGCGCAGATTTCGCGACCGACAAGCCGCTCGATCATGCTGCGATCCACACCTGGTTGGGCAGCGAAACCGGCATTCTCGCTACCCCCCATAGCCAACGCAGCAGCGCTCGCGTTCGCGTGCGTCTCGGTAGCGGGTTCGAATTTCCGATCGTCGAGCTGATCGATCTGGTTGAGAACGCGCTGCAGACGCCGGTACAAACGGCGGTCAAGCGTGAAGACGAGCAAGCCTTTGCGCTGCTCAACGGTCAGAACCTGATGTTCTGCGAGGATGCAGCGCGGCGGATGCAGAGCGCATTGGACGAAGACGAACGCATTCTCGACTTCTGGCTGCGCGCAGCGCATCTGGAAAGTCTGCATCCGCATGATGCGGTCGCCTATGCCAGCAAGGGCGTGAAAGGGGGCTATTCGGCTCAGAATTGCGGCTAGTCGCGCGCAATCCGCAGTGCAATCCAGAGAAACAAAAAAAGGCCGCAATCGCTTGCGGCCTTTTTTTGTATTTGGCGCCCGAAGCTGGACTCGAACCAGCGACCCCCTGATTAACAGTCAAGTGCTCTAACCAGCTGAGCTATTCGGGCGGAGCCGCACATTTTCGTGGCATTGCTTCGGATCGTCAAGCCCTGTCGCTCATTCAGGTGTCGATTGCCGTGCAGGCAGCACTCGCTTGCGAGGCTGTCGGCGTGCCGCTGCGTAGTCGCCCCGCGTTGTTGACGACCACGGTTCTAGCCGCCGTGGGCCCGCGACGATCGCAGATGGTCAGGGTGAGATTGGTTCCACTGGCGCTGCCATCGGCCTGATAGCGGATTCGCTGGCGGCCGTTGCTGCCGAGGATCGCCACGCCCTTTGGCTGAGCCTGAGCGACTCCAATGAGTTCTTCGCCAAGCCCATGTTCGTTGTCGTGATTGCTGTCGACGAAAGCGATCCAGCCATGTTCCCAGCGCGAACCGTGATCGCAGCCGACCTGATCGTTGGATGGGCAAACGATAACTTGCTGGCCGCGCATCGCGGCGCCAATGCGAGCCTGGTTGATGGAGACGGATAACGCGCTCCGCACCGATCGAGAGGCGCCGGATTGGAGCAGGTTGGTGAACGATGGAAGCGCCATCGTGGTCAGCACGGCTCCGATTGAAATGGCGATCATCAGTTCGATCAAGGTGACGCCCGCGATCTGCGATCTGCGCGCTTGCATGGCTTGCCTCCGGTCGGGATGGGGTGTGCTCATGCTAGGCAGACGTCATCTCCGCAACGATGGGCATTTTCGGTGTCGGCGTGTAGGAAATTGCCGACAGCCGGCGTACGAATGCGTTGAGACGGTTGAATTGCGCGCATTTGGCTACGATCTGCTGAACCTCCGTTGGCGTTCACAGCGCAGCAGACTTTTCCAGAGCGCATTCCGACGCGATGCCAATGACACGCGCTGGGAAATCGCGTCTGAATACGCTCCTATCGCGTTGAACCGCGCACCAAACGAGTCTCGTCATGACCGATCGATTCAAGCTTGAAGCTCCGTACCGGCCCGCTGGCGACCAGCCGCAAGCCATCGAGCGACTCGTCGCCGGTTTTGAATCCGGCGTAGCTCACCAGACCCTGCTTGGTGTTACAGGCTCCGGCAAGACTTACACGATCGCCAACGTGATCGAGCGGGTGCAGCGCCCGACCTTGGTCATGGCCCCGAACAAGACCTTGGCCGCTCAGCTGTACGGCGAGTTCAAGGAGTTCTTCCCGCACAACGCAGTCGAATATTTCGTCAGCTATTACGATTACTACCAGCCGGAGGCGTACGTCGCGTCTTCGGACACCTACATCGAAAAAGATGCCTCGATCAATGATCACATCGAGCAGATGCGGTTGTCGGCGACCAAGACGCTCCTATCACGTCCCGATGCGTTGATTGTAGCAACGGTTTCGGCAATCTATGGTCTTGGCAAGCCGGAAGACTATCTGCAGATGCGCTTGATCCTGGCGCGCGGCGAACATACCGACCAGCGCAAGCTGATTCGCCACCTGACTGAGCTGCAATACACGCGCAACGACGTCGAGCTGCGACGCGGCACGTATCGCGTTCGTGGGGAGGTGATCGACGTTTTCCCTGCAGAGTCGGAAACCGAAGCGCTGCGCATCGAGCTGTTCGATGGCGATATCGAGAATCTCGCGATTTTCGATCCGCTGACCGGCGAGGTGCTGCGCAAGGTGCCGCGCTACACAGTCTATCCAAAAACCCATTACGCGACGACAAGGGCGGCCACGCTGAGTGCGGTTGACACGATCAAGATTGAGCTCAAGGAGCGTCTTGAGCAGTTGTATGCGGCGAACAAGCTGCTGGAAGCGCAGCGACTGCAGCAGCGCACCCAATTCGATCTGGAGATGATGGCCGAGATTGGATACTGTCAGGGCATCGAAAACTATTCGCGTCATCTCACGGGCGCCGCACCGGGCGATCCACCGCCAACCCTGTTTGACTATTTGCCGGCCGATGCCTTGCTTGTCATCGACGAATCCCATGTGACGATCCCGCAGCTTGGCGGCATGTACAAAGGCGATCGCTCGCGCAAGGAGAATCTGGTCGAGTACGGTTTTCGCCTGCCTTCCGCACTCGACAACCGACCACTGCGATTTGAAGAATGGGAAGCGCGCGCGCCGCGCAGTATTTTCGTTTCGGCGACGCCGAAAGAGTACGAGTTGGAGAAATCAGCAGGAAGCGTCGTTGAACTGGTGGTGCGACCGACCGGCTTGATCGATCCCGAAATCGAGATCCGGCCGGTGCGTACGCAAGTGGATGACCTGTTGTCCGAGGCCACCGCGCGCATCGCGATGGGCGATCGCGTGCTGGTGACAACACTGACCAAACGCATGGCTGAGAACCTGACCGAGTATCTCAGCGAACATGGCATCCGCGTGCGCTACCTGCATTCGGATATTGAAACGGTCGAGCGTGTGGAAATCCTGCGTGATCTGCGCCTGGGTGTATTTGATGTGTTGGTCGGCATCAATCTGCTGCGAGAAGGTTTGGACATGCCCGAGGTGTCACTCGTGGCGATCCTTGATGCCGACAAGGAAGGATTCCTGCGTTCAGCAGGCTCCTTGATCCAGACCATCGGTCGAGCCGCGCGAAACCTGCGAGGCAAGGCAATCCTCTACGCCGACAAGACCACCCGCTCAATGAAGATTGCGATCGACGAGACGGATCGGCGTCGCGCCAAGCAGGTCGAATACAACCTCGAGCACGGCATTACTCCGACCGGTGTCAGCAAGAAGATCACCGACATCATGGAGGGAGCGCGCGCGGAAGCCGGTAGCCGACGTGAGTCGCGAGGTCGCAGCGCGGCAGCATCACGTCGAGTGGCCGAGGCAGATGCCGATTACGCCACCATGAGTCCCGCGCAACTTGCCTCGCGACTGCGCAAACTGGAAGCCCGGATGTATCAGCATGCCCAGGATCTTGAGTTTGAGGAGGCCGGTCAGTTGCGCGATGAGATACACCGCGTGCGTCAGAAAGGCTTGATGGGTTGAGCACCCTTTTAGCGTGTCAGCCAGCCTCGCTCGAGCAATGCATTGACCAGCGCACGGGTGTAGTCCGGTTTGTCTCGGAAATCCAGATGTGAGCCATCCGCCAATGGGGCGCTTTCCAGCGCCGGTACCTCGGTATAGCTGAGCGCAGGCGCGTGAATCGTGGCGGCGAATCGATCCCAGTAAAGCGATTTGGGATATCCAGAATTGGCATACTCGCGCAACTTGCCCGATGTTGGCGTGTCGTAAAAAATGACCTCTCCGCCGCGCGCCTGGATCTGTTCCACCCATTTGCTGACGTCGGCCAGCCCAACAAGCCATTGATCGGGAGGCGGCGGCGGATCTTCGGTTAGCAGGCGCTTGAATTCATCGGCGAAGCCCTTTGTTGATTGCGCCGTGTCAACTTTGCGGAAATCAGCATCGCCACTGCGATCGGCATAGAAATGGACATGGGTTTTCCACGGGCCCGCAGCGCCTTGCCACCAGCGGAGAACGGTTGGCAAAAGGCCGAAATCCGGGTTGGCTATGACTGCCGTGCTTTGCCACCATGTCAGCGCACGCCGATGAACACTCCAGCTTGGCGTCCAGCGCTGATGGTAGTAATCCACGTACGCTTGCTGCATGTCGCGGTAGGTCGCATTGAAGCCTCGCGCGTCGATATCACACAACACAATGCCATTGAATTTTTTGTCTTCAGCCAGATCCCGAAGGGCGGCCAAAGGATAGTGTCCATTGATAGCGAGCATCACCGGCCGAGAGCGCGGCAATGCGTCTTTTAGAGTCCGCATGTCGATTCCAAACTGGAATCGGGAGGCACCAAGAAGCACAAGAGGACTGCGCGATCCGCTCGAATAGACGCGATCACGTTGCTGGGCCCAGAGGAGTTTGGAGTCGATCACGCCTGGCTCGTAGCCGCGGCTGCGCCAATAGCTTTCGATGCTGCCGCACAAGGCCATCGTGAGCAGTGCGCTGACCACACCTGCCCACGCCCAGTAGCGGCCGGGGCTAGAACTGGAAATAGATGAAGGCATGGTTGTCACCCGGTGAAAGCACGATCATTGCCAGCATCAAGCCAAGGAGAAGTCCTAACAATGGAGCGGACAGACGTGAAAACCACGCAATGGGTCCGCTATTCCGAAAGATTGCGTGCACCATAACCAGCAGTAGGAAACTTGCAAGAACAATGATTTGGCTTGGGCCAAGCTGGCCCATGCCAGCGACCGCCGAACGTAGATCGAAAAGCTCAAGCATGATCCGCCAGCCTTGGCTGACGTTGGCTGCGCGAAACCAGGACCACGCGATGCACACGCCGAACAGCGTGATCGTCGCGTAGACAAATCGAAGCGCACGATTGTTCCAATGTACCGGCCACACATGGGCACGCACTATGCGTTCAAGCGTCAGATAACTGCCGTGCAGGGCGCCCCAGATGACAAACGTCCAAGCCGCGCCGTGCCACAAGCCTCCGATCAGCATCGTCAGCATCAGATTGCGTAACGTCCGCCATTCGCCTCCACGATTTCCGCCGAGCGAGACATACAGATAGTCGCGCAACCAGCTCGACAGCGAGATATGCCAACGACGCCAGAAATCAGTGAATCCAACCGAGGCGTAGGGATTGCGAAAGTTGATGGGCAGCACAAATCCTAGAGCCATTGCACTGCCGAGCGCACAACTGGAATAGCCGGCAAAGTCACAAAAAATTTGTCCGCTGAAAGCGAACACGCCGACCCACGCGCTTGCGCTGTCACCGCTACCTGGGGCATCAAAGAAAGCATTGGCGATCGGTGCGAACACCGAATCGGCGAGCACGATTTTTTCGAACAATCCCAGTATCAACAGGGCACAGCCCATGCCGAGGCCAGCTACCGTCGTCGCGCGTGGCGTTTCGATTTGCTCGCGCATCTGACTAAAGCGGGTAATCGGTCCGGCCACCAGTTGCGGGAAAAAGCCGACATACAGAGCGTAGTCGCGCCAGCTCGCAGTCGGCTTGAATCGGCGACGATAGATATCGATGCAATAAGACAGCGAATGGAACGTGTAAAACGAGATGCCGATCGGCAAGATGATGTCGAACGCGGGCGGTACATAGGCGATGCCGACGCTGGCGAGCGCCGAGGCAAAATTATCCAGAACAAAATGGCTGTATTTGAAATAGCCGAGCACACCGAGGTTGATCAGCAGCGTTGCTACGACCCAAGCCTTGCGTCGAGTGGGATCTTCAGCCTGATCGATACGCCGGGCGATCAGCCAATCCAGCGTGGTTGAGCCGAGCAACAGCAGCAGGAACGGAGGGTTCCACGCGGAATAGAAGAGGTAACTGGCAACCAGCAGAAACCACTTGCGCGTGCCCCAATCACGCAACACGTTGTAGCCCGCCAACACCAGCAAAAAGAACAGCAGAAAGGTAATCGAGTCAAACTGCATGCGCTGCTACTTCTCCCTCGATCGCCCAAGTGGCAGGTACTTCCAGTGGAGGATTGGCCACCAGCTGCTGACAGGCCAGAATCAAGAGTATGGCGAAAGCGATCACTGCCGCCAACGGGGTGCAAGTGCGAAGCGCGCACGCTGAAAATTCTGCTTGTGCCAAGTCGCGCGTTCGGTTAGTGTTCGCGCCCCCGCTTTCAGGGGCGCGTAGCTCAGCGGTAGAGCACTACCTTGACATGGTAGGGGTCACAGGTTCGATCCCTGTCGCGCCCACCAACAATGACGAGTGACGAAGGATCGTCCGGCGAAGCGCATATGCGTTTCGGCGTTTTCGATCTTAATGAAGGATCGCCGGTTCAGGCAGCGCAAGTATGTCGGCTTGCGTTGTAACGATCGAAGGATCGTCGGCGAAGTGAAAGAAGTCATTCGGATCTTCCGCTGTTGTTCGGGAAGCTTGTTTCAGGAAAGTCAGTAAGCGCAATCTCAACTCAACAGGAAGCGTAGTTCAAACGAACACGATCACCATGACGCGAACCTTTGCCCACTGATTTTCTTGACGCGAAGCAACTGCATTGGACAAAAGGCGCTTCGGCGCCTTTGTTGTTTTCCGGAGACCATAATCATGATCAACATCACCCTTCCTGACGGCAGCGTCCGTCAATTCGAAAACGCCGTCAGCGTGCAGGACGTCGCGGCCTCCATTGGCGCGGGGTTGGCCAAAGCAACCGTCGCTGGGAAGGTGAATGGCACGCTCGTCGATGCCAGTGATCGCATCGATCATGACGCGAAACTGCAGATCATCACGCCGAAGGACGTGGAGGGCGTCGAGATCATCCGCCACTCCTGCGCGCATCTTGTAGGGCATGCGGTCAAGCAGTTGTTTCCGGCTGCCAAGATGGTCATCGGTCCGGTCATCGAAGAAGGCTTCTACTACGACATCTGGTTCGAGCGCCCGTTTACGCCGGAAGATCTGGCCGCGATTGAGGCGCGCATGGTCGAGTTGATCGATACCGAATACGACGTCATCAAAAAAGTCATGCCGCGTGACGAAGTGATTGCCGAGTTCAAGGCGCGTGGTGAGGATTACAAGCTGCGCCTGATCGAGGACATGCCCGATCAGAAGACCATGGGGCTTTACTACCACGAGGATTACCTCGACATGTGCCGCGGCCCGCACGTGCCGAATACGCGCTTTCTCAAGGCCTTCAAGCTGACCCGCATTTCCGGCGCTTACTGGCGTGGCGATGCCAAGAACGAGCAGCTGCAGCGCGTCTACGGCACCGCTTGGGCAGATAAGAAGCAGCTCGCTGCCTACATCTTGCGCATTGAGGAGGCCGAGAAGCGCGACCATCGCAAGCTGGCCAAACAACTCGATCTCTTTCATTTTCAGGAAGAAGCGCCAGGCTTGGTGTTCTGGCATCCGAAGGGCTGGCAGATCTGGCAGGTCGTCGAGCAGTATATGCGCGAGGTCTATCGCGAATCTGGCTACAAAGAGATCAAGTGTCCGCAAATCCTCGACAAGAGTCTGTGGGAGAAAACCGGCCACTGGCAGAACTACCGCGACAACATGTTCATCACGTCATCGGAAAGCCGCGACTACGCGCTCAAGCCGATGAATTGCCCGGGCCATGTATTGGTCTACAACCACGGTCTGCATAGCTATCGCGAGCTGCCGATTCGATACGGCGAGTTCGGCTCGTGCACTCGCAACGAGCCCTCGGGCGCCTTGCACGGACTCATGCGCGTGCGCGGATTTGTCCAGGATGATGGGCATATCTTCTGCACGGAAGAGCAGATCGAGAGTGAGGTTGTGGCCTTCCATCGTCAGGCGATGAACGTTTATGCGCATTTCGGCTTCACGGAAATCGCCTTGAAACTAGCCCTTCGTCCCGATCAGCGTATCGGCTCGGACGAAACCTGGGACAAATCCGAAGAGACTCTGCGTGCCGCCTTGCGTGCCTCCGATGTTGAATGGCAAGAATTGCCGGGCGAGGGTGCGTTCTATGGCCCGAAGATCGAATATCACATGCGCGATTCGCTCGGCAGGGCCTGGCAGGTCGGCACGATGCAGGTGGATTTCTCGATGCCGGGGCGTCTAGGTGCCGAATATGTCGGCGAAGATTCCGCACGGCACACGCCGGTCATGCTGCATCGCGCCATAGTTGGTTCGATGGAGCGCTTCATCGGCATCCTTATCGAGCATCATGCCGGGCAATTCCCTGTTTGGCTGGCGCCGGTGCAGGCGGTGGTGCTCAATATCACCGATGCGCAGGCCGATTTCGTCGCCGAAACCGTGCAAACCCTTGTCGCGCAAGGGTTCAGGGTCGAGGCAGATTTGCGAAACGAGAAGATCGGATATAAAATCCGCGAACACACGCTTAACAAGGTTCCCTATCTGCTGGTCGTTGGAGACCGCGAAAAGGAGGCGGGGTCCGTTGCTGTGCGTGCGCGTTCAGGAGAGGATCTCGGATCGTTCACGGTTTCGGAGTTCGCTGAACGCCTTAAATCCGAATCGAAGATTGCCTAGAAGTCTTTGATTCGATTGTAAAAATCGCCAGGAGTAACGACGTATCGCAACTGAAAAAGCAAACCGCAGGAATCTTGAGATTCGGGTTCCCCAGGTTCGTGTCATCGGCGCAGATGGTGAGCAGGTAGGTGTGCTTACACGCGACGAAGCCCTGAGCATGGCTCAGGAGTTGGGTCTGGATCTGGTTGAGATTCAGCCAACGGCCAATCCACCGGTTTGCCGGATCATGGATTTTGGCAAGTACAAGTTTGATGCGCAGAAAAAAGCGCATGCGGCAAAGAAAAAGCAAAAGCAGGTCGAGATCAAGGAACTCAAATTCCGCCCGACCACCGACATTGGCGACTACACGATCAAGATGCGCAATTTGCGCCGCTTCCTCGAAGATGGCGACAAGGTCAAGATCACCATCCGTTTCCGCGGCCGCGAAATGGCGCATCAGGAACTCGGTGATCAGATGGTCAAGAAGATTGCAGCGGATATTGCCGAAGAAGCGGTAATCGAGCAGTACCCGCGCATGGAAGGCCGTTTGATGGTGATGATGATCGCGCCAAAAAAGAACAAGTAATTTTTATCGGTGGAATCATCCGCCGGTGAATGAGGAGCGACCCGGAACCCCGGGTCATATAAACCGGATCGAGCAGGAAGGAAAGAACGGCTGCTGCCGTCGCTCGGGCCAGTAACGAAAAACTGAAAAGGAGTTGGGCCCATGCCCAAGATGAAAACCAACCGGGCCGCTGCCAAGCGGTTCCGCAAGACGGCGTCAGGCAAGTTCAAATGCGGTCATGCATTCAAGAGCCACATCCTGACCAAGAAATCGACCAAGCGTAAGCGCAATCTCCGAGGCACGAACTATGTGCGCGCCGAAGATGCCGGCCGCGTCGCCCGCATGCTGCCCTACTTGTAAGGAGGACTGACCCATGGCTCGAGTAAAACGTGGCGTCACTGCCCACCGTCGACACAAGAAGATCCTGACCCGCGCGAAGGGCTACTACAACGCCCGCCGCAAGGTCTATCGCGTTGCCAAGCAGGCCGTGATCAAGGCGCTGCAGTACGCGTATATCGGTCGCAAGCAGCGCAAGCGTCAGTTCCGTTCGTTGTGGATTGTGCGCATCAATGCAGGCGCTCGCATGTACGGCCTGAGCTACAGCCGTCTGATGAATGGCCTCAAGAAAGCCAACATCAATGTGGACCGCAAGGTGCTCGCGGATCTCGCGATCCACGACATCGCAGCGTTTGCTGCGTTGGCAGAAAAAGCCAAGTCCGCCCTGGCTGCGTAATTCTGCAATTGGCGCGAGGTTGCGTCCAACGATAAACGTGGGGAGCAGGCTGTCGCCTCGCTCCCCATTTTGTTTCTGCGTAGGCCAAAGGTTTTCCGGATGACGGACACATTGAATTCCCGTATTGAAGCTGTCTTGGCGTCGATCGCGGCTGCCGCCACGCTGGATTCGCTGGACGCTGAACGCGTTGCCGTGGTCGGAAAATCCGGTTTCATCACCGAGCAACTCAAGCAACTCGGCAAGCTGCCGGCAGATGAACGCAAGGTGGCTGGCGAACGCATCAATATCGCCAAGCAGACAGTGTTTGAGGCGATTGCCGCGCGACGCTCGGTGTTGGATGAGGCGGCCTTCGAGGCGCGCATGGCCAACGAGCAGATCGATGTGAGTTTGCCAGGTCGACGCGCTGAGCGTGCCAGTCTGCATCCGGTGACGCGAGCGATGGAGCGCATTTGTGACATCTTCGCGCGCCTTGGCTATGAGCGTCTTGATGGTCCCGAGATCGAAGACGACTGGCATAACTTCGAGGCGCTGAATTTTGCCCCCGATCATCCCGCTCGAACGATGCATGACACGTTCTGGTTTCCGGATGGTCGATTACTGCGCACGCACACCTCACCGGTTCAGATCCGCGGCATGTCTGGGCGCAAGCCGCCGATCCGACTGATCGCGCCGGGCAAGGTCTATCGCAGCGATTCCGATCAGACGCATTCACCGATGTTCCATCATGTCGAAGGCTTGCTGATCGATGAGACATCCAGTTTCGCTGATCTCAAGGGCACGCTGGCCTCGTTCGTCCGTTCGTTTTTCGAGCGTGATTTCGAGATGCGTCTGCGCCCGAGTTTCTTTCCATTTACCGAGCCCTCCGCCGAAATGGATATCGGCTGGAGCAACGAGAACGGTGAAACCAAATGGCTGGAAGTTCTCGGCTGCGGCATGGTCCATCCGAACGTTCTGAAGAACTGCGGCATTGATCCCGAGCGCTACAGCGGTTTCGCCTTTGGCCTTGGCGTCGATCGTTTCGCGATGCTGCGCTACGGCGCAGACGATTTGCGGGCGTTCTTCGAGAATGATTTGCGCTTCCTCAGACAATTTGCCTAAGTCGGGATGACAAGCCGTTCGCTTGTTGAAATCTGATAGTCATGGTTTGGGGTTGGAGAGAACGGCGGGTCGCGATCATGCCGCTCTTTAGAATTCCGAACCTTGAAACCGCCCATCCCACGCTTTAATCCATCCCCAATCCCGAATCCCGGCTCTTAATCCATGAAACTCAGCGAAAACTGGCTACGCGAACTTGTCGAGATTCCGGTCGATCGGGCTGAGCTTGCACATCGATTGACCATGAGTGGGCTGGAGGTTGAGGGCATCGAAGTGCTTGGCGCTGCGCTCGATGGCGTATTCGTTGCCGAGATTATCGCGGCGGAGAAACATCCCGATGCCGACAAGCTGAGAGTCTGCAAGGTCGATATCGGCGAGCCTGAGCCTTTGCAGATTGTCTGCGGCGCGCCGAACGCGCGCGTCGGTTTGAAAGCGCCGCTGGCCACGGTAGGAACTCAAGTCGGTGAGATCACGATCAAGCCGGCAAAGTTGCGTGGTATCGAATCAAACGGAATGCTGTGTTCCGGGCGCGAGCTTGGTCTCGGTGCGGATGCGGACGGTCTCTTCGAATTGCCGGCCGATGCCATAGTCGGAAAGCCGCTGGCGCAAGCACTCGGTCTGCCCGATGCCGTGTTCGAAATCGGTTTGACGCCGAACCGTTCGGATTGTCTCGGCATGCATGGTGTGGCCCGCGAAGTCGCCGCGGAATTCGCGGTAGCGGCAAGGATTCCCGTTTTCCCTGAAATCAAAGCCACGCATGACGGCACGATCGAAGTACAGATTGCGACGGCGGCGGACTGTCCGCGCTATTGCGGTCGCCTGCTGCGTGGGGTCAATGCGAAAGCCGTGTCCCCGCAATGGCTCAAGGAGCGCCTGCGTCGTGCTGGTATTCGGCCGATCAGTGCGCTGGTCGATGTGACGGCTTACGTCATGATCGAGACCGGTCAGCCGATGCATGCCTATGACGCTGCGACGTTGAGCGCGCCGGTCAGCGTGCGCCGAGCGAGCGAGGCGGAAAAACTCAAGCTGCTCGATGAGCGCAGCGTCGATCTTGATGAGGATTTCCTGGTCATCGCCGATGCCGTCAAGGCGATCGGTCTAGCCGGCATCATGGGTGGATATGAGACGCGTGTGACCGATGCCACGATTGATGTTTTTCTCGAAGCCGCGCACTTCACCCCAGCGACAATCAGCGGTCGAGCGCGTCGACTCGGTCTGCACACCGACGCCTCGCATCGTTTCGAGCGCGGTGTCGATTCGCAGTTGCCGCGCATGGCTATTGAACGCGCAACCGCGCTGCTGCTCGATATCGTCGGCGGCTCGGCAGGCCCGTTGGTCGAGAATCTTTGCGCTGAGCATCTGCCGAAGCGATCCGAAATTTCCCTGCGACGTGCGCGGCTCTCGCGCATCCTCGGCGTCGAGGTGGCGGATGCGGACGTCTGCCGGATTCTTCAGAACCTGGGTCTGCAAGTAGCGGCCAATAGCGACGGCTGGACGGCGGTGCCACCGTCGTCGCGTTTTGATATCGCGATCGAAGAAGATCTGATCGAAGAAGTAGCGCGAATTCATGGCTACGAGCGGATTCCGGCACAGGCGCCGCGTGGCGAAATCACCCCGGTCGCGATCCCGGAAGATCGCATCGCGCGTGCCGATCTGGGCCGGCAACTGGTTGCACGCGGATATTCCGAAGCGATCAATTATGCGTTCGTTTCTGCCGAGCTGCTCAAGACCTGGGGTCTTGAGGATTCAGCGATTGGCCTGGCCAATCCCTTGTCTGCCGAGTTGGCTGTGATGCGCACCAGTCTGCTGCCGGGATTGGTTAGCGCGTTGGAGGCCAACGCCAAGCGCCAGCAATCGCGCGTGCGCCTGTTTGAGAGCGGACGTAGCTATCACGCCAGCGTAGACGGACCCGTTGAGATTGAGAGGGTTGCCGCTGTGGCTGTTGGCGATTCCGTTGCGGAGCAGTGGGGCGAATCGAGCCGACCGATGGATTTCTTTGATCTGAAGGGCGATCTCGAATCCTTGCTCAAACTGGCTGGCAGAAGTGCTGCCGAGTTCCGCTTTGAGTCTGGTGGCCCGGCCTGGTTGCATCCTGGGCGATCGGCCAGCTTGTTCCGCGGCGAGCAGCCCGTCGGTTTTGCCGGGGCGCTGAATCCGAGGCTACAGAAAGCGCTGGATCTCGATTCCGATGTCTATGTGTTCGAGCTTGAAGTCGAGTCCGTCTCACGCCGCGAAGTGCCGTTGGCAGGCAGACTTTCCCGTTTTCCTTCCGTTCGGCGCGACATCGCGATCGTCGTCGACGAGGGTGTTGCGTTCGCCGAGATCGACGCAGCCGTGCGCCTTGCGGTCGGCGAAACACTGGTCGAACTGGTGTTGTTTGATCGATATACCGGACCGCATCTCGGTAATGGGGTCAAAAGTCTCGCTATGGGCTTGATTTTGCAGGATGGTTCACGCACCCTTACGGATCAGGACGCAGATCGATGCGTTGATCTGGCAGTCTCCGCTTTGGCGGCTGGTTTCAGGGCAAAGTTGCGGGGGCAGGATGGCGCTGACGAAGGCTGAAATGGCAGAGCGTCTTTTTGTAGACGTTGGATTGAACAAGCGCGAAGCCAAGGAATTCGTTGATGCGTTCTTCGATTCCGTCCGTGATGCGTTGGAAAATGGCGAACAGGTCAAGCTGTCGGGTTTTGGCAATTTTGATCTGCGATTGAAGAATGAGCGTCCCGGGCGGAACCCGAAAACCGGTGAGGAGATTCCAATTTCCGCACGGCGAGTGGTGACGTTCCGGCCAGGGCAAAAGCTGAAGATTCGAGTAGAGGCTTATGCTGGATCAGGGGAGTAACAGCGAACTACCGGCGATACCGGCAAAGCGCTATTTCGCAATCGGCGAAGTCAGCGAGCTTTGTGGTGTCAAGCCGCACGTGCTTCGCTATTGGGAACAGGAGTTCCCGAACCTCAAGCCGGTCAAGCGCCGTGGCAATCGCCGCTACTACCAGCGCCATGACGTGCTCATGATTCGCCAGATCCGCTCGCTGCTCTACGATGAAGGATTCACCATCACCGGTGCGCGGCAGCGTCTTGAGGGGCCGCAAGCGCGTATGGAGGTCAGCATGACTGGGCAGATCGTCAAGCAGCTGCGCATGGAGCTTGAGGAAGTGTTGCAAATCTTGCGTCGCTGATCTTTGCGGGTTGTTTCGGCACAAGCCTGCTACAATCCGCGCTCCTCGTTGCATCCAATTTTTATCAAGTCCGTTTCGTCGGGGCGTAGCGCAGCCTGGTAGCGCACCTGCCTGGGGGGCAGGGGGTCGTGGGTTCGAATCCCGCCGCCCCGACCATTTCGGACTTTTCACCTAAGCGACGCCAAGCGCGACGCTTTCGAATGCGGCCACGGCTGACGTTAGCGATGCGCCGACCGAGACCAACGATCGGTTAAACTAGCCGGATGACGAACACATCCAGCGGCCGTCGCGGCCTTTATCCCGAAATCGAACCGTTTGACTCCGGCCATCTGCAGGTATCTTCCCTGCATCGGCTTTACTTTGAGCAAAGCGGAAATCCGAAAGGAAAGCCGGTTGTCTTTCTGCATGGCGGTCCCGGCGGCGGCAGCGGCCCGAGCGCCCGGCGCTTCTTCGATCCGGCTCATTATCGAATCATCCTTTTTGATCAGCGCGGATGTGGGCGTTCGACGCCGCATGCCGAACTGACCGACAACACGACCTGGGATCTGGTCGCTGATATCGAGCGTCTTCGCGAGCATCTGAACATCGATCGCTGGCAGGTGTTCGGTGGTTCCTGGGGATCCACGCTCGCGCTTGCCTATGCCGAAACGCATCCCGATCGGGTTACCGAGATGGTTCTTCGCGGCATCTTCATGCTGCGTCGCTCGGAGCTGGAATGGTTCTATCAGAAAGGCGCCGATGCCTTGTTTCCGGACGTCTGGGAGGCGTATCTGGCTGGCATCCCCGCAGCTGAGCGGGGCGACATGATGAGCGCCTACTATCGGCGTCTGACCAGTGACGACAGCGACGTGCGGCTTGCGGCGGCCAAGGCATGGTCGGTCTGGGAAGGGTCGACCAGTTTTCTCATGCAGGATTTGTCACACATTGATGGCAGTGCTGAAGATGAGTTCGCGCTCGCTTTTGCGCGCATTGAATGCCACTACTTCGTCCATGGTGGATTTTTCGAGCACGATGATCAGTTGCTGCGCAATGCGCATCAGCTGAAGAACATTCCGGCGGTTATCGTGCAAGGTCGCTACGATGTTGTCTGTCCGGCGCGCAGTGCCTGGGATTTGCATCGCGCATGGCCCGAAGCTGATCTGCGTATTGTTGCCGACGCAGGCCATTCGGCGCTTGAAGTCGGTATCACCCACGAGCTGATTGAAGCCACCGACCGTTTCAGATAGCGCTCACTGACTCGAAAATCAGACAAAAAAAGGCCCGCATCGCGGGCCTTTTTGTTGCGAGTGCAGATTGCTCAGGCGGCGGCTTGTTCGACCTGTGCTTTGCGTGGCCCTTCGACCAAGGCCCTGCGAACACCATCAACAAGCAGGTCAACCTCGCCATCGGTGATCGCGAAATGCGGCGTGAAGCGCAACGAATTCGTGCCGCCGTGAATCACGCCGATGCCATGTTCGCGCATCCACTCTTCGGTGCTGCCGGCCCCATAGCACTTGAAATCCGGCGATAACTCGCAGGAAAACAGCAGGCCGGTTCCTTGCACCTTGGTGATGTAGCCCGGCAGCTCGGCTTTAAGGGCGTTGAGCTTGTCGAGGAACTGACGACCGCGGGTTCGGATGTTCTCGCGCATTTCGGGCGTCAACATATCGAGGACGACGCAGGCAACATCCAGAGCGCGCGGGTTGCTCGTCATCGTGTTGCCGTAGATGCCGCGCTTGTAGAGATCGGCAGCACGTTCATTGACGGCAAGCACAGAGAGCGGGAACTGACCGGCGTTGAGTGCCTTGGAATAGGTTTCCATGTCCGGCGCCTCGATATCCTGCATGCCCGGATAATCGACAAACGAGAGCACGCCGTGGGCGCGCAAACCGGCCTGAATCGAGTCGATCAGCAAAAGACTGCCGTGGGCCTTGGTCAGTTCACGTGCGGCCTTGTAGAACTCGATAGTCACTGCGCGACCCGGATCGCCTTCACCCATGACCGGCTCAAGGAACATGGCCTCGATAAACCAGTTGTTCTTTTCGGCGTCGGCGAATACTTTGCGCAGCTGCTCAACGTCGTAGGCCTCGACGGTGATCATGCTGCGTTCGTTACGATAGCTCGCCAGGTTCTGCTCATACACCTTGCGCGAGGAATCCGAAAACAGCGCAGGCCGATCAGTGCGTCCGTGGAACGCGCCCTTGACTGCCAGACGCTTGATCTCGCGACCGGCGTAGCGCCCGCCTTCGTCAGTCATCAGTTTGGAATTTACGTCGGCAATGCGTCCTGCCAATGAAACCGATTCCGATCCCGAATTGAGACACAGGAAGCGCGAATACGGCACATCGCTGCGGGTGTGTCCGATCTCGCGCTTGAGCGCGTCGGCCATGCGCAGTTGGGACAAGTTTGGCGTCATCACGTTGGCCATTACTTGTGCGCGCGCCAGCACATCGAGCACTGGCTTTGGCGTATGGCCGAAACCGAGCATGCCGTAGCCGCCGGAATCATGGATGATCGCTCCTTTCAGGGTGACAATCCATGGGCCGCGAGCGCTCAGGGCGACGTAGGGATTGACGCCATCGTCCGGATAGAAATTGACGTAATCGGCCTGGATGGCGTGAATCTGCTCGCTCTCGCCGAGTTTCAGCAGATCGGAACGGCTCGAACGCAGAGCCAGAAATGCCGCGTAGGCAGCATCAATGACTTCGGCCAGTTCGGGATAGTTGCCAACCAGAGATTCCAGTGCAGTGTCGTCCAATCCGGTTGTATTCGGCGCGGCGCCTGCCGCACGCATCTCATGCAATTTCACCAACAACGCATTCATAGTGATCTCCTGAAAAGCACAAAGCCCGCGCCGAGGGGACGTCGCGGGCAGTCAGGCCTTAGCCATTGATTAGGAAAGAAAAACAGGTCAGGCAAGTGTATCACCTTGGGGCTGTATCCGATACCCCGCCGGTCGCCTGGGCTGCCTGTGTGAAAGCCATGTCGCTCTCGACCCGCATCGATCCACAGTCGTCAGGGCCGCTTTTCGCCAGCGTGGCAGCACTCCATTTTGAGGCGCTTGTGCACTTGTCAAAAGCTCGCTTGGGCTGCGGTCATCGGGCACCTGTCACATGACGCCTGTCACCGGCAATGACTGATCGTTGCGACTGCCGCCGGAGCGCACAGATCTGCAGACTGATCGCAGCTCATGGAGGTTTGATATGCGTGCGAATGTTTCAAGTTGCG
>JBBSVJ010000026.1:0-24141 GCA_038233665.1 Lysobacterales bacterium
AGCGGCGCCGCGATGGCCGCCGAGGACTGTACCGATCCCGTGGCGGACTGGCAGCCGCGCGAAACCTTGCGACTGCAGCTCGAACAGCATGGCTGGGAGGTGCAGCGGATCAAGGTCGATGACGGCTGCTACGAAGTACGCGGCGTCGACAAGATCGGCAACGCGTTCAAAACCAAATACGCGCCAGCTTCATTACGCATCCGCAAATTGGAAATCACCTTCGATAAGGGCGGCGACGCGGCCGATTATCTGGACCGAAATCCAGACAAGAAGACTGACGAGCCCTCCGTCGTCACCAAACCATCCGGAGAATGACCATGAACAAGATCGTCCTTTCACTCTGTCTGGCGGGGTTCATCGCACTGCCCGGGCTGGCCCAGGCAAGGCCGGTTACCTTGACCACGCAACTGAAAAATTACAGTGGGGACGGAGCGTATCTGGCCATCTATGTCACCGACGCCGCGGGCCAGTATCAGAAAACGCTCTGGGTATCCGGCAAGAAGGCCAAGCACTACAAGAACCTGCGCGACTGGGCACGCGGCAGCGGCATGAATCGGGCTGAGTATGACGGCGTGAGCGGCGCGAGTGTTGGCAGTGGGCGCGCGCTGAAAGTCACCGTCGACCTCGCCGATACCTTGATCGACGCCGGCTACGAGATCCGCATGGACTCCGCGGTGGAAGACGGCCGCGACAATCCTGCCGATGTACGCACACCGCTGACCACGGAAGGCGCAGGCAAGCCGGCGGCTGGACGCGGCTATGTCCAGTCACTCACCTACGACATGTAATCACTCAGACAGAGGACGACTAAACGATGCTGCGTCGGATTCACTCCCTGCCCGCCCTGATCGCTACCTTGCTGCTTGTCGTGGCGGCGATCAGCGGCGCCATCCTGTCGGTCAATCCAGCGATCGAACGGCTGGGTACCCACGTGCCCGGCAACGGCCAGATCAGCGTGGCCGTGCTGGCCGAGCGGGTGGCGCAGCATTATCCCGGCGTCGAACAGATCCAGCGCTCGCCGTCCGGTTCGATCACCGTGTACTACAGCCGCGACGGCGGGACCGGCGCTGAGCGGGTTGATCCGCTCAGCGGACAAGGCATTGGCCCGTATGCGCCCTCCCCCTTCACGCGCTGGATAAAGAACCTGCATCGTTCTTTCCTGGCCGACACGCCGGGCCGCGCCGTGGCGGGTGTGTCGGCCCTGATCATGCTGGTGCTGTGTCTTTCAGGCATGGCATTGCTGATCAAGCGCGTGGGTGGATGGCGGCAACTGTTGCGTCCCTTGCGTGGCAATTTCAGCCAGCGCTGGCATGCCGAGTTGGGACGGGTCGCGATATTCGGACTGCTGTTGTCCGCGCTCACCGGACTCTACATGTCGGCGGCGACGTTTGGCCTGATATCCGACGGCACGCAGAACGAACTCGATTTCCCCAGCGTGACGACGATCGGTACGCCCGCGCCCATCGGCACCTTGCCTGCCCTGCAAGGCATCGATCTGAATGACTTGCGCGAACTGGTCTATCCCAGCCCGGACAACCCGGAGGATTTTTATTCCCTGCGCACCGCTCAAGGTGATGGCTATGTCGATCAGGCAAGTGGCGCTCTGCTGTCCTGGCAGGCGCATGGCGGCATCCAAAAGACTTACCAATTGATCTACCAATTGCACACCGGCGAAGGCTTGTGGTGGTTGGGTCTCATTCTCGGAGTCAGTGCGTTGAGCGTGCCACTGATGGGCGCCACCGGCGTTACCGTGTGGTGGCAGCGTCATCGCTCGATGCCACGCATCGCCGACAACAGCGGAGCGCAATCCGCCGATACCGTCATCCTGGTCGGCAGCGAAAGCAACAGCACCTGGGGTTTTGCCAAAGCATTGCACGATGCCTTGCGCGAGGCCGGACAGCGCGTGCACACCGCGCCGATGAACCAGTTGGCCACGCAGTATCGTCAGGCAAAACATCTGTTCATCCTGACCTCGACCTACGCCGATGGCGAAGCACCCAGCTCGGCCAATCGATTCCTCGCACGCCTGGACAAATTCTCCGACAGTCATCGACCGAGCTTCGCCGTGCTGGGATTTGGCGACCGTCAGTTTCTGAAATTCTGTCAGTTCGCGAGGGACACGCAAGAAGCAATGCTTGCACGTGGTTGGAAGCAGGCACTCGATCTCGACACCATCGACCGTCAGTCCACGCAAGATTTCGCGCGCTGGGGACAAGCGGTCGGGCCTTTGTTCGGGCGCGAGTTGACCTTGGCCTACACGCACAACCATCCGCAAACCCAACCTCTCCAATTGATTAGCCGGAGTGACTACGGCATCGAAGTGCAGGCACCCACCAGCATCCTGCGCTTTGGTCCGATTGCGCCGAAAGGCCGCATCGCTCGATTCGTGCGCCGGATCGGATTCAATGGTCTGCCTCGTTTCGAAGCCGGTGATCTGGTCGCGATCGTACCGCCGGGCAGTCCGGTTCCACGATTCTATTCGCTGGCCAGTGGATCCAAAGATGGCTTTCTGGAAATCTGCGTACGCAAGCATCCCGAAGGCCTGTGCTCCGGCATGCTGCATGGCTTGCAACCGGGGGACACCATCCACGCATTTATCCAGCCCAATCCAGGTTTCCGCCCCGCATCCGGCAAGGCGCCCGTCATTCTGATTGGCGCGGGCGCAGGCATCGGCCCACTGGCCGGGTTCATCCGCAACAACACGGACAAATATCCGATGTATTTGTACTGGGGCGGCCGCGACCCGGCTTCGGATTTTCTTTACAAGCCGGAACTCGATGGATACTTGGCCGATCGCCGGCTGACCGAGTTGCATGCGGCCTTTTCACGCGTCAAGCAAGGTGCCTATGTCCAGCATCGCGTGTTGGACAACGCGACGGAAATACGTGGCTTGATTGAAGAGGGCGCACAGATTCTCGTCTGCGGTAGCCGCGCGATGGCGACCAGCATCATGCAGGCGCTGGATGGAATCCTGTCCCCGATCGAGCTGGACGTGCGGACTCTCAAACTACAGGGGCGCTATCGTGAAGACGTATTTGGATAAGCCTGATACACCTGCCGTCGACTGGCAACGCTATAGCTTGAATGGCGAAACGATGGGCAGCCGCTACAGCGCCGTTTTCTTCGCCGCGCCGGGGGCCGATGAAGCGGCCATTGCTGCTCACCTCTTCGCAGCAGTGGATGCCGTGGACCGGCAGATGTCCAGTTGGAAACCCGACTCGGATCTGAACCGCGTGAACGACGCGCCCATCAATGAATGGCTGACTGTCCCGGAAGAATTGTTCACGGTGCTGGATGCCGCGATGACGGTCAGCCGAGAGTCGCACGGGGCATTCGATATTGGTGTCGGCGATCTGGTTCGCGCCTGGGGTTTTGGCCCCAGCCAGGGGCGTATCGAAGAGGAGCAGATCGATGCACTGAGAGCCCAGCCTCGCCGACCTGCGAGCGACCTGCTGGAGCTTGATCCTGTCCAGCGCCGAGTACGTAAACAGGCAGCCGTCACACTGGATCTCTCAGGCATCGCCAAAGGCTACGGCGTCGATCAACTGGCCCGTTGTCTCGACAGCCTTGGCATCACACGCTATCTGGTCGGCATCGACGGCGAGATGCGCGCCCGGGATACCAAACCGGATGGAGAGCAGTGGGCCATCGCCATCGAGAAACCTGTGCGCCACCTGCGTGAGGTCATGGGCGTGATGGAACTCAGCGATGCTGCCATTGCGACTTCAGGCGATTACCGTCATTGGGTTGAGCATCGCGGAACATCTCATGCGCACACCATCGACGGCACCCTGCGCGTGCCTGCATCAAACCGGTTGGCCGCCGTCAGCGTCGTCGCCGCGAACTGCATGCTTGCCGATGCATGGGCGACGGCGTTGCTTGTTCTGGGCGAAAAGGCGGGAGTCGAACTGGCGCAGGAACGAGACATGACAGCCTTGTTCGTGTTGCATGATGGCGATGATTTTGAGGAAATATCCATCACCTCAGGTGAGCTGCGCGGCGATCAGCAATGATAGGACGGCGACTCTCGCCCCACGAATTTCTCATCGAAAACGCAACGCCATCGCTCGATGAAAAATCCGATGGCTGGCTAGGGTTGATATCTACCTGTTGGACAATGCCTGTCCAACGTAGGGTGGATCCGCCGACGGTGATTCCACTTTTCGCGTGGATGCTCGGCTTGTCGGCAGTCCGGAACATTCTGCGGCGGAATCCACTTCATGAGGTACGCTCTAACGGATCCGCAATCAATCGATCTTGATCGATTCGCCCATGCCTGGAAGCTGGCAATTGAATCCTCGTGATTCCAGCACCTCTTGGAGCTTGAGCATGCCGCGCTCGTACTCGCCATGGACGAGGAACACCTTGCGCCTCGGTGGGTCGCCCAGCCAATCGAGTAGAGCCGGCTGGTCGGCGTGGGCAGAGAATCCGTTGATCGTCCAGATTTGGGCGCGTACTGGAATGTCTTCGTTGAAGATTTTTACCGATGCGGCGCCATCGACGATACGTCGCGCCAGCGTTCCTACGGCCGCGTAGCCGACAAACACGACGCTGCTGCGCTCGCGCCCAAGGTTGTGCTTGAGATGATGACGCACACGCCCGCCGTTGCACATGCCGGATCCGGCCAGAATCACGGCCCCACTTTCGATGCTGTTGATCGCCATCGATTCACTGGTTTCGCGGGTGAAATGCAGGCCCGGCATGCCGAACGGATCACCGTGTTCGAGTTCCGCGATGAAATCGAGATCGAAGCATTCCGGATGGCGGCGGAAGATCTCGGTCGCCGAGATGGCCATCGGTGAATCGAGAAATATACGCAGGTGTTCCGGCAACTTTCCGTTGCGCAGGCCTTGATGCAAGTAGTAAAGAATCTCTTGTGTGCGCTCGAGAGCGAAGGTCGGGATGATGACATTGCCGCGCCTCGCAGTCGTCTCGCGGATGGCCTGGTATAGCTCCTCGACCGAATCCGGCCCGGAGCGATGCGGGCGATCGCCATAGGTGCTTTCCATGACCACGTAGTCCGCCAGCGCTGCCGGCATCGGATCACGCACTATGGGGCGACCCGAATTGCCGAGATCCCCGGAAAACAGCATGTGACGCTGAATTTTTGCATCATCGAGTTCGAGCAGAATTGATGCCGAGCCGAGGATGTGACCCGCATCGAGAAAACGTGCGCGGATTCCGTCGGTGATCTCCACCTTGTCCCCGTAATTCACGTCAGGGGCAAAAAAGTCGAGCGCATGCAGCGCATCATTGATCGTGTAGAGCGGTGCTTCGACGTCGTCCTTGCGCTGACGCTTTGCGGCACGACTCGCCTCTCCTTCCTGCAGACTCGCAGAATCGAGCATGACCACGCGCGCCAATTCACGCGTCGCCGCCGTGGTGAAAATGCGACCGCGAAATCCGCGTTTGACCAGCAGCGGAATGCGGCCGCAATGATCGAGATGGGCATGAGTCAGCAGCAGCGCATCGATCGAAGCCGGATCAAATTCGAAAGGCTCGGCATTCGCCTGCTCGGTTTCGCGGCTACCCTGGAAAAGACCGCAATCGATCAGAACCCGACGCTCGTTGCGGGTGATCAGGTGGCAAGATCCAGTGACCTGTTTTGCGGCGCCGTGGCAGCTGTAAATGATCATGATTTTCTCGATTCAGAAAAAGGGGGTAACGGTCTATCGAACAGATTTCCGACGATACGAAAACCCTCCAACCAGGCAACCGCAAGCAGGAGCATCGCAAGAATGTAGGCGAGCACGAGTACACCCGGCGGCACGAGTTGCATCACCCCGGCGAAGTAAGGGACGCCAAGAGCAAGCAACAGCAAAAGCAGAATGCCGCCGAACATTCGTGGTAACCATGGGTTGCCAGGATGTTGGCGGGCGAACAGAGGGGAACCTGGTTGGCGGTTGGCCAGAATCAACAAAAACACACCAAGTACGAGTGCGCAGAACACTGCGGTGCGCGCCTCTACCGCCGGCATATCAAAGCTCAACATGGCCGCAAATCCGGCCAAAAGGAGTCCAGCAAATCCAAGCCCCTCGATCATCGCGTACATCAGATTTCGGCGCGAAAACGGCGATGCGCCCTGCCCCCGTGGCGGCCGCGACATCGTGTCGGCGGCTTCCGGCTCGGCCTCGAAGACAATTGAACATGCCGGATCGATCAGCAGTTCAAGCAAGACGATATGCACCGGCATCAGCAATACCGGCCAGTGCAAAAGGGACGGAACCAGTGCCAGGGCGATGATCGGCATATGCACCGCAAAAACGAAACGAGTCGCCTTGGTGATGTTGTCGTAAATGCGTCGCCCCTGCCGGATCGCCGCGACGATACTGGCGAAACTGTCGTCGAGAAGGACCATGGCTGCGGCTTCGCGGGCAACATCGGTACCGCGTTCGCCCATCGCAATGCCGACATCGGCGGCCTTCAGCGCAGGGGCATCGTTGACGCCATCGCCGGTCATTGCCACAACCTCACCATTGGCACGCAGCACCTGCACGAGCCGCAGTTTCTGCACTGGCTGCATTCGCGCGCAGACGTCGGTGTGGCGCAGCCGTTCGTGCAGATCGTGATCATCGAGGGCATCGATGTCAGTACCGATCAGCACATCCGGCCGCTCGCTCAAGCCGACCTCGAGCGCGATCGCTCGTGCTGTCGCTGGGTGATCGCCGGTCATCATGATGATGCGGATACCGGCTGAACGGCATTCGGCGATAGCGGCGGCAACATCGGGCCGAGGCGGATCGCCAAAACCCAGCAGGCCGAGAAACTGGAACGTGAAATCATGCTGGCTGCGCGGCGCGGCCTGCCCTTTCCAGCGGCCTCGTGCAACGCCCAGAACGCGCAGACCGCGCGCGGCCATCGCCTCTACGCGGGCGAGAATTTCCTGCGCGCTTGCGGGATCCAGATGACAAAGATCAATCACTGCCTCCGGCGCACCCTTGGTTGCGAGCAGATGCTGATCGGGCGCATCGGCGCGAAACACTCGGGTCATGGCGAGGATTTCCGGCGACAACGCATACTCGAATTCGGCCGACCACTCGGCATGCATGTGCTCGGTGCCTTCAAGCCAACGCAGACCAAATGTCTGAATGGCCTTTTCCATCGGGTCGAACGGATCGAGCGGCGTCGCCAACATCGCAAACTCGACCACCTCATGAAAATGTTCCGGCAGATCAAGCGCATCGACGTCGCGGAAATCGGAACCCTCAACATTGAGTTCCGCGACCTGCATGCGGTTCTGCGTCAGCGTGCCGGTCTTGTCCACCGCGAGTATTGAAATCGCACCAAGCGCCTCGACCGCCGGCACGCGCCGTGTCAGCACCTTGCGCTGCGAAATCCGCCATGCCCCTAGCGCGAGAAACACGGTCAGAATCACCGGGATCTCTTCCGGCAGGATGGCCATCGTCAAGGCGATGCCGGACAAGACGCTTTCGATCAAGCCACGCGAATTCCACAACCAGTTGAGCAGGATGTATAAGGTCGCCAGGACCAATCCGCCGATCGTCAGGTTGCGGATCAGCACGCGCGACGCCTGCTGAAGTCCCGAGTCCGGCTCGACCGTCGACGCCAAGGCCTCGCTGATCCGGCCAACGGCGGTATTGCTAGCCGTGGCGACTACTTCAGCCATCCCTACACCGCGCGTAACGACCGTACTGGCGAACAAGGCGGCGCTTTCGCCACCTGGCAACTTGCTTACCGGCACGGCTTCGCCCGTGAGCAGCGACTCGTTCGCATCGAGTTGACCGTCAATCAGCGTCGCATCTGCGGCGATCCGATCACCCTCATGCAGCACCAGCAGATCGCCAATCACGACCTCGCGACCCGGGATGCGAATCTCCAAGCCTTCGCGAATGACCAGCGCACGCGGAGCCGACAAATCGCGCAACGATTCCAGCGCGCGCTGGGTCTTGCGCTGCTGGGCCAAGGTGATGCCGATCACGACAAACACGAAGGACAGCAGAAAAGCCGCTTCCGCACGATCACCAAGAGCCAGATACAGGCCGCCGGCGACCAGCAGCATGAGGAACATCGGCTCGAACAGAACATCGCGAACGATCGCCCAGATCGATTTTGGTGTGGTTCCAGGCAAAACATTCGGACCGTGTTCGGCCAAGCGACGCGACGCCTCACGTTGATCGAGCCCGCGCAGATTCGACGTAACCGAAGCCTTAAGCGGCGTCACGTGGAGGATTCCGCCAAGGCAACCATGATTCTCGGCACGCACGTCATGCGCCACACTCCTTTTTCGCGTCGCAAGCAGCATCGCACAAGCTGGCGTCGCTGGAATTGATCTGAGTCAGCCTGATGACACGCATTGGAATCGCTAAATTTCACACTGTCACTCGACTTTCGGCAAAGGCGGCGAGTATGCGCGCCATGCTGCGCCGACAATGGCTGAGTTAGATACTGCTGCTCGTCTTTTCGGCCGATGTCGAAGTGCGTACGTCATGGAGCCAAGGTCATGGGAATCGTTGATAGTCCTGGTTACGCCGACAAGATGCGGCAGCCGCAGGCTTCGACTTGACCACTCATTCCGGGTAAGAAGCGTGTGGTGAGTATGGTTGATTCAAGTCACGTCGCTGATCGCGCTCACGGCGCACGTTCTCGCTACCAAGCGAAGAAATAATGATGGCGAAGCTTGAGGCTTCGGGTACGCTGGACCAACAGTCGGAGACGCCAGCTAATCCCCTCTCATGTCCAGCCATTCTGCCGCGCCCATTGACTCCCCGGACCTGCCCCAATCCGGCAATCCAGTGCTTGCTCAGGAAATATTGCTCGAAGCACACGGACTGAGTTTCCGGGTGGAGAAACGCACGCTGTGGTCGGGCTTCGAGCTCACCTTGCCCGCGGGTGAGCGTCTCGGCATAACCGGACCATCCGGCTCCGGAAAGACGCTGCTTTTGCGCACTTTGGCTGGGCTCGAACCTTTGCAATCCGGCGAGCTCGCATTCGAAGGTCGGACACTATCTCAATGGACAATGCCGGACTATCGAGCACGCGTCGCCTATGTGCCGCAGCGCCCCACTTGGCGCGAGGGAACGGTGGAGGCCGCGCTGCACGCACCGTTCGCTTTTCTTGTGCGGCGCAGCCAAACGCTTCCTGACGAACAGTTGCGGAAACTCCTGCATGCGATGGGACGTGACGATGACTTTCTCCATCAGCGCACAGAACGGCTCTCAGGAGGAGAGGCACAAATCGTCGCCCTGATCCGCGCGCTGCTGATTGGCCCCAGCGTGTTGCTACTCGATGAACCCACGGCATCGCTTGACAGCGGAACCGCCGAAGCAATCGAGGAACTCATCATCGGCTGGGTCAACGCATCGCCAGAACGCGCCTATATCTGGACGAGTCACGATCGCACGCAACTGGAACGCATCGCCGACCGCTGGGCTACCCTCGAGCCCGCGCTGTGAATGCCGACTACCTGAAACTCGGCAACGTACAGTTGGTGATGGCCGCCGCACTGGTATTGATCAACGTGGGGATCTCGATCTGGCTTCGCCTCGGACTGGCGAAATCCCTGATGGTGGCAAGCACACGCATGGTGGTCCAGCTGATCCTGGTTGGCTTCATCCTGCAATCGGTGTTCGAGCTGAAGAACCCACTGCCTGTCGTTGCCATTGGACTGGTCATGGCAACGCTGGCGGGTATCGCTGCGGTGCGCCGTACCGGTCGACGCTTCGTTGGCGTCTATCGAGACAGCATCATCACGATCCTCGGCTCGGCGTTTGTCGTTACCGGTGCCGGCGTCCTTGGCATCATCGATGTCTCACCCTGGTATGCGCCGCAGTACACCATCCCACTACTCGGCATGGTGTTGGGAAATGTATTGAGTGGCGTATCGCTGGCACTGGATCGTTTCATGGAAGGCGTCGCACGCGAGACCGACATCATCGAAAACGACCTCGCACTTGGCGCCACGCGCTGGGAAGCGGCGCACCCATTGATCCGTACAAGTTTGCGTACCGGCATGATTCCGACCATCAACGGAATGATGGTAATGGGCGTGGTCAGTTTGCCCGGCATGATGACCGGCCAGCTGTTGGCCGGCGCTGCGCCAACCGACGCCGTGCGCTACCAGATCGTGATCATGTTCATGATCGCAGCCGCCACCGCACTCGGAACGCTCGGCGTGATCCTGCTGGCGTTTCGCCGGCTATTCAACGATCGACACCAATTGTGTGCCGGACTTCTGCACACCAGTGGTCGAGGTGCAACGAAATGGTAGAGCCGTGCCCGGAGGGATCAGCCTATCGCGATGATGCGCTGAATACCTTTCAGCAATATCTTGGCTATTTACCGTTCAAGCGCTGGATCCGATTTTCACAAATCGTGCGGGCTTGATTGACGAAATCGAGCAGATTACCGACCTGTCACAGAAAGTCGCCGCCTGATCCAGATCGGCCCTCAAGCATGTACTCGTACGATCTGGCAGGGCGCTCACTGCGCGAAAGTATCGTCGCGTCCGCCTCGAAAGAGAACCTTGATTCCCCGCCTAGTAGCTCCAAACGCCGCGCTCGTTGACGTGCGCGCTTTTAGATCCTCGCGACTCAACCTCAAGTTTGCCATCCGGGTAGGCACGCACCGAGACGCTGGGCGATCTCAGATCATAAAAACCGACGTGACACGGCGTAACACGATCTCCACACTTGACCATGTAGGTGAACCCGACGAGCTCGGTTTTTGTTCCAGCTGAATTGTCTAACAGCGTAGCCGTCAAGTCGGCGCAGCCAACCTCTCCTTCTTCGCAATGCGCGTTGACAGTCAGCGTGTAAGTATCAGAAGTAAGAACTTCGCCGGCGCTTGCGCTGGCAGCAGCAGCAAAACTTCCGAGGAAAAACATTCTCAACCAGAAAATTTTCGACATGGCCCCTGATACCGGAATTGATGCGCTAAACGACGAACCATCATTCACCAAAGAAGCGAGTATTCGTACAGCCGATTTCGCATTGATTGAACTGATTGCCGCCCACTGAGACGAATATTCCGCCTGATGATCCACGACCATTCAAACTGCGCGCTCGCGGAAATCGCGCGATGCTATCTCGTATGCTTTCAAGACTCCATCCTCTCAAAAGTTGGAGCCTCCGGAAAAGCCGGGGCGATTCAGCGTGGCGCCAGGATTACGAGATTGGAACCTTGCTGTCAGCGAAATGCGGCAGATCCCGAAGTGCCTCCGCGCGACTCTTGAGCGCAAGCATGAGCGCCTGAGCGCGCAACACGTCCTGATACAACTCAGATCGTGCTGAGCGCTGCTCTTCAGAAAGCACGCCTTCTAAAGGCATGAGATTCACGCAGATTGCCGTCACTGACTGCAAGGCATTGGTCGCCGAACGTGCCGCCGTGGTCGCCTGCCGCAACAATTGCATACCAACCTCCAGATTGAGACGCTCGCGACGTCGGCTTATTACACATTCCCTGGGGGCGGGATGCGTGCGCCAAGGACATCGCGAGCTGATAACAGGTTGCCGGAATCAGCGGCTTGTGGATGCAGGAAATCGCCGCGTCGTTTTGTAGGAAATTTCCTACACCGGTCATGCGACTCTCTCCGGATTAACGCCGGCTTGCTTGCAAGCTACGCAGCCGAAACCCTCACAAGCCGCGCATGTCGTGTAGCGCCGCGGATACGTCACGCGGACCGACATTCTCGACGAGCTGTGTGAGTTCTTCGAGTGCTCACTCGAAAAGCTTGCGCCGCATGTTCCGGCTGATGAGGCTCCGGAAGCGGAGGAAGCGCCCACTCCTTCTGAGAATGATTGACGATTCAGTTTAGCGATTTGGTGTCAGGACCCGACGCACAAACACACCTACCTCATGACATCGAGCTCAAGCTCCGTGCACTTCGTTGAGTCGAATCGGATTTTCAAACATCGAGCGCCGCACCGCAGCGTTTAAGCCATTCCTTCCGTTCGCGAAAGTCAGGCATGACCTTGTCAACTTCGTTCCAGAACGCGTTCGTGTGGTCGCGCACGTGCAGATGGCAAAGCTCATGGACGACGATGTAGTCGATAATCGTGGCTGGCGCCATCATGCATTTCCAGTGGAAATCGAGCTTGCCCGAAGCCGAGCAGGATGCCCATCGGTGGCCCAACTCTTTCACTTCAACGCCAGCCGGATCAACACCAACCTTCGGCGCGTAGTAGTTGACGCGGGCACCAATCCGCTCGACGCCCTTGGCGATGTAGAAATCGCGCAGCGCTGCTCTGGCCGAGGCTATCTCACCCTGCTCCACAAGATCGCGACGTAATGAGAAACGACCATTCTTCAGTTGTACCTGCTCGATCTGATCGCTGACGAGCAGAAGCCGATACGCCCGACCAAGGTACAGAAACCCTTCGCCATTCTTGTACTCACGAAGTACACGGGTGGCGTTGAGATCGCGCCACTCTGCAAGTCCCTGATAGATCCAGTAGTGCCTGGACTCGACAATATTCGCGACTTGCTCATCGTCGGCCCACTCCGGGGCGCGGACGAGCACGCTGCCATCACGCTCGATGATGATGTCCGCCGTCGAACGCCGACTTCGGATCACATCGTAGGAGATCGGGTTGTCTTGCGGTGCTTTCATTTGATCAACTCGTTGTGACGCTTCTCGGCCAGCTTGACGATCTCAACCGCAAGCCGCTCATGCTTTGCGTTGAGCGCCGGAAGATCCGCAAGAAGAATCTCGGTATCGATGTTGCCACGAAGCTTCTTGACCTCGATGGGTTTCTTCCAGAAATCGAGTACATCGATAGTGTCCTGCAGCATCTCCACGATGCGCAGCATCAGCTTCTTGAGTGGCGTTCGATCATCAGCCGGCACCTTGCCGCCGTCATAGGCAAGCTGGAGAACATGATCGTAAAAGGTCGTCGCCTCGCGAGTGAGCCCCTCGATTGCATCGGTTCGTCCTTCGATGACTTCCTTGCGAAGATTTTCCAGATCGCCGGATAGCGCCTTCCAGTTGTCACGGTGCTTTTCGATCAGCCGTTCCAGCTTTTCGCTGAGCTTCGCGTAGAACGCCGGATCCTCGTCGAAGTGGACGGTGCAATGCTTGCGGATGGCATGCTCCATCTCGCTGGACTTGGCCTCGTCGTTGCCCTGCGAATGTTTGCGCACATGTGCGATGAACTCATCGGACAGCAATTCAACCGGAGGAATCTTCGGATTGATGCCGAGATCGATGAGGTGCTCGTTTATCAGCGCCTTCACCTTTTCGCCGGCATCGGAAATATCCAGCGAGTCGTCCTTGTAGCGCTCCTTGACCATGCGCAACAGATAGCCGAAGCGCCGCGCGGCACCACGATATTGATGACCCGCAGGGTTTGGCAAAATCAGGTTGAGGCTCTGCAAAAACTTCTTCAGGTAGACCTCGAAATCCGCCCGTCGCTTGATATCCTTCATCCCACCGACAGCGGCATGGATGACATTCACCTCGGCTTCCGGCGAGCCCAACTGCCCGCGAATAAACGCCTCGATATCACCAACTCCAGCCGCCTTGAAGTGTTGCAGCAAGCGTTGATAGCGCTCATCCAAAATGGGCAGCTCGCTGAGTACGTTCTTGAGGCCATCGTGGATATCCTGCGCGTCCTCCTCGGAATAGATCGAAAGTGCGCTGGTCAGATGATTCGCCAGACCAATGTAGTCGACGATGAATCCCCGGTATTTGTTGGTCGCCACACGATTCACGCGGGCGATCGCCTGCAGCAAATTGTGCTCGCGCAGTTTCTTGTCGATGTACATCACCTGCTCGACCGGCGCATCGAAGCCGGTAAGCAACATGTCGCACACAATGAGGAAGGCGATGCCGGTCAAATCCTTGTCGCGATCTTCAAGATCAAAGGGACGGCAGAAATTCTTAACCGCATTCCAACGCTTCGCTTCCTTGCGCGACTCGGTGATGGCTGCTGGCTCGTTGGTCGAATCTGATGAAATGACCGCTGCCACTTTCAGAAACGCGATGCGTCGGATCAGCGCGGCATCAGGCGTCGACTTCAACTTCTCGCGCTCAATTCGCTCCACCAGCGCCTTACGGATAGATTTCTGGTAACGGATGGCGGCGAGCTTGGAGTGACATACCACCTGCGCCTTGAAGCCATCCGGCAGAATGTTGTCGATGTAGTGATCGACCAGATCCCTGGCGATGGCCTCGATGCGCTTCTCGGCTTCGAGCAGATCACCGGTCGCACCATATTTTTTCTTGATAGCGAGAATCTCCTCCTCGCTGCGCTCCTTGAAGAGATCCTCGAACTTGGTATCGAAGCCGTGCTTGTCCTTGATCGCAGTATCCGCCGTGCGCCCTTCGTAAAGGATTTGCAGAGTGGCCCCGTCGTGGACGGCATCCATCAGCTTGTAAGTGTCGATGTAGTCACCAAAACGCTTTACCGTGCGTCGGGAGCCATGTTGCTCGGTGATCAGCGGTGTCCCGGTGAAGGCGATGCGGGTCGCATTCGGAAAGGCCTCGAAGACGTTGTCACTCAGATCGGAACCTTGCGTGCGGTGGGCCTCGTCAATCATCACGATGATGCGTTCGGACAAGTTGACGATGCCAAAGCTCTCGGCCACCGGCACAGCGCGATACTGACCCAATGCTTCCGCCACCTTGTCGGGCAGCGCCTCGGCGCGTTCGTTGAACTTGTGCACCATCACCATGTTGATATCCGAAGCATCGGTGCCGAGATGCTCGCGAAGCTCAACGGTGCTTTCGATGACGTTGACCTTGCCGCCGATCAGTTTTGCTGTGCCCGAAAGCTGCTCTTCGAGATCAACCCGATCATTGACCAGGACGATTTTGAAATCCTCAAGGTCGGCCGCCGCGCGCAGCATCCGCGCGACAAAAACCATGGTCAGGGATTTGCCCGAGCCTTGCGTGTGCCAGATAACCCCTGAGCGGGAATCCGGCGTCTTGCCCGCACGCAGGCGATCGACGATCTTGCGTGCGGCCCGGTATTGCTGGTAACGGCAGACCAGCTTGATGCGCCTACCTGTGTCGGTATCCATGAACACCGTGCAGGTACGCAGCACATCAAGCAAGGTGGCCGGCGCAAGCAACCCCTGGATGAGCTTCTCCTGCTCGCGCTCCACACCCAATGGCGGCGTATAGACCTGATTGCTCGCAAGCCAGATGTCCTTCCAGGCGTGAAAGTGCTCGTGCCCGGACGTGATCGTGCCGAACTCGGCTTTCTCGCCACAACTGCGCACCAACAGCAGGTTGGTATGGAATAGGCGTGGCTCGCCTTCGCGCAGGCCAGCGCTCAGGGTTTCCGCGCGTCCGTTTCGATAGCGCAGCAATTGCTCGTAGGCGGCGTGCAGCGGATTGGCCGTATTCGAATCGCCAATCTTCGCCTCGACGACGACCAGCGGGATGCCGTTCACAAACAGGACAATGTCCGGAATGATGCAGCGCTTTACGCAACCCGGCGTGTCGACGCGGAATTGGTTGATGGCATGGAACTGGTTACGTGCCGGATGGGCAAAATCAATCAGTCGAACAACCGGATCAGCCTCACCGGTCAACGCGTTGCGATCCACTTGGGCTTTGAAAAGCAAACCCTGAATCGTTTCGTTCGCTTCCAGAATGCTTCGATTCGGTTGACGCAGAATCTGCTCGCGCAGGTCGTCGAGCTGGCGGTCGCTAAGCCAGGGTTTGCCATCGGCTGTGAGATTGATCGCGCAGACCGATGCGCGGAACACCTCGGGCAACAACCACTCGCGAAAACTCGTGCGCAGACTCTCGCCCGGATCCGAAGGGATGAACCCCTGACCCTGGTCGAAGATCGCCCAGCCCAGCGCGGCGAGCTGATCGAGGAAGGGTTTCTCGACGTGAAGGTATTCGCTCACGCCAAGCCGACGCGTCAGTGCGCCAGCCGGCTCAACGCCATGCGGAGCATGCGATCGTCGAACAGGCCTAGTTTGCGGCTGGCGGCTTCGCTACCTGCTGGCCAGTGAGCCAATGCGTTGCGCACGCTGGATACCTCCGCGCTCGCGCCGCCTCGATGCAACAGCCAATCCACTGTGGCCAGCAGCTCCATGCCCAGCGGAGACTGGAATCCATCAATCTGCTCTGCGGTTCGCTCCAGAGCCGCAATATACGGTTTCGCCTCGCCGCCCATGAGATAGGCGGAGAGATAATCCTTACGCGCATCGTCGAACCAGATCGCTTCGGTCGGCCCGGCATCGGCAATCCGCTTGTCGCAATGCAGATAGCTGCCATCGAGCGCATTAAGCAGATGGGTCAACCGGTGTGCATACGGGCCGTAGCGGTTGGCTTCAAACTGCAGATCGAGCGGATTATCCGGTGCCATCCGCTCGATGTTGCGCTCCAGCAGCCAAGCCAGCTTCTGGATTTCCAGCAGGCTGCAGGCGAAGCCAAGCACCCAATAGCGCCGCACCAATTCGGCGATCAAGGCGCGCGCGGGCGTCAGCGTCGACACGCCATGCTTCTTGGCGATGTTCTGGTATTGGTCTGCTGGCTCGTAGACGACCACATCCACATCGTCCAGCCCGCCCAGGCGCTGCTCGATCTCGGCGCGCACCTGCGGCCACGCCAGACCACCATTGCCGCTGCCCAACGGTGGAATCGCGATCGAACGAATGCCGTGTTCCTTTATGAAGTCGCGCAGATCATCCAGACCGTCGCGAATCCATTCCATCTGCGAAGGACTGCGCCAATGCTGCTTGGTCGGAAAATTGATGATCCAGCGCGGCCCCATCAGTTGATCCAGTTCGGTGACAAACATGCGGCCAACCTCGACCTCGCCCGCCTTGCAGGCAGCGGCATAGCGCTTGAAGTTATCAAGGTAGGCCTCCTTGAACATCAGGGCGATACCTTTGCCCATCACACCGACCGTATTGACGGTGTTGACCAGCGCCTCGGTATTGGCCGCGAGCAGATTGCCTTGGGTAAATCGGATCATGGGAAGTACCAGTTCGGCAGGGCGCGAATGGCGAGCTTGGCCATCCCTACATCGGCGGCCATCAACGCCACCTGCTCCCTGATCTTGGGAGTGTAGACCACCACGCCGAGCAGTGCCTGCACCGGCAGCTCATGATGCACCAGCACCTCGGCCTGATAGCGGTCGAAGCGATCGGGATCCTCCAGATCGCGTTGAAAATGGCGCTGCTGCCAATCCTGCCAAGGCAAATCGGCCAGGCCGGAGCGATCATTGCAAAAGCTCGCCACCGCAAGATACGCATGACGATCGGCAATCACATAGCGGCGATCCGTTGTGTCCAATTGATCGAGGCTGGATACAAGGATGGCGATATCCTCGTTCGATTGACTCTGGATGCCGCCCCAGCCAGTGCGGATGTTGTAGAGCATCGGCGAATACGGCGTGAAATAAAAAGGCACATAGTCCGCCAGCGTTCCACCCGGCGCAACAGGAATATCGCGATGCTGACGCTTGGCGATCAGCTCAGGATTGCCGATGCTGCGGTAATCCGGATCCTGCTGCGCCGAGTTGCGGCAATGCACACCATGGCGCAGCAACCACGGCAGATTGATCCGATGCACGATGCGGAAGATCAACGCCTTGTCGGGATTGAGGTTGTTCGACATTGGCTGTCACGCTTTCAAATGCATCGCGAAGCACAATCCGAACGCAGGAAAGTGTAGAGAGAGGAGCAGGTTCTCGAAGTGGGGACACTCAAACATAAGCTGCAACCTCCTCAGTGTCAGCGGGTGTGTTCAACACAACTGGAATTCGCCCGCTGAGGAGATCGTGCATCAGCCCGGCTTTGGCTTGCCGCAACTTGGTTGCGTCGGCTCGCAGACTGAGTAGCTGCTCACGAATACCTTCCAGATTTTCCGCTATCAGTTCCTGCTCGGGAAGTGCTGTCCATGGGACAAGCAAGTTTCGGATATCACCAACCTTTACATGCCCGACGGTCGACCCGCCTGAAATCAAATCCAGGTGTTTTTGCACTCTCGCCGACTGCAGAACCTGTACTAGATAGGATCCAAGCACTACGTTTGCATCAGGCCGGTACAGCATCATTCGTTGTCCAAGACATGGTGCGTCGACATCGTCTGGAATCATGCAGACTTCGCCGACAGGAGCCTCGCGCGTAATCACGACGTCGCCCGGAACGGGGCGACCGCGGGCCGTCCATTCGATGTAGGAAATAGGATCCGTATAGGCAAGATCAGCCCACACAAATTCCCCGTCGCGCACGTTGGGCGTGCGAATAACCGGATGTCCATCCGCTTCAGTGCCTGGTGGCGTCCGATTCTTGCAGTCGATCACTGACACACAGATGTCGGAGCATCGCTTCAATTCCCACTCTTTCGGAATCCAGCCCAGCGGCGAGTCCTTGTAGAACTGCGGCGCTTCCTCACGCGGCGGGCGAAGCTGGCCGTCGTCGGTCACACCTCGGGTAAAGAGATCGTGCATCAGTCCGGACTTGATCTGCTGCGTCTTGGCGATCAGCGCCTCGGTCTGTTCGATAGCCTCGTCCACCGTCGAGAGGATCTCGGCGATGCGCTTTTGCGATGGCTCACCCGGATCCTCGAACTGAATCTTGTAAAGCCAATCGCGGTTAATGCTCGGAACACCTGTCGCTTCGTTGAGCTTAGTGAGATCGAAGTTGGCAAGGTTGTAGTAGACCCACGGCCCATTCGCCCCATTCTTGGGCAACACGACGTACGTCGTGTCGGCGGCCCAAAATGGCTCAGACATGTACTGAGGGTTGCCGAGCGAACCCTTGCGCGGCACTACTATTGCAGGCCCCTGATAGAGGGGCCGTATTGCTCGACCATATACACCACCCGTTCCGACAACCGGTATCAAGCCGTCCTCGTGAACGATCTCACTCGGCGACTTGCCGTACTGGATGTCAGCGAGATCTCGGAGGGATCTACGCATAGCCAAGCTCAGCCAGAAAGCCCTTGAGCTTGGCAGTCGCTGCATCGCGACGCTGCTCAATCTCGGCGGCAGTCGTGGCGTACTTGTCGTGCAGATTCTCCAGTGCAGCAATACACGCTCGCTGATCGGCGCGTAGATACGACGCGTAGGTCTCAACTAGCAGGCGATGCAGCCGCTCAATGATGACCTTGCGCGCTTCGTCGCGCGTGATCTTGGCGCGTGCGGCCTCGACAAGTTCATCCTGCTTCTTTTCGATGACGCGCAGATCGGCCTTTAGTTGCTTGGCTTCATCTTCCAGCGCCTTGTGCCGTTGCAGACGCACCTCGCGAGCCGCGGCTCGCTCGAAAGCCTCGCGGCCCTCCTGCATGTGTTCGCCAATAAGATCTGCTCGCTCAGAAACGAAGCCGCAATCTTCGGCAAGACGTAGCAAATGCTGCGCACTATTGAAGTCCGGATCTGCCTGGGTGCCTTTGACGCTGAAATCCCCTTTCTTTCGACCATTGGGAATACGGTCAACCGCCTTCAAATCGGTAAAGAGATCGGCCACCAGAATCTTCAATTCCTTGAAGTGCCGCTTATAGTCTGCATTGATCTCCTTCAGCTCCTCCTTTAACGCCTTGACCTGATCGCTGGGTAGGACGCCTGAGTCGTCCTCATCCTCGTAGTCCTCTTCGTCGGCCGCGGCGAACAGCGCGGCGAGTTCGGCGAGGCGATTGCGTCTGCTCTGGATATCGGCGAGCACCTCGGGAAACTGGCTTTCGAGAATGTCGGCATCAGGAATCAACTCGGCACCCCAACCGCTGGCGGCGATGGATTTGAGATCGGCCTTCAGCTCATCGACATAGCGCGCAAACGCGCCACGGATCTGGTGGCCAGTGAGCAGCGTGTTGCCAGCAAAAGCCTGCTCGATGGAAGCCAACAGACTGCGACGCAGCGCATAGACATTGCCCGTGTTGCCGTTGCTGGGTGCAAGCGCCTCGATAGCCTTCAGATTCTCGCTCCACCACTGTTCGAGGGTTTTGAGAAAGGTTGCATGGGCTTTGGCGACACTGGGATCAGCATTGACGATGCTGGCAAGCGCGTGGCGGTCGCTGACCTCGCTCGCGAAGTCGAGGTAGGTGTCAGCACCTTGACGCGGCGCAAAATTTCGTCCGCGCAGACCCGGATAGTTCGCCCAAAAATGTTCGAGGGTGTCAATCTCGCTCTTCGGTACGCCACCGTGTAGATGAGCGCGCACATCGTGAGGCTCGGGCGGCGGCGCATTATCCACATAGCGGCGAATATTGCAATTGAACTCCTCGCCTTCGATTTCCTCCACGGCAACGCGGCGTGCGTAGCCAGGGATCTCATCACGCTCACCGCCGGTCAGTGCGCGATAGGCGTGGACGACGCGCGAGATATCCTCGGCACGCAGGAAGTTCTGCGCCTTGCCCTCGCGATAGTCGCGATCGACATTGATGAAGATGACGTGCTTGCGCGTGGATGCGTCTTTCTTGTTCAACACCAGCACACAGGCCGGAATGCCGGTGCCGTAGAACAACCCGGCTGGCAATCCAATGATGGCTTCGAGCCAACCGCGCTCGATGAAGTGGCGCCGTACCTCGCGCTCCTCACCACCACGAAACAGCACACCGTGCGGCATCACCGTGGCCATCTTGCCGTCGCCCTTGAGCACGGCAAGCATGTGCTGGACAAACATCAGATCGGCTTTCTTGCCTTTCTCCGGCAGCCAGACGGCAAAACGACCGGGATACTCGATGGCCTTCTTGATGTAGTTCTGACTGAACGGCGGATTGGCGAGTACGCGATCAAAACGCATGAGCTCGCCATTGTCATCCTTGTGCTGCGGATGACGCAGGGTATCTTCCTGGCGGATATTGGCGTGGGCGATGTCATGCAGGAGCATGTTCATCTTGCAGATCGACCAGGTGGTGCCGATGCTCTCCTGCCCGAACAGCGAAAGGTCGCGCGGATCGCCGCCGATCTCGCGAATATAGTCGCGCGTCTGGATCAACATGCCACCCGAGCCGACACAGGGGTCGTAACAGCTCATGCCGGGCTGCGGATCGACGATTTCAACCAGAGTGCGCACCACGTCAGCCGGGGTGTAAAACTCACCGGCCTTCTTGCCTGCGGAATCGGCAAAGTACTTGATCAGGTATTCGTAGGCGGCACCAAGCAGATCCGGGAACTCGAAGTTCTCGTCGCGCAGCGGAATCTTCTCGAAGTTCTGGATGAAATTGGACAGGGTGTCGTCATCGAGCGTGCGCTGGCCGATCTTCTTGTTGAAGTTGATGTGCTTGAGCACATCTTGAAGCGCCTCGTGATTGGCATCTTCGAGAGATTCCAGCGCCTTGTTCAAATAACTGCCGACATCGGTCTTCTGATGCGCGACGCCCATGCGCTTCTGAACCGTGTGGACCTTGCCATCGGCGTCTTTCGATTCGATCTCGACGAATACCGGATCTCCGTCCGGTGTTTTCGGATTCCAGCGCGCCTCGACGGGGACGTAGAAGGTGTACTTGTCGGGGTTGTCGAGCTGAGCGGCAATCGTGTTGTCAGCCATCCCCTTGGCCTGGAGTTCCTTGCGAAGCTGATCGCGCTCCTGATCGAAAAGATCGGAAAGCCGCTTCAGGAACAACATGCCGAAGATGTATTCCTTGTACTCCGACGCATCCATATTGCCGCGCAAATCATCGCAAGCGCGGAACAGGAGGCCTGAAAGCTGGCTCAGTGTGAGCTTCTGGGTCATGCAATGGTTTCCATGGAGAGCAAGGGCCGGAATCCGACTCGGGCAACAGCGGCCAACTTCAGCGTGCATGTTAGCCGCTGCCAACGTAACTCGCAGGGCCTCGGCACGACTCGCTTCAAATTGTCAGCAAGTTCGGGAATTGAAACCATGGAAGCGCTCAGCCCTTGTCAAACCTCAACGAGACTTGCGGTATGAGCTTCTCAGGACACAGTAAGAGCCCTTCCGGTGTAGCGCAGTGATCCAACTCACCTACTCGGTTCGGAAGCAAGGTGCGCGAACTTCGCGCCAATACGGAATTCGTGCGAACTGGAAGCGCGTTGCGAGGAAGAACGGCGATCTGCTCGATTGAGTATAAAAACGCCTTTTAAACCGCCTCAATCGTCACTTGACCTTGGTAGTCAAAAAACAGCGTTTTGCCGGTTTCTCTCGAATGCGGTTTGTCCCAGATTCGTCACAGATTCGTCACAGATTCGTCACAGAACGCGTTTTTGGCCAAAAATCGCACAAAAGAAAAAGGGCCAATGAGCTATAACTCATTGACCCTTGGTCTTTTTTTCTGGCGCGCCCGGAGAGATTCCACCAAGTTCGTAGCTTCCTAAATATCAATAACGCCAACCTTAGCATAATGCCCCTAAATGCCGTTAATCTCATTTAAATATGCATTTCAATGACTTAGCTTAATACTTTTAGAGTATCTTTGCGACATTTTCTGATTCGGATTCTCGGCATGCATGAATAATACACCATTCATGTCTCAATATGCGTCAGAATATCTCGACTATCTAGCGTCACGTACGGACGCCGCCGTTCACCGCATCTGCGTGATCGCGGCGGCAAAGTGCGTAGGGACTAGCTGGAACGACTGCATTCGAGCACTAGCGCATGAACTCAGCACCAGCGGGAATCGACTGGCGAAAATCCCCCTCCTTGAGCAAGGAGGCAAGGGCATTCCTTGCGATCTTCAGTCCACCCAACGCCCCTTATCGATTTGATCGATTCGTTGACGGTGTAAGGCAAGGACAGCGCTCGCTTCTCGGAGGTCGGATTGCAACATTTTCCGGGCGGCCCTTGGATGGACTTCTCAGTGAACTCCAACAAGCGATTGGGGGAGGCATTGATTCGAGCAAGACCCATTGGGATAAGGATGATCAGCACGGCACAGGCAATTCGACCTACCGGTCTTTCGCACAGAAAGCGCCAAAGGGAGCCAACGCAGGATTCGGCTGCCTGCTCGGCGTTCAGCTTGGCCTTCTGCTCGTTCGGCAAAAGAGCCGTAGCGTCACGATTGAAGCCATCAATTCGCTTGCTCGCTTTATTCGGCGGGCCAGCGCCGACGTTAGTGTCGAATTTGCGGATGATCGCCGTTCGATCGTTGCCGCGCTGCCAGGCTCGTTTGCCCCTATCCCCATTCGTGAAGCGCTGAAGGTTTCAAAGGGCGCATTTCCGCATCTTGCTGCAAGGCTTGCCGAGGTGGACAAAGCAGTTGTCACGCTTGCCCTCCATTTTAGTGACCTCGATATCTGGCCCTCCTCCGAGGGCGTTAGCCCCGCCGCCCCGATCGACGAGCGTAAATCGGACGATTTGCCAACTCCAAAGATCACCGATCGCCTTCCGACAAAGCACTCCACGCTGCCGGCCGCAACAACCGAAACCGGTCACCAGGAAAACCCCGAGGATGTCGAAGCCAGCTATATCGTGGCAGCGCATGGCTTGGACCCAGCGCGAATGGATGCCATGGCCGCCGAGGCCGAGACTGTCGACGACCAGATTGCCAGCTCCGAGGGCCTGGTTACCGTAGAGCCCATTGGATCCCATTCGCTCGTCCAGCGACGAGCGGCCGCCCTGCGCTATCGCTCGGATGTCCGCCAAGGCTTTTGGTCTCGAACGCAGTGGGATGCTTCGACCCCCGGCGAGGCAAAGCACGCGATACAGCGACTTCTGGATTGCTGGAAGGTCGCTGAATCCACCGACGACACTTGCGCCAAAGAGGCAATAGCTTTGGGTACGCTCTCCGCAACAACAGGCTTCCCCCTCGCGCGATGTCACATGGTCAAGGTCCCCACCAAGGCAAGCGGGAACACCGCTCCGGATCCAATTGACTCGTCGGGTTTTGATTTTTTCGACAGCACGGACGGGAGCCTCACCATTCCGCTGGTTCTGATCGAAGAGCGATTCAAGCCGACCGCCGAACAGGCCAGGCATCTGGAGCCCGTTGGGCAGTCGACCAAACTGTTTCTCCCAGTGGAAATCGAGAAAATCCTGGGATCGCTGAAACCGGATGCCTCCGGATTTCTCTTTGCTACCGAACTCGCCACACTCGAAGCCAAACTGCGTGACATCTTCTCGGAAGAGCGAGATCGCGAGCCACGCTATACCACCTCGCGCCTCGTTCGGGCGCATCAACTGGAGATTCTCCAGCAATCAGGCGATGTAGCCGCTAGCCAAATCCTCACGGGCCAGACCCTGGGCACTTCCGTGACGCCCCTCGCCTACTACGCCGCTCAGGCCGACTCACTGCAAGAGGTCTACAACAGAACGATTGCC
>JBBSVJ010000027.1:0-23944 GCA_038233665.1 Lysobacterales bacterium
TTGGCGGCATTGCCCTCACGCCCCTCGAACAACTGACCATGGATCATCAAGCCGTCTGCTGCCTTGAACGTCACCGGCCGCGGTACGACGAGCTGATCCGTCGGAAAATCCTTCGGAATCTGGTCTGCGTTGATCACGCGCGACTCGGATCCGTTGATTGACGTCACCGCCACCAGCGGCGGACGCTGCGCACCGGACTGCAGGTAGGCAATGTGCATGCCGTCACCGGTCACCACCGGCGACCATTCGATCGTTGCGCCCGAGGTCAGCGCCTTTGGACTGGCCGCATCCACCGGCACCCGATACAGGTGCCGTCGGTCGCCATCGCCCGGTGTCGAACCGGTGTTGGCGTTGTAGACCAGATAGCTGCGATCCGGACTCAAGCTGATGAACTCAGCCATGAAATCACCCGGCGTCAACAATAAGGCTGCGCCGCCGGTCGTGGAGACCGAGTAAAGGTGCGGCCAACCATCCATGTCACCGAGGAACACCAGCCGATCGCCGGCGGCCCAGTGCAGGTTGTCGCCGCCTTCCGTTTGCGGATAAGAGCCTGGGAGCGAGTCCGGACTGCGCCAGACGAGGTGACCGGCGCCACTGGCGGCATCGGCAACCCATATCGACCACGGCTGCGGTGTCACCTGAAGCAGAGATTTGGGTGCGCCACCGACCCCGGGCAGGCGCGAGAATGCGATGCGCTTTCCGTCCGGCGACCAGCGCGGCGAGCCATCCCGACTCACGGAAGGTTGCAGATAGACGATTGGCTGATCCTTGCTACGGAACACGCCAATGAAGGCGTGATCATCGCGAGCGGAGACGAAGGCCAGCTGGCTGCCATCGGGTGACCAGCGCAACGAGCCATCCTCGCCGCGATCAAATACCAGTTGTTCCGGTTTGCCGCTGCCGTCGAGGGACGCGGTCCAGATCTGATGCTTATCGATGAAGGCGAGTCGATGGGTGCTGGAGACGACCGGTTCATCACCCTCAGCCACCTTGACGAGCTTGTCGCTGGCCACGGCAATCGACCAGATTGCCACCTTGGGCTCGACCGGCGTGGACGCGGGTTCAGGCGCCAAATTGCCCTTGGCTGGCCAGTTGCCATCATGATCGCCACCGCGAACGTATACGAGGTAGGCACCATCAGGAGAAAAGCTGAGCTGGGTGAGTTCCTGGCCGTCGTCGGCGCTGTACTTCGTCACTTGCCGCGGCGCGAAACCAGGCGCTTCGGCGATCCAGATGTTGCGGATGCCTTGTTTGTTGAGCACCCAGGCGATGCGGTTGCCTTGTTCGGCGGCAACCAGATCCGATGGATAGGGCACGTTGACAATCTGCGCCATGCTGAAGCCGCCTTGCCCGGTCGCGGCAAAGCTGTTGGCCGCAAGAATCAGCACGAAAAAACAGAGTGTTTTGTTCACTTGGAAATCTCCTGCAATGCGTTTACGCGCGGGTGAGGTCGATGTTGAAGTGCAATACGCAACCTAGCTTGTATTTTTGCGAAAGGATAAAAAAGGGTGGCGCCTGGCGGCCATTTTTCTTGCGCGTTGTCGACATCAATGATCGCGAAGCTTGCTCAGAATTTCGTCCGCACCGCGTTCCAGTAGCAAGCCGGCGACTTGCTCGCCAAGTGCAAGACCTTGATCACGACCGGACATTTCCACTTGTGCTCGGATTAGCTGCCCGTTTTCGGGATCACCCACCAGACCGTACAAGGCCAGTCCGGTTTCGGTCTCCACGCAATAGCCCGCTATCGGCACGTTGCAACTGCCATGCAATCGGCGATTCATGGCGCGCTCGCATTCAACGCAACGACGCGTATTCGCATCATCGAGCGCAGCGACGATCCCAGCGACTCGTTCATCGCCGACGCGCTGTTCAATCGTGATTGCTCCTTGTGCGACCGCAGGCAACCAATCGGGCGCGGCGAGTCTTGATCGAATGCGTTCACCCATGCCAAGCCGTTCAAGTCCGGCACAGGCGAGAATGATCGCGTCGTAGTCCGCGGCATCGAGCTTGGCCAAGCGCGTGTTGACGTTGCCGCGCAAATCCAGAAGTTGAAGATCCGGTCGAATGGCGCGCAACTGAGCCTGCCGACGCAGCGATGAAGTGCCTACACGGGCTCCGTGCGGCAATTGATCGAGGCGGTCATGCGTGTTGCTGATAAACGCATCGGCCGCATCGGCACGTTCGAGTACGGCACCAATAGAAAATCCCGGCTCAAGCTCCATCGGCACATCTTTCAGCGAATGCACGGCTATGTCGGCGCGATCCTCAAGCATGGCGACTTCGAGCTCCTTGAGGAAAAGCCCCTTGCCGCCGATTTGCGAAAGCGGTCGATCGAGGACTTGATCACCGCGCGTGGTCATCGGCACCAACTCGATGTCGAGATGCGGGTGGACCGCGTGCAATCGCGCAGCGACATGTTCGGCCTGCCACAGGGCCAGCGCACTTTGACGGGTGGCAATTCTGAGTCGATTCATAGTGTTCGTACCAATTTGCGCAGAGCGGGCAAGTTGCGCCGACTGACCTCCAGTTCGGTATCAATACCTTCGAGTCGTGCCAACACACGACCATCGGCGGTTCGAGTCAGACCCGCAAGCTTGTCGAGCGCGACCAGACAATTGCGATGAATGCGCACAAAGCGCTCACCGAATTCGGTTTCCAATGTCTTGAGGGATTCTTCGATCAGCACTTCGTTGTTGCCGTGGTGGACAACCACGTATTTGTCCTCGGCAAGCAGATACTCGATGTCGACAATCGGCACCAGAACAAGGCTTCCACGAACTCTCGCACACAGGTGACTACGTTCGCGCAGCGTCGAGTCGCTTTTCTCAAGCGCGCGCAGGGACTCGTGATTGAATCGCCCGGCGCGCTCGATGGCTGCACGCAAGCGCTCCTTGCGGATTGGCTTGACCAGATAGTCGACAGCGTTCGCATCGAAAGCGGCCAGTGCGTGCTCATCGTATGCGGTACAGAAGATGATTGCCGGGGCGTGCTCGAACGTGCCGAGATGGCGCGCAGCTTCGAGTCCATCCATGCGTGGCATACGGATATCCATCAGCAGCAGATCCGGGCGATGCAACTCCACGGCCTCGATGGCTTCGCGGCCATCCCGAGCCTCGCCAATCAATTCGATCGTGCCGATTTCCGCGAGTAGATCGATCAAGCGTTCGCGCGCCAACGCTTCGTCATCAACGACGATCGCCCTCATCGCAGCACCGCCTGCGGAAGCCTTACTGTCACTGTAAATTCTCCACGTGATGGCTGCACGAGCAAAATAGCCTTGTCGCCAAAATGGTACTCGATACGCGCACGGACATTGGCGACGGCGTGAGCGTTGCGCGGATGTGCCACGTCATCAGGGACCGGATTGCGCACGACGATCTCGATCATTTCCCTTGTTCGTGTTCCACGCATGCTCAGGGTACCGCCATCGGGCATGCGCTGAATGCCGTGATAAACCGCGTTCTCGACCAGCGGCTGCAGGAGCAACGGCGGCATCGGCAAATCGCGCGGCAGCGCGTCAAAATCGAGATCGAGTTTCAAGCGATCACCGAGACGCAGGCTTTCGATGCGCAAATAGTGACCGATCAGGTCGAGTTCCTCGCCGAGCGTTCCTAGCGTTGTGCGTGTACCCAGTGCGGCACGAAACAGATCAGATAGATCCTCCACCGCGCGCTCGGCATCAGCCGGGCGCTTGCGGATCAAGCTCGCAATCGTGTTCATGCTGTTGAATAGAAAATGCGGCCGGATACGCGCTTGCAAGGCATCCACCTGCGCTTTTGCTGCGGCACTGACACGTTCTTGCCACAGTTCGCGAACGTACAGATAGCGCAGCAGAGCGGCCGCGATCAGCGCGCAAATGGCCGCATTGCCGAGCGAGAATCGCCAGATTGCACCGGGCGGCGCGGTCAATCCGAAACCCAGGGCGTGATCCATCGAGTAAACCACGGCACTGCCAAGTGCGGTGGTGATCACAGCCAGCACCCAGGCACAGAAAAACCCCAATCGTGCCGGCAAGTGTTCCAGTGCGGGCCGCGACGAACACAGGACCACCGCGTTGAGCAAGGCCATCCACTGCACGAACACACTGGCAATGGCGAGCTCGCGCAACCACGATTGCGCAACCCGATCCGGAGCCATCGCAATCACCAAGGCAACGATTTCAGCCACAACCATCAGCGCGAACAGCGTCGGCAGGCTGCAGAATTGCGGCAACCAGCGATGTTTAACCGATTCGCTCATGCGGACTCCGTGGTGCGCGCCTTGCCCCTTGGCGCATCACTGCATGGTGCCTCAATCCGCACCACGAGACATCAGGATTCGATCGCGGCCATACGCTGTCCGAGCCACTCGCGCAGGTCGGTGATTTCCTCGGCACAGACTTGGTGCGCCATCGCATAGCTGTGCCAGTCAATCGTGTAACCGAGATTGCGCAAAAAGTCGCGACCGAGTATGCCGAGCACCTGCGGTACAACCGGATCCATGCTGCCGTGACCGATGAACATCGGCACCTTGGAATTCGCTGGCGAACGCTCAACGGCCAGTTGCTTGTCCAGCGGCAGGTATCCGGACAAGGCAATGATCCCCGCAAGCGATTCGGCATGCCGCAGCCCACCTGACAACACCATCGCTGCACCTTGCGAGAATCCGGCGAGGAAAATGTGCGCGCTTGGTACGCCGCGCTCGTTCTCGCGCGCGATCAGTGCATCGAGGTGAGTCATTGAATCGCGGATGCCTGCCTCATCCTGTTTTTGCGCGATTTCCATACCGGTGATGTCATACCAGGCGCGCATCGACATTCCGCCGTTGATGGTGATCGGTCGCTTTGGTGCATGCGGAAAAACAAAACGCATCGGTGGCCAGTCTTTCGCCACAAGTTCCGACACGATCGGCCCGAAATCGTTGCCATCGGCACCGAGACCATGCAGCCAGATCACTGAGAATCGAGGATTGGCGGCGGTTTCTGTCTGTACGCAGTCAAGCATCATCGGCGTTCCTTGTTTAATCGTGGACGGCAGGCTGCCCGATTCTCCACGACATGCCAAGACTTTCGACGCATGGCAGCGATGCGCCAAGTCGCTATGCTTGGTGATTGGATTCTGACGGAGACCCCATCGATGAGCCGACTCGCTGTTGCCGCCTTGTGCGCCTTGTTGCCCCTGTTCGCCGCACCTGCACACGCCATCACGCTCGATCAGGCCATGGCCAACCCGGACTGGATTGGCCCATCGGTTGAGGCGCCCTACTGGAGCGTCGATGGCAAATCGATCTACTACTCGCTGAAACGCAAAGGCTCGAGCGTACGCGACCTGCATCGCATCGATCCGGCGAATGGCAATGACACGATCATTGATCCGGCGTTGATGGCCAACGCCGATGGCCCCGACGCCATTTTCAGCCGTGATCGCCGGCAGGCAGCCTTCGTCCGCAATGGTGATGTTTTTTTGCGCAACCTTGGCAACGGTGAACTGCACCAGATCACGCGTTCCCCGGAGAAAGAATCTGCTTTGCAGTTTTCGGCTGACGATCGCGCAGTGCAGTTCCGGATCGGCAACGACTGGTACATCCACAATCTGACAAGCGGCGTCAGCTCACCCGCCGCCGTGGTCTTGACGGAGAAGGATCCCGAGGACAAGAAGCCTGATGATCTCGGCGAGCTGCAGCTGCGATTGTTCTCGACCTTGCGCGACATCAAGGCAGATCGCGAGGCCAAAAAGGCCGACAAGGAAATCTTCACCAAGGGCGACCCGACACGCTCGCCACTTCCGTTCTACCTCGGCAGCGATGTCAAGATCGAAGGCAGTGCGCTGGCGCCGGACGCTACCCACCTGCTCATCGTGACCAGCGAAAAAAGCTACGACGAAGGCAAGATCGCCAAGCTTCAGCACTACGTCACCGAATCGGGCTTCGAAGAGCAGGAAGACGAGCGTGTGCGGGTCGGCCGCAATGCGCCGGCACCGATGAGCGTGTGGCTGCTCGATCTCGTGGCGCATACCCAGAAGAAATTGTCGCTGGACGACTTGCCTGGCATCAAGGACGACCCGTTGACAAAGATCCGCGAGGAAAACCGCAAGGCCGGCTTGCTCAAGGATGAGGCGAAAAAGGACGACAAAAAGGCCGATGCCGACAAGCAGCGCGCGGTCACCGTGCCGGAGATGATCTGGAACCGCGATGGCAGCCAGGCCGCCGTGCAATTGCGTGCGATCGACAACAAGGATCGCTGGATCACCTCCGTTGATTTGAAGAAAAACCAACTGGTCATCCAGCATCGACTCACTGATTCGGCCTGGATCAACTGGTCTTTCAATGATTTCGGCTGGAGCCGGGACGGTCGCAAGCTCTGGTATCTATCGGAAGAATCCGGCTATTCGCAGCTCTACAGCAAGACTCCCGGCAGCAAGGCGCAGGCGCTCACCTCGGGCACGTTCGAAATTTCTGATCCGCAATTATCCGCCGATGGCCGCTGGTTCTATGTGCGCGCGAATGTAGAAGCGCCCTACTCCTATGACGTCTATCGGGTGGCGACGGCAGGTGGTGAGCTGCAGCGCATCAGCTCGGTCAAGGGCATGGAGGATTTCAGCCTCTCGCCGGATGGCAGCCGCCTCGCTTTGCAGCAATCCTCAGCCTACCTGCCGACTCAGCTCGGTGTGGTTGCGGCGAACGCTGGGGAATCAAAACAACTGACGGACACGCGTACGGCTGAATACAAGGCACTTGAATGGCCGCAACTCGATATCGTCCAGGTGCCTTCCTCGCATGTGAAGGCGCCGATCTACGCCAAGTTTTACAAGCCGGCTGATTTCGATCCGAGCAAAAAATATCCGGCGGTTCTGTTCGTCCACGGTGCGGGCTACTTGCAGAACACCAAGCTCAGCTATCCGGGCTATTTCCGTGAGCAGATGTTCAACAATCTGCTGACCTCGAAAGGCTATGTCGTGCTCGATATGGATTACCGCGCCTCGGCCGGCTATGGCCGCGACTGGCGTACGGCGATCTATCGCGACATGGGTCATCCCGAGCTCGAAGACCTGATTGATGGGGTCAACTGGCTGGTCGAAAAGCATTCGGTCGACGCCAAGCGAGTCGGTGTTTACGGCGGCTCATACGGCGGTTTCATGTCGCTGATGGCGATGTTCCGCGCCCCCGAGGTGTTCGCCGCCGGTGCCGCGCTGCGCCCGGTCACCGATTGGACCTCCTACAACCATGAGTACACCTCGAACATCCTAAACACGCCACAAGTCGATCCGATCGCCTATAACCGCTCGTCACCGATCGAATTCGCCGACGGTCTCAAAGGTGGTTTGCTGATCGCCCACGGCATGATCGATGACAACGTGTTGTTCCAGGATTCAGCGCGCCTGTATCAGCGACTGATCGAGTTGCACAAGGAAGATTTCGAATTGTCAGGGTATCCGCTGGAGCGCCACGGGTTCGTCCATGCCGATTCCTGGTATGACGAATATCGGCGCATTCTCAAGCTTTTCGAGACGCATCTGAAATAGAGCGACAGCCGCCGATCGCCAGATCGAGAAAACAAAAACCCCGCGTTATCGGGGTTTTTTTACATTCGAAGCCGACGAAGCCAATCAAATCATGCGCCGGCAACGCATATCCACGAATCCAAATAGATCGTGAAGTGCGCCAAGGCCGATCATGGCAGACCTGCCAAGCGAAGGCAGCGTGCGCGGGTATTCCACCGGATCGCCTGCATGAGGCGTTCCTTCGACGATATTCACGCGATCGATACCGACGCCGCTTGAACGGTTACATGACGGGCGCACATTGTCGATGCAGTAGCGAAACGCGACGCGACCCGTACCAGTGGCGCGCAGCCCATCGGCATGGGTCAAAACGCCACGTCAAAGCCAATATCAGCAACATTTTCAGTCATATCTCATTACCCCGACTCACACGATTTCTGCAATGACTTCCTACGGCTCCACCTTTGCGAAGATTTCACGAGCGCGCGCGAAAAAGCCATCGCGGCATCGTCAACAACAAGCAAGTATACTTTTTTATCACATTAAATATAAATTCACTTTATAACTTTACGGCACTGCAATATAGAATGAGCTGGCAGGAGATCGCACTCGCCCCGCGCCGCGTGCGAAATCTGCCAAGCCGTTCATGTTCAATTGCTGCTACGCACGATAGAATGTTAAGCACTCGTTATTTCAGTTTCTTTCGAACTTTGTTAGTCTGCACATGAGGGTTACTGGATAACCTCATGATGGCGCTGAAAAATGTCTCTCTCATTGTTGATTACCACCCTGCTTTCGCTGACCACCTTGGTCGCCTTTTGCGTGCGTCGTATTCCTGAGGGCAAGGTCTACTCGCTTCGGCGCGTTGACGGACAGACGCGGTTTGTCGGGGCAGGCACGCATTTTGTGTTTCCGTTGATCGAGCGCATCTCGCACCGCATGAGCCTGACCGGTAGCCGCATCGAATTCAGCGCACCTCTCTGCTCCGGCGAAAACTGTCCGGCAGCGGTCTATTTTCAAGTGCTCGATCCACAACGAGCCGATCACCTGATCGATTCGGTTGATGGGCTGCTGCGCGAGCGCGCCAGTCATTTGCTGGCGGGCGACGCTGTTCCCGTCGACATGGCTGAACGCCGACTCTGGCTCAAGCAGAGTCTGAACCTGGAGTTCCGCGAGCGCGGCCTACTGGTCACGCGCATTGATTTACGCGACGCCGCCTGACCGCGTAAATCCGCTACGGCTGGATTTTGCCTGCCTTCGCCGCGATACTGACGCCCCTTTCGATTCCGAGCGACGCATGTCCAATCGCGAACCGCTGAGTCAGCGGCTGCGTGCAGGGCTGACGACGCTGCAGCTTGATCTCTCTGATCCGACGATCGAACAAATGCTCGATTACGTCGAATTGCTGGTGCGCTGGAATACAGCTTATAACCTGACCGCCGTTCGCGATGCGGGCGAGATGGTCACTCGGCACTTGCTCGACTCACTTGCAGTGCTGCCTTACGTGAGCGGGAACCATCTGGCTGATCTCGGCACGGGCGCGGGGATTCCAGGCATTCCTTTGGCGTTGGCCAAACCGGAGATTGAGGTGTGCCTGGTCGACTCCAACGGCAAGAAGGCGAGGTTTCTGCGCGAGGCCGTTCGCCATCTCAAGCTCGGCCGCACGCGAGTTGAGGAATGTCGCGTCGAGTCTGTCGAGGGTCAATTCGATTGCGTCACCGCGCGCGCGTTCGCGACACTGGCGGATATGTTGGCCTGCGGAGGCCATTTGCTCAGCGCCGATGGTCGATGGCTGGCGCTCAAGGGGCGATTCCCGCAGGATGAGCTCGATAATCTGCCGGTCGGCTTCTCGATCGAGGCAGTGCATCGACTCGATGTGCCCGGCCTCGACGCTGAGCGGCATCTCGTTATCGTCAAACGTTCGTTTGATGGATCGTCTGAACGGAAGCTTCCATGACTCGCATCATCGCCGTCGCAAATCAAAAGGGTGGAGTAGGCAAGACAACCACCGCCGTGAATCTCGCCGCCGCATTGGCCGAGACGCGCCGACGTGTGCTGCTGGTCGACCTCGATCCGCAAGGCAACGCAACCATGGCCGCTGGCGTTGACAAGCGTCAGGCCAAACCCAACGGTTGCGACGTGCTGCTGGAAGAAGCCGCCATCGAAGATGCCATCGTCAAGACCGAAGGTGGATTCGATCTACTGCCCGGCAGTGGCGATCTGACGGCCGCAGAAATCAAGCTGATGGATGCGCTCGCGCGCGAACACCGGCTCAAGGAGCAGCTCGAAAAACTCGGCGATCGCTATCACACGATCCTGATCGATTGCCCGCCGTCCCTGCACCTGCTGACCCTCAACGCACTGACCGCAGCCCATGGCGTGCTGATTCCGATGCAATGCGAATATTTCGCGCTCGAAGGGCTGTCTAGCCTGGTCGACACGATCAAGGCGGTGCGCAAACGACTGAACCCTGGCCTCGAAATTGAAGGCTTGCTGCGCACCATGTATGACGTGCGCAACAACCTCAGCAACGATGTCTCGGCACAATTGCACAAACACTTCGGCGAGAAGTTGCTGCGTTCGATCATCCCGCGCAACATCCGCCTGGCAGAGGCACCGAGTCACGGCAAGCCGATTAATCTTTACGATCGCGAGTCACGTGGCGCAATCGCCTATCTTGGCCTCGCCGGCGAAATGTTGCGCCGCGAACGCACGGCAACACCTACCGCAGCACCAGTCAGCTAGGAACCGACGCAATGGCAGCAAAAAAACGCGGGCTTGGACTCGGGCGCGGGCTTGACGCCCTTCTCGGCGGCGATGACAGCGAGACGACGGGATCGAGCGCGAACGGCGACAGTGAACTCCGATCGCTGTCGGTCACCTCGATCACGGCGGGCAAATATCAGCCACGTCGGCATTTCGATGAGGATTTGCTGCAGGAACTGGCCGAGTCAATCAAATCGCAAGGCGTGATCGAGCCGGTGATCGTTCGCAATGCCGGCAAGGGTCGCTTCGAGTTGATCGCAGGTGAGCGCCGCTGGCGAGCGAGCCAGCTTGCCGGGCTTACCGAAATTCCCGCGCTGGTTCGCGACATTGACGACCGTGCCGCTATCGCGATCGCGCTGATCGAAAATATCCAGCGAGAAGATTTGTCGCCGCTGGAAGAGGCGCAGTCGCTGGCGCGCTTGATTGCCGAATTCGAGTTGACCCACCAGCAAGCCGCCAATGCCGTTGGACGTTCACGTGCGGCCGTCTCGAACCTGCTGCGTTTGCTCGATCTTCCCGACGAAATCCGTGATCTGCTCGATGCAGGCCAACTGGATATGGGTCATGCGCGCGCGTTGCTCACACTCCTCGCGCCGCGTGCCATCGCTCTCGCCCGAAAGGCGGTCGACAATGACTGGACCGTACGCGAGCTTGAGGAGGCGGTACGCAATGCCACGGAATTGCCCAAGGGCAAACCGGCTAAACCGAAGCGTGACGCCGATATCGAATCCCTGGAGAACGAACTCGGTGAAAAGCTCGGCGCGCGCGTCGCCATCAATCATGGTCGCGGTGGCCGCGGCAAGCTCGTGATCAGCTATCACAGTCTCGATGAGCTCGACGGAATCCTCGGCCGCATTCGTTGAGCCAGCAATGATTTTGCAGGAGCCCCGCCAGGGGCGAACTTTCCCGCCAGATTGCGCAAAAATCTCGCCCCTGGCGGGGCTCCTACGGTTATCCGAACGCTCAGTTGCTCGCTATTCTGTTGGGTTCTGCGTCGTCCTCGATTTGGGCTGAACGAAAATATCGGCGATAATTGAGGGCTTGCTCGGCAATCGCATGGGTTGCCGACCTATTCATCACAGGATCCGGGCCATGACCCAGCTTTCCGTCGTCGTACCGGTTTTCAACGAGCGCGACAATGTCTTGCCGCTGATCAACGAGATCACAGCCGCGCTTCGCGGCGTGATCGATTTCGAGATCGTCTACGTCGATGATGCAAGCAAGGACGACAGCCTCGCTGTACTCAGCGCCGCGAAAGCTGAAAATCCCGAACTGCGGGTCATTCGTCACGCCTCCCAGAGCGGCCAGAGCACGGCCATTCGCAACGGCATCAAGGCTGCACGCGGCAGCTGGATCGCCACCCTCGATGGCGATGGCCAGAACGATCCGGCCGATATCCCCAAGCTGCTTTCGATGCGCGCTGATTCGCCCGCGGCGATCAAATTGTTCGCCGGCTGGCGCGTCGATCGAAAGGATACCGGCAGCAAGCGCTTCGCCTCGAAAGTAGCCAATGCGATCCGCAGTCGCCTGCTCCAGGATGAAACCCCGGATACCGGCTGCGGCATCAAACTGTTTGAGCGTGCGGCGTTTCTCGATTTGCCCTATTTCGATCACATGCATCGCTATCTGCCGGCCCTGATGCAACGCGCAGGCTGGCTGGTTAAAAGCGTACCGGTCAACCACCGCGCACGCGGCACCGGCGTTTCAAAATACAACAACCTCAACCGAGCCTTGGTCGGTATCGCCGACCTGCGCGGCGTGGGCTGGCTGATTCGCCGATCCAAGCGCACGGCGACCGAGGAAATCTGAGACGCCTTGCTTGCGGCATGAGCCGGAATAGATTATAAAGTGCGGCTCGCTTTGGCCTGCTCCGCCGGTTTGCCCGGATGGACGGAACCCGGTACACGACCCCTCCGTCGCATGACCAAAGCAACCCAGCATCGTGTGGCGTATTGACGTCGCTGGGCCGAATCCGTCCTGGCCAAGGGCGGTAACCGACAATGACGAGGTTCGCATGTCAAACGTATGCCAAGTCACCGGAAAGAGTTTCCAATCCGGTAATAGTGTTTCCCACGCCAACAACAAGACACGCCGCCGCTGGCTGCCGAATCTTCATGAACGCCGTTTTTGGGTCGCTGCTGAAAATCGCTGGATCAAACTCAAGGTTTCGAACCACGGTTTGCGCACGATCGACAAGAAGGGTATCGAAGTAGTCATTGCCGAGCTGCGTGCGCGCGGCGAGAAGATCTGAGGAGTATTGAATCATGGCATCCAAGCGCGACAAGATCCGCCTCGTGTCCTCTGCCGGCACCGGCCATTTTTACACGACCGACAAGAACAAGAAGAACACGCCCGAGAAGATGGAGATCAAGAAATATGATCCCGTCGTGCGCAAGCACGTGGCGTACAAGGAAGCCAAGATCAAATAATTGATCTGGCATTCTCGCAAAAAGCCCGCCGAATGGCGGGTTTTTTGTTGTCGGAGATTGGCCTATTCGCGTAGCCCGCGGCTTTGTTTTTTAGCGCACGCAGCTTTGGATCGCACCCTTAAAGTGCAAAGTAACGGGGTGACGGCCTGAGCCGGGACGACGAACAGGAGGCGGCAAATGAAACTCCCGCAATGATGCCGCACTCCAAAAAAAACGCCACAGAAAAATTCAAGAAAACCGACTACCCTTGCCCTTCTTGTCCATAGTCGAAACAATCCCCGCGGCATGAATCACTCTTTCCCTGCGTTATCGCTCGCTGGCGTGACCCGAAAACTGTCCGGGCGCGTGATTGTCAGCGATCTCAATCTTGATCTGCAACGCGGCGAAGTCCTCGGCTTGCTGGGTATCAACGGTGCGGGCAAGTCGACCACGTTGCGGATGATCGCAGGCATGCTCGCGCCGAGTTCGGGTAGCGTGATGCTTGAGGGTCTTGATCTCTACGCGAATCCCGAGCGTGCACGACGCGATATCGGCTACCTGCCGGAAGAACCGCCGCTGTATGGCGAACTCACTGTCGAGGAATACCTGCGCTTCTGTGCGCGTTTGCATGGCATCACTCGCGCGGCAATAAACGCAGCAGTCGAAATAGCGATCGAGCGATGCGAGCTTGGCGAGATGCGCAAACGTCTGACCAGTTTGCTATCCAAGGGTTTCCGTCAACGCGTCGGCCTGGCCCAAGCCATCGTTCACGAGCCCGCGCTGATCGTGCTTGATGAACCGGCATCCGGTCTCGATCCGATCCAGGCGCTGCGCTTGCGCGAGTTGATCCGCACCCTCAGCCAGGATCACGCAGTAGTGCTGTCGACGCATGTGCTGTCGGATGTTCTGGCTTGCTGCGATCGGGTCGCGATTCTTCATCAGGGCCACTTGCGCCATTCGGCGGTGCTCGCCGAACTCGATACGGGCAGCGCACTACGTGTACGTATCGAGCGCGATGTTGGCGAGGATGCGTGGATGCAGATGCCAATGGTCGCCAGCGCGCAGGTCATTGACAGCCGTCGCTGGCGAATCGCGCTTCACGACGACGCCAGCGCCGGCGACCTTGCCCGATCGATCAACGAGGCCGGCTTCGGCTTGCTCGAACTGCGTGCCGATAACAACGTGCTCGAAGACACCTTCGTGCGCATAGCGGGCGAAACGGCGACGATCGAGGTAGCGGCATGAGCACGATCGGTCTGCTCGCCAGCAACGACTTCAAGCGTCAATTCGCGCAGCCTTTTGCGTGGATCCTGCTCGGCCTGACTTGCGCTCTGTTCGCCTGGCAATTCCTGATTGCCCTGGATGCCTACTTGCGCATCGCACCGAAACTCGCCGCCGTGGCGAACTCACAAGGCGCGACTGATCTGGTTGCTATCCCGCTGCTGCGTAGTCTCTCGGGCCTACTCATGCTGATCGTGCCGCTGGCAACCATGCAAAGCCTCGCTGGCGAACGGCGCGCGCACACGCTGCCGCTTCTGCTCGCGGCCGGCATTGGCAATCTGCGCATCGTCCTCGGCAAATTCCTCGGCGCCTACGTGCTGGTCGCGTTGATTGTACTGATCGCCCTGTGTATGCCCTTGATGCTTGAGTTCGGCACCACGCTCGATCTCGGTCGTCTCGCTGCGGCGACGCTTGGGTTGCTGCTGTTTGCTGGCAGCCTGACGGCGATCGGCATCGCTTGCTCGGCATGGACTGCGCACCCGGCGCTGGCCGCGGCAGCCGCGCTGATCATCGGCAGCTTGCTCGCGATGATCGACATGGGCGCTCGCTATCAGGGCGTCGACAATTCGCTGATCAATTGGCTGTCACTGTCAACGCATTTGGAGCCTTTCTACTACGGCCTCGTTGCGAGTATCGATATTGTCTATTTTCTGCTGGTCACGACATTGGCATTGCTGTTTGCGGCGCGGCGTCTCGACAGCCTGCGTACGCGAGGCTGAGCGATGAGCGAGCGTCTGACCAACCTGCTCCATGTGTTGTTGCTGATTGCGATCGCAATGCTGATCGGTTTTCTGAGCACGCGTTATGGATTTATCCACGATTTCAGCCGAACCCAACGTGCAAGCCTGAGCGAGCCATCGGCCAGATTGCTTGCGTCGATGCAGGGGCCAATCGAAATCGTTTCCTATGCGCGACCTCAAGGCAATCTGCGCAAGACCATCAGCGATTTCATGGCGCGCTACGAGCGGGTCAAATCCGACCTGACGCTGAGTTTTATCGATCCGGACGCCGATCCCGATGCCATGCGCCAGGCCGGCGTGCAAATCGATGGTGAAATCGAGCTGAAATACAAAGGTCGCAGCGAACGCCTCAAAGTGATGAGCGAGGCTGAACTGAGCAGCGCACTTTTGCGCCTGTCGCGCGCAAAAGATCGTCTGGTTGCGTTTCTCGAAGGTGAGGGCGAGCGTAAACCCGATGGTGCGGCAAACGCCGATCTCGGTCAGTTCGGCGAGACCCTCAAGCAGCGCGGAATCCACAACATCAACCTTGCGCTCGCTATCACCGGCAAGGTTCCCGACAACGTCGATTTGCTCGTCATCGCGAATCCTCGTGTCGCACTGGCCGGACCGCCGGCGATGGCGATCGTCGATTACATCGAGCGCGGCGGCAACTTGCTCTGGCTGCTCGAACCCGAGGAAAACAATGGCCTTGATGCGCTTGCCGAAGCCTTGTCGATTCGGATCTTGCCAGGCGTGATTGTCGATGGCGCGGGTCAAGCGTATGGCATTCAGGATCCGAGCTTCGTCGCGGTCAATCGCTACCCGGCGCATGCGATCGACAACGGTTTCGATCTTGGCACCTTGTTTCCGCAGCCAGTTGCGCTGGCCCAGCTCGCGCCGCCCCACTGGGATTTCAAATCGATCTTGCAAAGCTCGGCACAATCCTGGAACGAGACCGGCCACATTCCAAAAGTCGGAGAAGCGGCAGGAGACGTGCGCTACGACGGCAAGAATGGCGAGATTTCGGGGCCTCTCGATTTTGCCTTCGCGATGACGCGCTTGTCGCCGCGACCAGGTGTCGGCGAGCAGCGGGTTGTGGTTATTGGCGACGGTGATTTCATTTCAAACAGCTATCTTGGCAACGGCGGCAATCGCGATTTCGGAACGCGGGTATTTGACTGGCTACTGGCCGATGATGCGTTGATCAACGTCCCTGAAGCGGCAGCGCTGGATCGCCAGATCAAGCTGTCCGACGCGGCGCTGGCATTCATCAGCTTCGGATTTCTTCTGGGTGTTCCGATTCTGCTCGTCGGCAGCGGATTGTGGATCTGGCGTCGGCGTCGGCGTCGTTGATGAAGCGTGCTGCGCGGATCAATTGGATCCTGATCGCCGTCGTCGCGGCACTCGGCATGGCTGTGTATTGGCAGGTCAACAAGGAAGTTGCGCAATTCGAGCCGCCGCTCAGCGCGCTTGATCCTGCGGCGATCAAACAGATTCGCGTTACTTGCCTGGAGTGCGTATCTCGTCGTTTCGAGCGTGTTGACCGACACTGGAGGATGCGCCAGCCATACGACCTGCCCGCTGATGACACTCAAGTGGCGCGTCTGCTCTCGATCGCGACCTCAGCGGTTCGCAGCCGGAGATCATTCAGCAGTCTTGATGCAAAGAAAGTCGGCCTCGATCCACCGTTGATGAGTCTCGACCTCGACGGTGAGCACTTCGATATCGGCACGACCGATGCCTTCAACGGCGATCGTTACGTGCGTACAGGCGATACGATTGCGATGGTGCCGGATCGTTTCAGTCCATTCCTAGTTGCCGCACCGGCGAGTGAAATTGATCGCCATTTGCTGCCGCGCGGATCGGTAGTGACGAGCCTCAAGATCAATCATGTCGATCGGCCAGACCTGATCGGGGCATGGAGTAGCGCATTGGCCGCACGCATCACCGTTCGCACTGAAGCCTCCAGTAACGCCCACGATGAATTGATCGAACTTCAGCTCGGCAATGGCGCGCTGATCACGTATCAAATCGCTCGCAACGCTGATTCCATCGTCGCCCGACGCGTCGATCCCGCATTGAACTACGCGTTATCCCCCGAACAGGTCACCGTCTTGCTCGGTGACGCTGACGCTCTCGCGCATTGAGTCGATCACACGATGCCCGAATTGCCTGAAGTTGAAACGACACGTCTTGGCATCTCGCCGCATCTACTCGGTCGGCGCATCTCGAAACTCATCATCCGCCAGCCAAAATTGCGCTGGCCGATTCCACAAACCCTGATCGAGGCGCTACCCGGTCAGCGAATTGGTTCGATCGAGCGCCGGGCCAAATATCTGCTTGTCCACACTGAGGTCGGCAGTGCCCTGCTGCATCTCGGCATGTCCGGCAGCTTGCGCGCGCTAGATGCCAATACGCCACCGGGCAAGCACGATCACTTCGACTGGCTGCTCGATTCCGGGCGTATTTTGCGTTTCACCGATCCTCGGCGTTTCGGCAGTCTGCTCTGGCAGCCCGTGGGCAGCACGCACAAACTACTCGCACAGTTAGGACCCGAGCCACTCAGCGATGACTTCGACGGCGACCATCTTTGGCGACTTTCACGCGGACGCGCGGCGTCGGTGAAGACCTTCATCATGGATCAAGCCATCGTGGTCGGCGTCGGCAACATCTACGCGGCGGAAGCATTGTTTGCGACCGGCATCCATCCACGACGCAAAGCCGGATCGGTGTCACGCGCACGCTACGCGCAACTCAGCCATGCCATCAAACGCATCCTCAGCTATGCGATCCAACGCGGCGGCACCACGCTGCGCGATTTCATTTCACCCGACGGCGTCCCCGGTTATTTCGAGCAGGAGCTGACCGTCTACGGCCGGGTCGGCCAACCCTGCCGCCATTGTGGAACAATTATTCGATCGATCACGTTGGGGCAGCGATCGACGTTCTATTGTCCTCAATGTCAGCATTGAGGACACAGGATCCTGGATAGCGGGATTACGGCGAAAAACGCGACTTGCCGATGATCGTCAACGAAAATCGTTGTTTGCCTCGGAGATCGATACGCCGCACCCCACCCACGCAGCGAACCGCTAATTCCAGATTTCGGCCCTTGCCCGCCGAACGGCTGGTCATCCAGCCCGCTAAAGCGGCAACACCGTCTGCTGCAATTCAATGCGCCCTTCGCCGTCGACTATTTTCTTGAATTCGGCGCGGCTGACTGATACGTAGCGTTCATTGCCGCCAATCTCGACTTGCGGACCGTCGGTGATCGCGCGGCCGTGTTCGTCGACGCGTACGACCATGGTGGCTTTGCGACCGGTGTGGCAGATCGTCTTGATCTCTTCGAGTTTGTCGGCCCAAGCCAACAAGTACTGACTGCCCTCGAATAGTTCACCACGGAAATCCGTACGCAAGCCATAAGCCAGCACCGGGATACCACGTTTGTCGGCCACATCGGACAATTGCCATACCTGTGACTTGCTCAGAAACTGCGCCTCGTCGACCAGCACGCAATCAAGCTTTCCGTTGATCGCGATATCGGCATCGATCAGCACAAGCAGATCGTCATCTCGATCAAAACGCTGCGCTTCGGCCTTGAGCCCAATCCGTGAGGCGACCACACCCTCGCCCGAGCGGTTGTCGAGTTTCGGCGTCAATATCCGCGTGCGCATGCCACGCTCGTGATAGTTGTAAGCGCTCTGCAACAGCGTGGTCGTCTTGCCGGCATTCATGGCCGAGTAATAGAAATAGAGTTTGGACATGGAAGGCTGGGAAACGGAAATGGGGGAATCGGCTATAGCCGCAGTTGTGAGATTTTGGCACAGCTCTTGGGTGCTCGCGGCTTCGCGCATGACGTAAGCGCGTGAGGCGGGCACAATTGCGCTGATCTGCTTGACCGATTGCCCCCTTCCCTACTCCCTATTTCCGGCCAAAGATGCTCAACCCCCATCAACGCGCCGCTATTGAATACTGCGATGGCCCCCTGCTCGTGCTTGCTGGCGCGGGTTCCGGCAAGACGCGGGTAATCACCGAAAAAATCGCGCATCTGGTCAAGGCCAAGCATCTGTCGGCCTCCAAAATCGCCGCGATCACGTTTACCAACAAGGCCGCGCGCGAGATGCGCGAGCGAGTGGGCAAGCTGATCCAGGGACCGGTGGCCGAAGGGCTGACGGTTTGCACATTCCATGCGCTGGGACTCAAGTTTCTTCAGATCGAACATGCGCGGGTGAATCTGCGCCGAGGATTCTCGGTGCTGGATGCCGATGACAGTCAAGGTCTGATCAAGGATCTGGCACCGAACGGGATCAAGAAAGATGCGTTGTGGGCGCTGCAAAACCTGGTTTCGCGAGCGAAGAATGAAGGCCTCACGCCTGAGCAGGCCGAGGCACGCGCAAATGGCGTGCGTGAGCACGAGGCGGCTGCCATTTACGCGGCTTATCAGAACCGGTTGGCGGCCTTCAACGCGGTCGATTTCGACGATCTGATTCGCCTGCCTCTCAAGATCCTGGAAAGCGACGATGAGGCACGTGCGGCGTGGCAGGAGCGCATTCGCTATTTGCTGCTCGACGAATATCAGGATACCAACACGGCACAGTATCGCCTGGTCAAGGCGCTCGCCGGCGAGCGCGGCATGTTCACTGCGGTCGGTGACGATGATCAGAGCATCTACGCCTGGCGGGGTGCGAACCCGGAGAATCTCGGCGAACTGTCACGCGACTATCCAAAGCTCAAGGTAATCAAGCTAGAACAGAATTATCGCTGCGGACGCCGCATCCTGCGCGTGGCCAACGCGCTGATTGCCAACAATGATCATCTGTTCGAGAAGAACCTCTGGAGCGAAGCAGCGGAAGGGCCTCCGATTCGGGTACTTGAGTGTCGCGACGATGAGCACGAAGCCGAGCGCGTCGCCGCCGAAATCGCGCATCTGGCTGAAAAGCACAAGGCACGCTGGAATGATTTCGCCATTCTCTATCGTGGCAATCATCAATCACGCGCGCTGGAGAAAGCGTTGCGTATTGCGCGCGTGCCGTATCACCTGAGCGGCGGCACGGCGTTTCTCGAACGCGCCGAGGTCAAGGATCTGCTCGCCTACTTGCGTCTGATCAACAACCCCGATGACGACGCGGCATTCTTGCGCATCGTCAATATTCCACGTCGAGACATCGGCGCAACCTCGCTTGAAAAACTCGGTCAAGCGGCGGGGGCGCGGCATGTTTCGATGTTGAAAGCGGCACAGAACGACACGGTGCTGGCGGGGCTCGCGGCACGTCCGGCATCGGCTTTGGTCAGTTTTGTGAATCTGATTCGCGATCTCGCGCGCACCGCCGAGCGGAGTGCAGCGGCCGACTTGGTCGATCAGCTGATCGAACGCATTGGCTATGCCGGCCACATCGCCGCGCAAATCAAGGAACCGGGCCTGCGCGCGCGCCGCCTCGAAAATTTGAAGGAACTCACGGAATGGTTTCGCGCGATGCAGAAGGAAGGCGCCGCCGGTGACCTGGCCGCCCAGCTCGCCTTGTTGACCCACGGTGATCGCGATGATCCGGGCAACGCGGTACGCCTGATGACCCTGCATTCGGCCAAAGGCCTGGAGTTTCGCTTCGTCTTCATCGTTGGCGTTGAGGAGGGCTCGTTCCCCCACGAAGCCAGCATCGATGAAGGACGCCTCGATGAGGAGCGTCGCCTGATGTACGTCGGTATTACTCGAGCCAAGGAGCAACTCGCCCTGAGCTTCACCCGCCGCAAACGGCGCTTTGGTGAAATTCTTGCGAACGATCCGAGCCGGTTTCTTGCCGAATTGCCCACCGACGATCTGCATTGGTCAGGCCGTGATACCGAGCAGGACGAAGCGCAACGCAAGGAAGTTGCCAGCTCAAGCATTGCCAAGCTCGCCGCCTTGTTTGACGACTGAGCGGAGTCACACCAGGTCGGCGGCCTCCAGCTCGCGCTTCAGATAGGCGAAATAGATCGGTGCGGCGATCACACCGGCGATTCCGAAAGCGGCCTCCATGACCAGCATCGCAATCAGCAACTGCCAGGCGCGCGCGCGGATCTGGCCGCCGATGATGCGCGCATTGAGAAAGTACTCAAGCTTGTGGATCAGCACCAGAAATGTCAGCGCGGCAATCGCCACCCATAGCGATACCGACAGGCCAATGACAAAGATCAGCGTGTTCGAAATGAGATTGCCGATCACCGGCAGCAGGCCACAGACGAAGGTCGCCAGCACCAGAGTCTTGGCCAGCGGCAAATTGACGCCAAAAAGCGGCAACACTATGAGCAGAAAGATCGCGGTGAACAAGGTGTTCAGTGCAGAGATCTTGACCTGGGCAAAGACGATGTCGCGAAATGCCGTGGCCAGACGAATGCAGCGCGCGGTCAACGCGGCCGTGAGAGGACCGCCCGGCTTGCGCGCCAAGGCGCTCTGCAGGGCCAGCATCGCACCGAGGACCATGCCGATCAGCAAGTGAACGATTACGCGCGCCGCATTCTTGCCGGCGAGCTGCAACTGTCCGGCATGTTCGCGCAGCCATTCCATGACGGCCGAGCGAATCTGCTCGGAATTGTCAGGCAAATGATCGACGACCAAAGCCGGTAGTTGTGCCCTTGCGCGTTCGACGACCGGTGCGAGTCGCTCGAACAACTGTGCCGGATTGCCATGCTCGGAGCCGAGGAACGCGATGCTGCCGACGATCGCCAAACTCAGCAATCCAACCACGATGGCAGCCAGCAAGGCGACCAATAGCCAGTGCGCGCGAGCTCCCGGCAGATGTCGCTGCAATGAAGGCGCAAGCGCGTTGACCAGCGCATAGACAAGCAAGCCACTGAGCAAAACCGGCAGCAAGTGAAGTTGCAAGATCAGCAACAGTGCGACTGCTGCAAGCAGGTAGCTGACCTGGACAATTCGTGCGGGCGTGAGCGATGACGAAAGCGGCATGCGGGTTGATGTCCAAAGTCGGCGGGCAGTCTGTCAGTCGCAGCATGGCAATACCAGTCCGATCAGTCATCCGCGTGAAGTAGAATTTGATGACACTTCAACCCTCTTTCGAACAATGCGGAGTTCAGCATGTCGCGATTCACTCCAGTAGCGATCCTCGCCACCTTGCTAGTCAGCGCCTGCAGCGCGCCCACAACACGCCCGCACCCGACCACTGCGCGCGTCACTCAACCTCCAGTGCAAACTTCAGATTCAACGCCTTCATCCGCCACGCCAGACGACAATCTCAATGCGGTGGCATGGACCCAGACCGCTGTCGAGCGTGATCTGATCTATCGCCAGACCTATCGCATGGCCAGTGATGAGCTCGAAGGCGCGTTGGCGGATTCGACATGGGAAGCCTTGCCAAAAGGCGAGCGGAAATCTGCACTGCTCGATTCGCGCAAGACCGCAGTGATCCTCGATATCGATGAAACCGTGCTCGACAACTCGCCCTATCAGGCGCGCCTGATCGTGAATCACCAAAGCTATGACGAATTCACCTGGCGCGAATGGTGTAACGAGGGAAAGGCAGCCGCCTTGCCGGGTGCGCTGGAGTTCGCACGGCTCGCAGCGAGCAAGGGCGTTACGGTTTTTTATCTGTCCAACCGCGCCAGCGATCTTTCTGAGGCAACCTTGTCCAATCTGCGCAAGCTCGATTTTCCGATCGACAAGGATGAAACCGTCTTTCTCGGCCTCGGCACGATCGTCGCCGGCTGTGAGCAAAACGGCAGCGACAAGGGCTGCCGGCGCGAGCTGATTTCACGCAACTATCGGGTGCTGTTGCAGGTTGGCGACCAACTCGGCGATTTTGTCGATGTCACGGCAAACACGCCACAAGGTCGAGAGCAGGCCGTCGAACCCTATCTGAACTGGATTGGCCAGCGCTGGTTCGTGCTGCCCAACCCTACCTACGGACAGTGGGAAGCCGCGCTGTTGAACAACGACTGGTCACAGTCGCCAGAACAGCGCAGAGAACTCAAGCAGGCCGCCCTCAAGCTGAATTGATCAATATTAATGCTCTTATATTCAATAACTTGGAGGATGGAACTTAAGGTATTGCATTAGATAAGACGTCTGCGTACTATTGCTCGGCGTCTTCCTCGTGTTGCCCCACCTGGAAAGCGGTTTTACCGCGAACAGAACGAGTTACCAGTTCCCCCTCCGGCGTTGCCGGATTCAACCCGGATGGCTTGCCCGTCCGGGTTTTCTTTTTTTGATAGGGGCGGTCGCCCGAGGCGGCGGCGGCGGGATCAATCCTTCGCAACAGCGCAGCGAAACGCACCGGGATGGCGCCTCTCGTCGACGAACCCACGATACCGCGTGACGATCAATGACCCGCAGCAGGGCCTCCGATACGCGCCGGGCGAAATCGCCGTTGATCCGGTAAATGGCTCATGTCGCGATGTTGGTCGAATCCCAGCGCGTGCAATCACGCAGTCTGAAAATACGAACGCCCCTGCCGGGGAGGGACGGCAGAGGCGTAAGGTCGAGCTATCAAACAATCCGCTCGACGGGATAAAACCGGAGCTTTTACTCCTTCGGCATCAGCACGCTGTCGATGACGTGGATCACGCCGTTGGAGGCCTGAATATCGGTCGCCGTTACCTTCGCGCCATCAACCATCACGGTGTCGCCCATGACCTTGATCGTGACCGACTGGCCATTGACGGTCTTGGCGCTGTCCAGCTTGACGACGTCAGCTGCCAGAACCCTTCCGGCGACCACATGGTAGGTGAGGATCGCGGTCAACTTGGCCTTGTCCTTGAGCAGGGCTTCGACAGTTCCGGCGGGCAGTTTCGCGAATGCATCGTCGGTCGGCGCAAACACGGTGAACGGGCCAGATCCCTTCAGCGTTTCAACGAGACCAGCGGCCTGAAGCGCGGCAGCGAGCGTCTTGAAAGAACCGGCAGCGACGGCGGTTTCGACGATGTCTTTCTTGGCGGACGTTTCCATCTCGGCTGCAGCGGCAGCACCAGATGCAGCAACCATTGCGGTAGCAAGAATAAATGGGACAAATTTCATGGGATGACTCCGTTGGTTGACGTGGGGACGGGGAAGAATTCAAACCGGGATTGTCGAAGGTTTGTCCATGTATTTGAGGTCATACCTGGAGAAGAGACTATACATGTCCAACTTATTTGCGTCAAGCCTCTGTATAAACTTGGACAAATGGTCTATTTTTCTGGACAACATGTGAGCAACTTCTTAGCATGACACCATGCTTGACGATCCCACCCCTCCACTTCACTCGGTACGCGTCGTCGCGAAACGGACGGGTCTGACCCCCGACTTGCTGCGCGCCTGGGAAAA